>NZ_MSGP01000415.1 GCF_002078235.1 Streptomyces viridosporus
CCGTCCCGCCCCCGCCGCCGGCCCGTCCGTCCGGCCCCTCCGCTCCCGCACCCGTCCGACCCATCCGCTCCCGAGACCCGGAGGCATCCGTGTCGCTTCACGAAGGCTCGCAGCACGACGAGCACACCCTGTCCGTCAACCCCTTCCTCGGACCGGCCAACCCGATCGGGGACATGACCGAGGCGCCGCCCAAGCACCGGCTGCCCGCCGACCCCATCGCGCCCTCGACGGCGTACCAGCTGGTGCACGACGAGCTGATGCTGGACGGCAACGCACGGCTGAACCTGGCCACCTTCGTCACCACCTGGATGGAGCCGGAGGCCGGCACCCTGATGGCGGAGTGCCGGGACAAGAACATGATCGACAAGGACGAGTACCCGCGCACCGCCGAGCTGGAGCGGCGCTGTGTGGCGATGCTCGCGGACCTGTGGCACGCGCCCGACCCGTCGGCGGCCGTGGGCTGTTCGACGACCGGGTCGAGCGAGGCGTGCATGCTCGCCGGGATGGCGCTGAAACGGCGCTGGGCGCGGAGGAACGCCGACCGGTACCCCTCGCGCGACGCCCGGCCGAACCTCGTCATGGGCATCAACGTCCAGGTCTGCTGGGACAAGTTCTGCAACTTCTGGGAGGTGGAGGCCCGTCAGGTCCCCATGGAGGGCGAGCGGTTCCACCTGGACCCGCGGGCGGCCGCCGAGCTGTGCGACGAGAACACCATCGGGGTCGTCGGCGTCCTGGGCTCCACCTTCGACGGGTCGTACGAGCCGATCGCCGAGCTGTGCGCGGCGCTGGACGAACTCCAGGAGCGCACGGGCCTCGACGTCCCGGTGCACGTCGACGGGGCGTCCGGCGCGATGATCGCGCCCTTCCTCGACGAGGGCCTGGCGTGGGACTTCCGCCTTCCGCGGGTGGCGTCGATCAACACGTCCGGGCACAAGTACGGGCTGGTCTACCCGGGCGTCGGCTGGGCGCTGTGGCGGGACGCGGACGCGCTGCCGGAGGAACTGGTCTTCCGGGTGAACTACCTGGGCGGCGACATGCCGACCTTCGCGCTGAACTTCTCCCGGCCGGGCGCGCAGGTCGCGGCGCAGTACTACACGTTCCTGCGGCTGGGCCGCGAGGGCTTCCGGGCCGTGCAGCAGACCGCGCGGGACGTGGCCGGGGGGCTCGCCTCGCGGATCGAGGCGCTCGGCGACTTCCGGCTGCTGACCCGGGGCGACCAGTTGCCGGTGTTCGCGTTCACGACCGCCGACGACGTCACGGCGTACGACGTCTTCGACGTGTCCCGGCGGATGCGGGAGCAGGGCTGGCTGGTGCCCGCGTACACCTTCCCGGCGAACCGTCAGGACCTGTCGGTGCTGCGGGTGGTGTGCCGCAACGGCTTCTCCGAGGACCTCGCCGACCTGTTCGTGCAGGACCTGACCCGGCTGCTGCCGGAGCTGCGCCGGCAGCCGCGCCCCTTCACCCACGACCGGAACGCGGCCACCAGCTTCCACCACTAGCCCCGCCCCGGCGGCATCGACCGGCCTCGGTCAGCGGTCGTCCCCGGGGTGCCGCTCCCCCGTCGCGTACGGGTTCTCCTCGCCCTCGGCCAAGACGCCGACGAACGGCTCGCCCTCGCCGGCGAAGGTGTAGGCGCCGCCCCGGACGCGCTCGATGAGACCGCGGGTCCATTCGGCGCCGAAGTCGGCCGAGTGGACCCAGAAGTCCATGATCTCCCCGATGTGGCCCAGTTGCCCGGGCCCGCCCTCGGGCGTGTAGTACTCGGTGACGGACCTGCGCCACTCCTCGATGGCCCGCACCCGCCGCTCCAGGAGGGCGAGGGCCTCCGCGCGGCCGAGGTCGACCATGAGGCCGAGGCCGGCCGAGAGCACGTCCGGCTTCTGGTCGTAGGAGGTCAGCGACTCCCGCAGCAGCCGGAAGTACTCCTCGGTGCCCCGCTCGGTGATCTCGTACTCGGTGCGCGGCGGGCCCCCGGCCGTGGACGGGGCGGTCTCGTGCGCGTGCAGCAGTCCCTGCTTGGCCATCTGTTTCAGGGCGTGGTAGATCGAGCCGGGCTTGGCGTGGGACCACTCGTGCGCGCCCCAGTACTCCAGGTCGTTGCGCACCTGGTAGCCGTGGGCCCGCCCGTGCTGGCGCACCGCGCCGAGCACGAGGAGACGGATCACTGACATGGGGCCCAGAGTAGGCCGCGGAGGGTCACTCCCCGGAGCCGCCCTGCTCCCGCGCGACCAGTTCGAAGGCGGTGGCGCCGTCCAGGGACTCGCGGATGATGTCGGCGTGGCCGGCGTGCCGGGCGGTCTCGCGGATCAGGTGCAGACACAGCCAGCGCATCGAGAGCCACTCGTCCCTCGGGTTCCAGGACGTCTTCGCCACCAGGAAGGTGTCGTCGAGGCTGGGCACCGAGCGGACGAACGACTCCGTCCCGGCGGCCACCTCCGCGTAGCGGGCGAGCATGGACTCCACCGTCTCGTCGCCGACCAGCCGGAAGCTCTCGTGCCAGTTCGACTCGTCCCGGTGGACGGCCGGCGCCTCGCCCTTGGCGCGGGCGATCCAGCCCTGCTCGATCTCGGCGACGTGCTTGAGCAGTCCGGCCAGGGACAACTCACTGGCACTGGGACGGGAGGACGCCTGTTCCTCCGTGAGGCCGAGCAGCGCCCGCCGGATGCCGCCGCGCTGCTCGGCGATGAAGGCCAGGAGCGCTCCCCGCTCGTCGCCCCGCTCCTCGGGTCCCACGTGAGTGACCATGACCGGCCGCCTTTCGTCGTTCCGCCGCAGGTGGCCCCTGCCGCCCGACGACGACGCTACGGACCCTCGCGGTCGGATTCCGTCCGCGAGGGCCCCGGCGGGAAGAGACCACGTCGGGAGGAGGACGCGGCGTCCCGCGGCTCAGAACGGGAAGCCGCTCCGGCCGTGCTGCACCGAGATCCACTTCATCGTGGTGAAGGCGTCCAGCATCGTGTCGCCGTTCAGCCGGCCGATGCCCGAGTGCTTCTCGCCGCCGAAGGGGACGATCGGCTCGTCGTGCACGGTGCCGTCGTTCACGTGGAACATGCCGGTGTCGATCTGCTTGGCGAAGTTCACGCCCCGCTCGACGTCACCGGTGTGCACCGCGCCGCTCAGCCCGTACGGGGTGTCGTTGACGATGCGCACGGCCTCCTTCTCGCCGTCGAACGGGACGAGGAAGGCGACCGGGCCGAAGACCTCCTGCCGCAGCAGGGCCGAGTCGGCCGGCAGTCCGGTCAGCACGGACGGCTCGACCAGGTTGTCGGTGCGGGCACCGCGCACCAGGGCGGTCGCGCCCTCGGCGAGGGCCTGCTCGACGACGCCGGTCAGGGCGTCCGCCTGCTGGGAGTTGATCACCGGGCCGATGACGGTGGCGGGGTCGCGCGGGTCCCCGGCCTTGAGCGACGTGACCTTGGCGACGAACTTCTCGGTGAACTCCTCGGCCACCGAGCGGTCCACCAGCACGCGGTTGGCGGCCATGCAGACCTGGCCCTGGTGGACGAACCGGCTGAACACCGCCGCGTCCACGGCGTAGTCGAGGTCGGCGTCGTCGAGGACGACCAGCGCGCTGTTGCCGCCCAGTTCGAGGACCGAGCGCTTGAAGAGGGAGGCGCAGACGGTGGCGACGTGGCGGCCGACCTTGTCGGAGCCGGTGAAGGAGATGACCTTCGGGACCGGGTGCTCCAGGAAGGCGTCGCCGATCTCCGCGATGTCGGTGATGACGACGTTCAGCAGGCCGCCGGGCAGGCCCGCGTCCTCGAAGATCTTCGCGACCAGCGAGCCGCCGACGACCGGCGTGTTCTGGTGCGGCTTGAGCACCACGCCGTTGCCGAGCGCGAGGGCCGGGGCGACCGACTTCAGCGAGAGGAGGAAGGGGAAGTTGAAGGGGCTGATCACGCCGACGACACCGACGGGCACCCGGTAGACGCGGTTCTCCTTGCCGTCCACCGGCGAGGGGATGATCCGGCCCTCGGGGCGCAGCGCCAGGTGGATCGACTCGCGCAGGAACTCCTTGGCGAGGTGCAGCTCGAAGGCGGCCTTCAGGCGCGTGCCGCCGAGCTCGGCGACGATCGCCTCGGATATCTCCTCCTCGCGCTCCTCGACCAGCTTCAGCGCCTTCTCGAACACCGCGCGGCGGGCGTACGGGTTGGTCGCCGCCCACTCCTTCTGGGCCCGGGCGGCCGCCCGGTACGCCTGGTCGACCTCGTCGACCGTGGCGATGGTGATCGACGCGAGCTTCTCGTCGTCGTACGGGTTGAAGTCGATGATGTCCCAGGAGCCGGTGCCCGGGCGCCACTCACCGTCGATGTACTGCTGAGCGAGGTCGGTGAAGTACGACGACATGTGATCCCTCAATCCCTTGCTGCATCAGCAGAGCACTGATCGACTTCGTTGTCTGATCACGCGTCATCGTACTGATGTTTCAAGAGAGTTGGAGGAGTCCACGGAGAAGGTCCCGGCTCTCCGACGGCCCCGGGCCGTCGTGCTGGAGCTCCTTGAGCGCGCTCTCGTACTGGGCGACGTCCTCGGCCTTGTCGAGGTACAGCGCGCTGGTGAGCTGCTCCAGGTACACGACGTCCGACAGGTCGGACTCGGGGAAGCTGAGGAGGGTGAACGCGCCGGACTCACCGGAGTGGCCGCCGAAGCTGAACGGCATGACCTGCAGCCGGACGTTGGGCCGCTCGGAGACCTCGATCAGGTGCTGGAGCTGGCCGCGCATCACCTCGCGGTCGCCGTACGGCCGGCGCAGGGCGGCCTCGTCGAGGACGACGTGGAACTCGGGCGCGTTCTCCGAGACCAGGTACTTCTGCCGCTCCAGGCGCAGCGCCACCCGCCGTTCGACGTCGGCCTCGCTCGCGCCCCGCATGCCGCGCCGCACGACCGCGCGGGCGTACTCCTCGGTCTGCAACAGGCCGTGCACGAACTGCACTTCGTACGCCCGGATCAGCGAGGCCGCGCCCTCCAGGCCCACGTAGGTGGGGAACCAGCTGGGCAGCACGTCCGAGTAACTGTGCCACCAGCCCGCGACATTGGCCTCCTTGGCGAGGGAGAGCAGCGAGGCGCGCTCCTGCTCGTCGGTGATGCCGTACAGCGTCAGCAGGTCCTCGACATCCCTGGTCTTGAAGCTCACCCGGCCCAGTTCCATCCGGCTGATCTTCGATTCCGAGGCGCGGATCGAGTAGCCCGCCGCCTCGCGCGTGATCCCCCGCGCCTCACGCAGTCGCCTGAGTTGTGATCCGAGCAGCATGCGCCGCACCACCGATCCCGGCTCTCCCGCGCTCACGTTCGCCAGCCTCCCCAACGTCTTTCCGGGCCCGCAGTCTGCCACTAAAACACTTCGAGCAGTACTCGCCCGGTTACGGAAACGGAATCCGGCCGCGGCGGCCGGATTCCGTTTCCGT
>NZ_MSGP01000416.1 GCF_002078235.1 Streptomyces viridosporus
CCGCGGAACTCCCGCCGTTCCCCGGCCCGTCCACGGCCGCGTACACCGCCCACCCGAGCAACGCCCCCGGCACGAGCGCGGCGAGCGCCACGGTCAGCGGTCCGCGCAGGGACCGCCGGGGCTGTGGGGGATCGAAGCCGGGACCTGTGTACGACACGCAGCCACCCTAGCGGCCCGCCCGGTCCCCCGACGGCCCGACGGACTCAGATCCCCGGTCCCGTGCGGCGCAGTACCCGCAGGGACCCGGTGGCCGAGACCTCCGTGAAGGCGCCGGACTCCAGGGCCCGGAGGTAGACGCGGTACGGCGCCTGGCCGGTGAACTCGTCCGCCGGGTCGGGGAAGACGTCGTGGATGACGAGGAGACCGCCCTCGGCGACGTGGGGGGCCCAGCCCTCGTAGTCGGCCGTGGCGTGCTCGTCGGTGTGACCGCCGTCGACGAAGACCAGGGCGAGGGGGGAGTTCCAGAGGGCGGCGATCTGCGGGGAACGGCCCACCAGGGCCACCACGTGGTCCTCCAGGCCCGCCCGGTGCAGGGTGCGGCGGAAGGTGGGGAGGGTGTCCATCAGGCCGAGTTCCGGGTCGACCGTCTCCGGATCGTGGTAGTCCCAGCCGGGCTGCTGCTCCTCGCTGCCGCGGTGGTGGTCCACGGTGAGCGCGGTGACGCCCGCCGCGCGGGCGGCGTCGGCGAGCAGGACCGTGGAACGGCCGCAGTAGGTGCCGACCTCCAGCAGGGGCAGACCCAGGCGGCTGGCCCCGGTCGCCGCCGCGTACAGGGCCAGGCCCTCGTCCGCGGGCATGAAGCCCTTCGCCGCCTCGAACGCGGCCAGGATCTCCGGCGGGGGAGCCATCGGCATGGAGGGGGCCTTTCCCGAGGTCGTCCGTGTGTGCACGGGCCCATGCTGCCGTACCTTCCGCCCGGTCACGCGGGCAGGGGGCCGGCGGCGCCCCGCCGGCCCCGCGCGCCCGCGGCACGACCCGCGGGACACCCCCTAGCCGCCGTCGGCGGGGACGGGGACACCGGTCGTGTCCCGGCCCCGTCCCGGGAGGCCGCGCAGCGCCGTCTCCGCGCGTTCCAGGTGCGCCTCCTCCTCGCTGCTCGCCCGCAGCCGCAACCGTGACGACGGGCGCCCGCCGGGGAGGAACAGGGCCAGGAGCAGGCCCACGGCCACCGCCGCCGTCGCGATCAGGAAGGAGACGCGGAAGCCGTGCAGGGTCGGGACCTCCGTACCGCCCACGGTGTCCGCCGTGCCGGCCAGCACCATGCCGATCACGGCGCTCGACACCGACGTACCGATGGAGCGCATCAGCGTGTTCAGGCCGTTCGCGGCGCCGGTCTCCGAGGCCGGGACCGCGCCGGTGATCAGGGCGGGCAGGGAGGAGTAGGCGAGGCCGATGCCCGTGCCGAGGACGACCGAGGTGACGACGGTCTGCCAGGCGGCGTCCATCAGGCCGAGGCCGCCGCCGTAGCCGGCCGCGATGATCAGCAGGCCGAGGACGAGGGTGGCCTTCGGGCCGTAGCGGGCGGACAGGCGGGCGTAGACGGGGGCGGTGAACATCATGGTCAGGCCCAGCGGGGCCACGCACAGGCCCGCGACGACCATCGACTGACCCAGGCCGTGACCGGTCTCGGCGGGCAGCTGGAGCAGTTGCGGGAGGACGAGGGAGACGACGAAGAAGGAGACGCCGACCATGATCGACGCGAGGTTGGTGAGGAGGACCTCGCGCCGGGCGGTGGTGCGCAGATCCACCAGGGGCGCGGGCACGCGCAGTTCCATCAGGCCCCACAGCAGCAGGACCGCGGCCGCCGCGCCGAACAGGCCCAGCGTGGTGCCGGCGGTCCAGCCCCAGTCGCCGCCCTTGGAGACGGGGAGCAGGAACAGGACCAGTCCGGCGGACAGGCCCAGCGCGCCCGGCAGGTCGAAGGTGCCCTTCGCCCGCACCGGGGACTCCGGCACGACGAGCAGGGTGAGGGCGATGGCGAGGGCGCCGAGACCGGCCGCGCCGAGGTAGAGGGCGTGCCAGTCGGCGTGCTGGGCGACCAGCGCGGCGGCGGGCAGGGCCAGACCGCCGCCGACGCCTATGGAGGAGCTCATCAGAGCCATCGCGGAGCCCAGCCGTTCGTGCGGCAGCAGGTCGCGCATCAGACCGATGCCGAGCGGGATCGCGCCCATCGCGAAGCCCTGGAGCGTACGGCCGGTGATCATCGGCAGCAGCTCACTGGTGGAGGCGCTGACCAGTGCCCCGGCCACCATCACCGCGAGGCTGGTGACCAGCATGCGCCGCTTGCCGTACAGGTCGCCGAGGCGGCCCATGATCGGGGTGGCCACGGCGCCGGAGAGCAGGGTCGAGGTCAGCACCCAGGTGGCGTCGGAGGGTGAGGTGTCCAGCAGGCGGGGCAGGTCCTTGACGACCGGGACCAGCAGGGTCTGCATCACCGCGACGACGATGCCCGCGAAGGCGAGCACCGGGACCGCGGCCCCGCTCGCCCGGTCGGTGGTGCGAGCGGTCGTCGTCTGCGTCATGGGCGGGGGCCTCCAGGCCGGAACCGGTCGTGCACGGAGTCGTGCGGGGGGAGTCGTGCACGGACGCGTGCTCGTGCACGGATGCGTGCTCGTACGGGGATACGTGCACACCGAACCCCGTACACCGAGGCAACTATTCCGATGATGCGGCACGTCGGCGAATCCTGACCGTTCCTTTGGCGTAGGAGAGACGCGGGAAAGGCGTAGGAAGGGGCGGGGGAGAGGGGGAGAGGCGTAGGGCGAAATGCCGATGCGGCGGGTGCGGGCGGGTTGAGACCATGGCGCACATGCTCGAAACCACCGACACCACCCGTCTGTCCGGCCGCGGCACTCCCCCCATGTGGCTGGTGGTGGCGCTCGCGTGTGCCGGGCAGTTCCTCGTCGTGCTCGACATCTCCGTGGTGAACGTGGCCCTGCCGTCCCTGCGCACCGGGCTGGACCTCGGCGAGCAGGGCCTCCAGTGGGTGGTCAACGCGTACTCCATCGCCTTCGCCGGCTTCATGCTGCTCGGCGGCCGGGTCGGCGACCTCTACGGGCGCAAGCGCATGTTCCTCGTCGGCCTCGGGCTGTTCACGCTGGCCTCGCTGGCCGGCGGGCTGGCCCAGGAGGGCTGGCAGCTGCTGCTGGCGCGGGCCGCGCAGGGGCTGGGGGCGGCCGTCCTGGCGCCCTCCACGCTCACCCTCGTCACCTCCGCGGTGCCGGAGGGGGCGGCCCGCGCCCGGGCCATAGCGACCTGGACGGCCGTCGGCGCGGGCGGCGGCGCGGCCGGCGGATTCGTCGGCGGGGTGCTGGTGGAGGCGCTGTCGTGGCGCTGGGTGCTGCTGATCAACGTGCCGGTCGGCGCGGTGGTGCTGGCCGGCGCCGCGTGGTGGCTGGTGGAGAGCCGGGACGGGGGCGGCCGGCGCCTCGACCTGCCCGGCGCGCTGCTGGTGACGGCCGGTCTCGCCACGCTGGCGTACGGCATCTCGCAGACCGAGGCCGAGGGCTGGGCGGCGGCGGCCACCCTGGTGCCGCTGTGCGCCGGGCTCGCCCTCATCGTGCTCTTCCTCCTGGTCGAGGCACGGGCGAAGGCGCCGCTGATGCCGCTCGGGCTGCTGCGGCTGCGGTCGGTGGCGTCGGCGAACGCGGCGATGTTCCTGAGCGGCTCCGCGATGTTCTGCATGTGGTTCTTCATGACCCTGTACGCGCAGAACGTGCTCGGCTACACCCCGCTGGAGGCCGGGCTCGCCCTGGTGCCCAGCTCGCTCGCGGTGGTCCTCGGTTCCAAGATCGCGCCCCGGCTGATGCACACCGCGGGCCCGCGCGCCGTGGCCGTGCTCGGCACACTGGTCGCGGTGGCCGGCTTCGGCTGGCAGTCGACGATGACCGCCGACGGGGCGTACCTGACCACGATCATGTTCCCCGGCATCCTCATGATGCTGGGCGCGGGCCTCGCCGGGACGCCGCTCGCCGCGCTCGCCACGTCCGGGGCGCCGCCGCGGGAGGCCGGTGTCGTCTCCGGGCTGGTCAACACCTCCCGCACGATGGGCGGTTCCCTGGGGCTCGCGGTCATGTCGACGATCGCGGCGGCCCGCACGGCGGGCGACCGGACACCCGAGGCGCTGACGGAGGGGTACGCGCTGGCGTTCCGCACGGGGGCGGTCGTCCTGGCCGCCGGGGTGGTGCTGATGTGGGTGTGGCTGCCGGGGCGGACGGCCGCGGCCACCGGTCCGGGACGCGGGAAGGCGAGGGCCGCGGTGGGCGAGGAGACCTCCTGACGGGCTCCGGCCGGGGCGGAGGGGTATTTCCCCCAGCGCCGGGGACAGGGCTGTACAGAGGGCGCCGACGACGGCCCCGGCGACGCTTCCGGTGATCAGGAGACCCATGCCCATCGACGCAGCCAGGGCGCTCGCCGCCGCACCCCGGACCGGTGAGATCTCCTGGACCGCCGAGGACGTCCTGCTCTACCACCTCGGCATCGGCGCGGGGATCCCCGCCACCGACCCCGGCGAACTGCGCTACACCCTGGAGACCCGGCTGCACGTCCTGCCGAGCTTCGCCACCGTCGCGGGCGCCGGGGTGCCGGGGGTGATCGGCGCCCTGTCCGTGCCCGGCGTCGAGGTCGACCTGGCGAACGTCCTGCACGGCGGCCAGTCGCTCACCCTGCACCGTCCCCTCCCGGCCGAGGGCACCGCCACCACCACCGGCCGCATCACCGCCGTGTACGACAAGGGCCGGGCGGCCGTCCTGGTGATGCGCACCGAGGCCGCCGACGCCGACGGCCCGCTGTGGACCGACGAGGCGCGGGTCCACGTGCGCGGCGAGGGCGGCTGGGGCGGCGACCGCGGTCCGTCCGCGCGGCGCGAGGCCCCCGCCGGGGAGCCGGACCGGACCGTCGAGCGGACCGTCCGGGAGGACCAGGCCCTCCTCTACCGCCTCTCCGGTGACCGCAACCCGCTGCACGCCGACCCCGGGTTCGCCGCGCGCGCCGGGTTCGAGCGGCCCGTCCTGCACGGGCTGTGCACCTACGGCATGACGCTCAAGGCGGTCGTCGACACCCTGCTCGGAGGCGACGTCACCCGGGTGCGCGCCTACGCCGCCCGGTTCGCCGGGGTGGTGTACCCGGGCGAGACGCTGCGGATCCGGATGTGGCGCGGGGACGGCGGGGTGCGCGTGACCGTGGGTGCCGTGGAGCGGGGCGACGCGCCCGTGCTCGCCGACACCACCGTCGCACACTCCTGAACGTCCCTGTGAAACATGGGAGTTGTGTCCGGTGCACCGGCCGCCCCGCCGGAGACCGGGCCGGACACGGTGCGGCCCCGCCCGTCGTGCGACGGGCGGGGCCGGTCGTGTTCCCGTGTGCCGGGCCGCATCTGACGTACCGTCAGGCAGCGGCCTCCGAGCTCTCGTTCTCCTCCACCGGCCTGCGGTGACGGCCCCGCGGAGCCGTCTCGGCGTCCTGCGTGGAGACCGGCCCCCGGTGCCTGCCGTGCCCGGCAGCGGCCTGCCCGCCCTCGGCGGTCTGCGGCTGGTTCATGATGACGTCGTTCATCGGAAGGAATTCACCCCGTAGACATGGTCTTTCCTGCAGCCGGGCGAGTGTAACCGGCCGACCACGCCCCGGATCCAGGCGACCACGCCGACCGCTGCTACTTCGTTACAAGCCGTCCCAGGGGCGCCTGTTGGAGGGGTACGGGGCGGGGAGCGGGAAGGGCGCCGGGGAGGTGAGGGG
>NZ_MSGP01000417.1:0-11939 GCF_002078235.1 Streptomyces viridosporus
AGCTGCGCCGGCGCAGCTTCGAGGCGACGATGCGTCACCACGGCCTGGCGGGCCGGGCGGTGGTGGAGACCGGCGACCTGACGGAGGAGGGCGGCTACCGCGCCACCGTCCGGCTGCTGAACCGCCCCGACCGCCCCACCGCCGTCTTCGCCGTCAACGACATCACCTGCGTGGGCGTCCTGTCGGCGGCCGAGGAGCTGGGACTGCGGGTCCCGCGGGACCTGTCCGTGGCCGGCTACGACGACACGAGCATCTCCCGGCTGCGTCACCTGTGGCTCACCACCGTCGACAACGCGAGCCACGAGGTCGGCCACCGCGCGGCCCGCCTCCTCCTCGACCGGCTCGGCACACCCGGCGGCACCGGGGAACTCCACCTGGTGGCGCCGACGCTGGAGATCCGGGGGACCACCGCGGCCCCCGCCTGACGTCCGCCCGCCGGCCCCGTACCGCCCGGGTACGGCTCCGCGGCGCCCGCAGGGGGCGACGAACAAAATTGTTGACAATTGTGTTTCGTCGGATGTAGGTTCGACGGCCACTCATTCAGGGAGAGCGACGATGCCGAACCAAGCCAGTCCGAGCTCCGGGGAGCAGGCCAAGCAGCATGCGCTCGCCCGGCTGCGGCAGGCGATCCTGCAGGGTGAGATGGCACCGGCCCAGCGCCTGGTGGAGAACGAACTCGCCGAGCAGTTCGGTGTGACGCGGGCCAGCATCCGGGCGGCACTGATCGAGCTGGAGGCGCAGGGACTGGTCGAGCGGATCCGCAACCGCGGTTCGCGGGTGCGGGTGGTGACCGTGGAGGAAGCGGTCGCCATCACCGAATGCCGGATGGTGCTGGAAGGGCTCTGCGCGGCGAAGACGGCCGTGGCGGCGACCGACGAGCAGTTGGACGAACTGGCCGACCTGGGTGCGGCGATGACCAAGGCCGTGGCCGACGGCGAACCGCTCACCTACTCCGACCTCAATCACGAACTGCACGCCCGCGTACGGGAGTTCTCCGGTCAGCGGACGGCCGTGGAACTGCTGGAGCGGCTCAACGCCCAACTGGTGCGCCACCGCTTCCAGCTGGCGCTGAGGCCGGGGCGGTCGCAGCAGTCCCTGAACGAGCACCTGGCCATGATCGAGGCGATCCGGGCCAGGGACCCGCGGGCGGCCGAGGAGGCCGTCCGCGCCCACCTCGCCAGCGTGATCGAGGCGCTGCGCGGCTGACCCGCGGCTCACCGGCACGCGGGGCGGGCACCCGCCCGTCACCGAGGAGACGCGAGCACGCCCCACGGCGACGCGCCCGACGCCCCGCCCCGGCCGGCTCTCGTCGTCACCGCGCACACGGAGCGCTCCGGCGGTGCCGCCGCCCGCGCCGTCTCCCCGGTGGGCCGACCCGGAGCGGACCGCCAGGGGGCGCGAGAGCCGCCGGAAGCCGTGCGTTCGGAAGCCGTGCGTCGCCCTTCCCCCGGGCCGGACCGTCGCCGTCCGCCCCGGTGCCCGAACCGCGTGTCCGAGACTCGAGGGAGGCGACGAAGGACAATGAGGAACGAGGAGGACGCCCGTGGCTGACGAGACGGTCGGGATCGTCGGTGCCGGCATCGTGGGCCTGGCCACCGGCCGGGAGATCGCCCTGCGCCGCCCCGGCACCAGGGTCGTGGTGCTGGAGAAGGAACGGGAGGTCGCCGTCCACCAGACCGGACACAACTCCGGAGTGGTCCACGCCGGCATCTACTACTCCCCGGGCAGCCTCAAGGCCGCTCTGTGCGTGCGGGGCGTGTCCCTGCTGCGCGAGTACTGCCAGGAGCGCGGACTGCCCTACCGGGAGATCGGCAAGCTCGTCATGGCGGTGCGCGAGGACGAACTGGGCCGGATGGAGGACCTCTTCGAACGGGCCGGGAACAACCACGTGCCCGAGCTGCGGAAGATCTCCCGGGAGGAGATCAGGGAGATCGAGCCGCACGCCGGCGGCATCGCGGCCCTGCACTCCCCGCGCACCGCGATCACCGACTACCGGGCGATCGCCCGTGCGTTCGCCCGGGACATCGAGGCCTCGGGCGGCGAGGTCAGACTCGGCTTCCCGGTCACCTCGGTCACCCGGGTCCCGGGCGGCATCGAGGTGGCCGGCACACCGGCGGGGGCCTCCCCGGCCGACGGCCCGGAGAGGGTGCGCGTCGACCGCCTGATCCTCTGCGCCGGTCTGCACTCGGACACGGTGGCCCGGCTGGCCGGGGACGGCGGCGACCCCCGGATCGTGCCGTTCCGCGGCGAGTACATGCTGCTCAGGCCGGACCGCACCCACCTGGTCAACGGCCTCCTCTACCCGGTCCCCGACCCCCGCTACCCCTTCCTCGGCGTGCATTTCACCCCACGGGTCGACGGCTCCGTCGAGGTCGGCCCGAACGCCGTCCTGGCCCTGGCCCGGGAGGGCTACAGCCTCGGCAGGATCTCCTTCAAGGACCTCGCCGGCCTGGCCGCCCACCCCGGTGTCTGGCGCATGGCCGCCCGGCACTGGCGGACCGGCCTGAAGGAGTACCGGGGCTCGCTGTCGAAGGCGGCCTTCATGAAGGACGCCGGGCTGTACGTGCCCGAGGTGGGCACCGCCGACGTCGTCCGCGGCGGTGCCGGCGTCCGCGCCCAGGCCCTGGACCGGGACGGCACCCTCGTCGACGACTTCCGCATCCACACCGCGGGCCGCGTCACCGCCGTCCGCAACGCGCCCTCACCGGCCGCCACGGCCAGTCTGGCGATCGCCGAGCACATCGTCGGCGACGTGTACGGCGGCCGGAGCGACGGTTGAGCCGCCCCGGCGGCCCTCGGCGCCCCCGGAAGCCTTCACGGTCCGAGCCGGGGCGGCCCCGGCGCCCCGGTGCGTCCGTATGAGGTAATGTTGATCCTCGTGATCACGCGGTTCACCGCGTGCACACATCGGGACGTGGCGCAGCTTGGTAGCGCACTTGACTGGGGGTCAAGGGGTCGCAGGTTCAAATCCTGTCGTCCCGACGGTGAGAGAGGTCCTCACGGGCGAGAGCCCGTGAGGACCTCTCGTCGTCCGGGGACCGGCCCGTGGCACGGGCCGGATCCGTCACCCTCCCCCGAAGGTGACGGATCCGGCCGCTTCCCCCGGCGCCGGACAGTGGATCGGGGCGTCCGTGTGCGGTCGGTCGTGCCGTCACCAGCACATGACCGCCGTCTCGCCCGAACCCCGGGCGGAGTACAGGCGGACACGGACGTAGTAGCGGCGGCCCCTGACGAGCCGGGCCGCGATCGTCGCGTTGCGCGGGGTCCCCCCGTCGTCGTGGCCGGCGAGGAAGCGGGGCTCCCCGTCCCGCTCCTCGAAGAGCACGACGACCGTGTCGCCGTCGCCGAAGGTGCCCACCGTGTAGTCGCGGGTCTCCGGCGGATCGATGCGGAAGTCCGCCTGCTCGCCCGGGCCCAGACCCAGCGGCACCGAACGGAACGGCACCAGCGCGGGCGGTCGCGGCGGATCGGCCGGCGGGTACCAGCGGAGCACGAACTCCTTGTCGCCGGGGGACAGGGTGCCCGGCGGATGCACGCCCCCGCGGTACTGCTCCGGCTCCAGGATCAGCCCCGGCGGCACGGTGTACTGCATGATCGACTGCGGGTCCCAGACGGAGCCGTTCACCTCGTCCGGACCGATCCTGCGCAGCACGTTGTGGAACGTCCGGTCCCGGCTCCAGTGGTTCGGCGGACCCGCCAGTTCGGCGTACACGGCCTCGTCGTCCCAGTGGAGGCCGGCGTACGGGCTCTGGTGCTCGTGCAGCATCCCGAGCGCGTGCCCGATCTGGTGCAGGGCCGTCGCGCGTTCACCCGGCGCGGTCAGGTCCCAGCCGAAGTTCATGGTGCGGTCGTGCACGCCGGCCCGGAGCGCGTCCCTGCCCACGGCCGACCAGGAACCGTCACCGAGCTGGAACCCGATGCGCAGCTCCGCCTCGGAGCGGTCGCGGACCTCGGTGAAGGCCAGCCCGATCCCGAGGCCGCGCCACTCCTCGAAGCACTCGCGCACCACGTCCTGCTGCTCCTTCGCGCCGCCCCAGGAAACCCAGCGGGTCCGCCCGGTCCCGGGGACGGCGATGACCGATCCGTCGGTGTCACCGTGGAAGAAGCAGTAGTGCAGCACGGTGCCGTTGACCCACATCCGCCGCCCGGCGACCAGCGCGCCGAGCCGCTCGGCGGCCAGGCCCGGCGGATACGCGGGGGCCGGCTGCGGCGGCAGCGAGCAGTGGCGAGCGGTCATGGGCCACAGACTGCCGTGCCACCGGACCGGGGCGCCTGAGTCGGGGTCTGCTCAAGTGGCCCTGTATCAGAGGTGAGTACCGGCGCTCCTGTTCATGTGACGACGACATGGCGACGGGAAGCGACCGGACCGTACGAGCCGTACGGGCCCGGTGAGAAGGACGCGACGACGCTTCGTCCCCCCTGGCCGTTCACCGGCCGGGAGGACGAACTCGACCTGGTGCGGCGGTCGCTGACCGGCGTACGGCGCGGCCTGGTGGTGACCGGCCCGGCGGGCCGGGGCAAGACCCGGCTCGTCACCGAGGCCGTCCGGGGCACCGACTGCGCGCACGTCACCGGGACGCCGCGGACCCGGGACCTCCCCTTCGCCGCCTTCGCCCCCCTGCTGCCCGAGTCCGTCACCCTGCACCGCGCGCTGCACCTCCTGTCCGGGACACGGACGCTGCTGGTCGACGACGCCCACCTGCTCGACGACGCCTCCGCCGCCCTGGTCCACCAGCTCGCCGTGCGGGGACGCACCCGGCTGCTGGTCGTGGTGACCGACGGCGAGCCGGTGCCCGCCGCCGTGTCGCGGCTGTGGACCGGGGAGCTGCTGCCCCGCCTGGCGCTGCCCGAGCTGCCCCGGGAGGAGACCGCGCGGCTGCTCGAGGCGGACGCGCACCGCCCCCTGGAGCCGCTCACCGTGAACCGGCTGCACCGTCTGTGCGGCGGGGACCTGCGGCTGCTGCGGGAACTCCTGGCCGCGGTGTGCGGGCACGGGCGGCTCACCCGGGCCCCGGGCACCGACGCCTGGGCGTGGCGGGGGCCGGTGCCGTCGACCCCGCTCGTGCGCGAACACACCGCCCGCCTCCTGGAGCGCGTCCGCCCCGAGGAGCGCGAGACGCTCGACCGCCTCGCCTTCGCCGAACCCCTGCCGCCGGACCCGGAGGACCTCGACCTCGCCGCCCTGGAACGCCTGGAGAGCGAGGGCCTGGTGGACGTCGACGAACCGCCCCCGGGTCCCGGCTCCGCCCGGCCGGCAGGCGCCCCCCTCGGCGTGCGGCTCGCCCACGCCCTGCACGGCCCGGTCCTGCGGGCCGCCGCCGGCCGACTGCGGGCCCGCCGACTGGCCCGCGCGCCCGAGGAGTACGGCCCCGCCCTGGCCGCCGAGTCGGCGGAACTGACCCGGCGGATCGAACGGGCCGACGTGACGGTGGTCCCGGCGCCCGTGGGGGACTGGCTCGTGGCGGAGGGAGTACCGGTCCCGGCCGGGTACGCGGCCCTGCGCGCCCGGTACGCGCGGCTGCGCGGCGAACTGCGGGAAGCGGCCGCATGGGCCCGTGAGGGCCTGCGCAGCGCTCCCGACGACCCGTCCTGCCGCGCGGAACTCGCCCGTACCGGGACCCGGCCGGCCGACCCGGTCGGGCCGCGCGGCGGCCCCTGCGACGGCGGTCCCTACGACGGCGGGCCCTGCGGCAGCGACCTCTGCGACAAGCGTCCCCAGGATGGCGACCCCCACGATGGCGACCCCCACGGCGGCGACCCCCACGGCGGCGACCCCTACGACGCCGTACGTCTCGGCACCCCCGAACGGGCGGCCGGCCGGCTCGACGGCGTCTTCGCCGACCACGCCGACGCCCTCGCCCGTGCCGACGGACCCGCACTGGACCGGGCGGCCGAGGAGCTCCGGCGGCGCGGCTTCCTGCTGTTCGCCGCCGAGGCGCACGCCCAGGCCGCGGGGGCCCACCGGGACCCGCTCGCCGCCCGCACCTCACGCACCCGCGCCGTCGCCCTCGCCCGCCGCTGCCAGGGCGCCCGCACCCCCGCACTCGCGGGACTGGTGCTGGGCGAACTCACCGCACGGCAACGGCAGATCGTCACCCTGGCCGCCGCGGGCCTGAGCAACCGGCAGATCGCGGAACGCCTCACGCTGTCCGTCCGCACGGTGGGCAACCACCTGTACGGCGCCTACGCCCGTCTCGGCGCCGGTGACCGCGGCGCCCTGCCGCGGCTGATGGAACCGGCCCGGGCGCAGTCGGCGTGAAGCACCCGTTCAGGCCGCCCCGAACGCCGAGAACGCCCACCCGGTGGCCTGGTGCAGCGCGTCACCGGGCAGCGCGGCCCGGGCGTCGCGCAGCGCCTGGGCGAGCGACAGCCCGGCACCGACCCCCTGGTGCAGCGCGAGCATCAGCGGCACCACGGCGGCGTCGTTGACGGGCGCGCTGCACGCCACCACCCCCGCCGTGCCCAGCGGCAGCAACGCCGTCACCAGGCCGAGGAGTTCGTCGGCGCCGACGGTGGCGAACCGGGCGGTGTCGCAGCAGGACAGGATGATCCGGTACGGACTGCGGTCCAGGCGTTCGAAGTCGTGGACGATGAGCGGCCCGTCGGCCATCCGCAGCGAGGAGAACAGCGGGCCGTCCGCGCGGAACGCGCCGTGCGCGGCGATGTGCGCCAGCGCGGCCCCGTCCAGTTCCGCCAGCACCCGCGGCACCGTCGCGTCGTCGTGCTCCAGGACCGTCGCGCCGCCGTAGCGGCCGGCCAGCTCGGACACCTCCGCGCCGCCGGTCGCCAGACCCGGCCCGCGCACCAGCACCTGGCGGCCCCCGGGCGGCGGCGCGGTCTCCTTCGCGCGCAGCCAGCTGCTCGCCGACGGCGACACGCTCAGCACCCGCTCCCGCAGCGACGGCAGCAGCGCCCACGGCACCCGGTGCAGCCGCCCCGGCGGCACGATCACCACCGGACCCGTGCCCAGGTGCGCCGCCGCCGGGCCCAGCAACAGCTCCTCCAGACGGCGGCCCGCGGCCTCCACCACCGGCAGCCGGGCCTCCGCCCCCGGGTGCGCCAGCCTGCGCAGCCCGGCCTGCACGTGCTCGGCCTCGGTCTCCGCCGCGGCCAGCAGCCCCGCCTCGAACCGCCGCACCCGCCCCTGCCCGCACAGCAGCACGTGCACCCGCCCGTCGAGCACGGCCAGCTCCACCAGCTGTCCGCCGTCCCCCTCGTCCAGCCGCCCGAGCAGCCGGCCGACGTCGAAGCGGTCCCCGCCGTCGGGGGCCGCACCGCGCATGTGCAGCGTCCGCGAGCGGATCTCCCGTTCCAGGCGCCGCTGCTCCCGCTCCAGCGCCGGTACGGGCTTGCCCTCCTGGCGGGCCTCCTCCGCGCGGGCGGCGATCTCCCGGTAGGCGGTCATGCCGCTGAGCAGCGCGGGGTCGGCGGGCGGCCGGGTGGGCGGCGCGGACAGCGCGGTGGCCCGCCAGCGCTCGCTCCACACCAGCAGCCGCCGCGGTCCGCCCGAGACCAGGCTGGCCCGCTGGGCCAGGGCGGCCAGCTCCGCGCCCTGCGCGGTGGCGCGGGCCCGCAACTCCGAGGCGCCCAGCGTCATCCGGTGGTCGTCGAGCACGTCGAGGCCGCGCCGGCAGGCCTCCAGCACACCGCGCGCGGACCCGGCGGCCCGCGCGCGCAGCGCCTGCGCCGCCCAGCCCGTCATCCGCGCGAGCGGGGGCCCGCTGCGCCTGCTGCGCGCGGCGGCCGCCAGGTGCCGCTCCGCGTCCGCCGTCCAGCCGAGGTCCAGCGCGATCCGTCCCGCGAGCAGCGACGCCTCCGGCGCGGCCGGCGCGCCGAGCGCGACCAGCCTCTCGGCCACCGCCGCCGCGTCCGCGACCAGCCGTCCCGAACCCCGCCCGGCCGCGTGCCGCGCCTCGATCAGCACCAGCCGCGCGTGCGTCTCCCACCAGTTGCGCCGCTGCCCCGCGAACAGCTTCACCGCGAGCGCCGCGCGGGCGATCGCCGTCTGCGGGTCGTCCGCCAGCCGGGCGGCCCGCGCGGCGGCCAGCAGCAGTTCCGCCTTGCGGGTGGACTGCCCGCCGATCCCGTCGAGCGTCCTGATCGCCGCGTCCGCCTCGGCGAGCGCCTCCGCGGCCAGCCCGGCGGCCATCAGCACCTCGCACCGCCGGATGTTCAGCATGAACGTCGGCGTCCCCAGCTTGGCGTACCGTTCCTCCGCCTCGTCGAGCAGCTTCAGCGCCGCCGGGATGTCGCCCGAGCGGAACGCGGCCTGCCCCCGGCTCTCCACCGCGTCCGCCTTGTCGTGCTCCTGGTCCGTGGTGTCCCACAGCGTCTCGGCCGCGGTGAAGTCGGCGTCCGCCCGCTCCACCGAGCCCAGCGCCAGGTGCACCGTGGCCCGCAGGGTCAGCGCGCGTGCCGTCCAGATCACGTCGTCCGCCTGCCGCAGCACGGGGACCGCCCGCCGTACGTCCTCCAGGGCGTCCTGGTGGTGGCCCAGCACCCACCACGCGTACGCCCGGCGGAACAGCACGCGCGCGCGGGTGTGGCCGGTGCCGCGCTCGACCCCCCGGCCCAGGGCGTCCATGCCCTGCCGAGTGCGCCCCGCGTGCACCAGTGCGACCCCGAGCGTGGCGAGGACGTCCGCCTCCCGCTCGGCCGAGTCCGCGCGCGCCGCCCAGTCCCGGGCCCGCCGCAGATGGGACAGGGCGAGCCGCATGTCGCCGAAGTCCCGCTGCCAGATGCCGATCACCTGGTGGGCGACGGAGGCGTGCAGGGGCGGGGGGCGGTCGCGCAGCACCCGTTCCGCCCTCGCCAGGGCCTCGCCGGGGGCGGCGAACACCATCGGCAGCAGCTCCGGCACCGATTCGCTTCCCGCTGTCACCTTACGGATGGTAGTGCTCCGCAACCGCGCCCCACAGAGGTGACGTTGTATCAAACGACCGTCTCAGGGCTCTGATTCAGGACAGTCCGCGGCCCCGGCCGCCGTCGCCCCAGTGGAGGACACGCCATGGCACCACAGCGATTCCGCGAGCAGTTCGATCAGATCCAGCGTTCGATGCCCGACGTCCCCCTGGCGATGGGACCGGACGACGCGGGGGAGTTCCTCTACGAGAAGGGCGTCGTCCTCGCCCGCGACGGCGAGGAGGCCCGCGTCGTCGAGGACACCGTGCGGCAGCACTTCACCACGTTCGCCGGGCTCGCCCCGGACCACGTGCGCCGGACGAGCCCGGAGACCAACCGCTCCGGCATCACCCGCATCCGGGTCGCCGACCCGGGGCAGGGCGACGGCAGCGGCGACCCGGCGGTCGCGGGCGCGCTGCGCGCGCTCTCGGCGACCGAGGGCCGCGCGGGACGCCGGCTGATCAGCCGCAACCACGTGGTGTCGATCGCGGTCAACGCCTGCCCCGGCGACGAGCCCGTGCCCGTGCCGGTCGGCGAGCGGCCCAACCCGGCCGCCGCCGAGGCCGCCCACGACCCGGACAGCGCGGTCGGCGTCCTCGTCATCGACACCGGTCTCATGCACGACCACCGCTCCTACCCGCTGCTCGCCCACACCCGGGGCGACGCCCAGGTCGAGGAGTGCGACGGCGAGGGCGTCCTGAAGCAGTACTGCGGACACGGCACGTTCATCGCCGGCCTCGTCGCCGCCGTCGCCCCCAACACCGACATCACCGTCCGCGGCACGCTCAACGACGCCGGTGCCGTCCTGGAGTCCGAGTTCGGCGAGAAGCTCTTCGAGGCCGTCGACCGGGACGGCTGGCCGGACGTCATCAGCCTCTCCGCCGGCACCTCCAACGGCCGCACCGACGGCCTCCTCGGCGTTGACGCGTTCATGCAGGAGCTGCGCGAGCAGCACACCCTGCTGGTCGCCGCCGCCGGCAACAACGGCAGCGCCACCCCGTTCTGGCCCGCCGCCTACGCGAGCCTGCCCGGCTACGAGAACGCCGTGCTGTCGGTCGGCGCGCTGCGCGCCGACGGCGAGTTCGGCGCCTGCTTCAGCAACCACGGCGCCTGGGTGTCGGCCTACGCCCCCGGCGAGCGCCTCGTCAGCGCCCTCACCGGTTTCGACACCCCCGTCCCGTACGTGTACCAGCACTCCACCTACGACGCCTGCCGCTACGGCTTCTCCTACGCCTGCACCTGCCGGTACCCGCGCCACACCGGCGTGCTGAGCGAGGAGGACGGGTCCGCCAAGCCGGACCAGGTGATGTTCGAAGGGCTTGCCCAGTGGAGCGGCACCTCGTTCGCCACTCCCGTCGCCGTCGGCATGGTCGCCGCCCACATGACCGCGCAGGCGCAGACCGACCCGCGCAAGGCCCGCCGGCAGTTGCTGGAGGCGAACACCGAGTTCGCCGAGGTGCGCGGGGCGCACGTCCCCGCGCTCCTGCCGCCCACCTGGCGCCCGGTGGGGGCCTCGCTCCCCTCCGTACGGGCATGAGGACCGGAGCCGCTCCCTCCGCGGCGTACGATGACGTGCCGTACACGAGGGGTGGAACCGTGGAGCGTACCGATGTCGGCGCGTTGGTCCGGTCCGCCGCCGACGGAGACGCGGCGGCCTGGAAGGCGATCGTGGAAGGGCTGGGCCCACTGGTGTGGTCCGTGGTGCGCGCGCACCGGCTCTCCGACGCCGACGCGCACGAGGTCTACCAGACCGTGTGGTTCCGGTTCGCCCAGCACCTGGGGCGGATCCGTGAACCGGACAAGGCGGGCGCCTGGCTGTCCAGCACCGCGCGGAACGAATGCCTGAAGGTGCACCGCAACGCGCGCCGGCTGATGCTGACGGACGATCCGCACCTGCTGGACCGGGTCAGCGAGGACGGCGCGCCGGAGCAGTCGCTGCTGGAGGCGGAGGAGGCGGCCGCCCAGAGCGAACGCGTACGGCGGCTGTGGCAGGAGTTCGAGGAACTGGGTGAGCGGTGCCGGCAGTTGCTGCGCGTCCTGATCGCCTCACCGCCGCCCAGCTATCAGGAGGTGTCCGCCGCGCTCGGTATCGCGGTGGGCAGCATCGGACCCCTGCGCCAGCGCTGTCTGCGCCGGCTGCGGGCCCGGCTCGAGGCACGGGGGGCGGCATGAACGGCACGGACGACGCACACGGCACGAATGACGCACACGGCACGGACGACGCACACGGCATGAACGGCATGAACGGTGGGGCGGCGTTCGACGAGGACCCCGCAGCGGCGGAGCCGGACGGCGAGGACCTCGACGCCGAACTGCTGGAGGAGGAACTCCGCCGGGCGGCCGCCGTGCTGGACCCGCTGCCGCCGGCACTGCTGCAGACCGCCGTGGACGCCTACGCGCTGCACGACCTCGACGCCCGTGTGGCCGAGCTGACCTTCGACTCGCTGGTCGACGCCATCCCGGTCAGGGGAGCGATGGACGCGCCGCGCATGCTCACCTTCAGCGCGGGCGAGGTCACCGTCGACGTCGAGGTGACCGGGCAGGGCCTGATGGGGCAGTTGCTGCCGCCCCGGCCGGCCCGTATCGAGGTGCTCGGCGGACCGCAGCCGGGCGCCCCGCTCACGGCCGACGACATGGGCCGCTTCACCGCCGACACCCCGCCCTCCGGTCCGTTCGCGCTCCGTCTGCGCACCGGCGGGGACGTGGTCGTGACGGAGTGGCTGCGCGCCTGAGCCCCGGGGCGGGGGCGGCGTCGGCACGCCCCCGCGGGCGTCGCGGGCTTCACGCCCCTCCGGGACGTCAGCGCGTCACCGCGTCCACCAGCGCTCCCAGCGCCGAGGCGAGCCGGGACAGTCCCGGCCCCGCCGGTCCGCCCGGCTCGCTCATGTAGGTGTCCCGGCGGATCTCCACCATCAGCGCGGTCACCTCGGCCCGCTCGCCGTGGAACTCCAGCGGCACGTACGTCCCGGCGAACGGGCTGTCCAGCCCCGTCTCCCCGCACGGCGCGAACGCCTCGCGGGCCGCGTCGAGCAGCCCGG
>NZ_MSGP01000417.1:11953-12472 GCF_002078235.1 Streptomyces viridosporus
CCGCCCGGCGACCGCCCGGGTCATCGCCTCCGCGTACGGACGGAAGTACCGCTCGATCAGCGGCCCGGTGTCGTACCCGTCGGGTCGCAGCACCTCCTTGTGCGTGGTCCGGGTGTAGACCGCGCCCATCCCGACGGCGAGCATCTCCTCCCGCTCGTCCGGGAACCGCTCGGGATCGACCACCAGCCGGGACAGCCGGTTCACGAACCGCCACGGCGTGAGCCCGGCCGCGCGGGCCGCCGCCTCGGCCAGCTCGGCCGTGTGCGCGTCGGTGATGTGGTCCAGCTCCCGCTCCAGCCCGGTGTCGTCCAGCACGATCCCGGAGCGCACGGCGGCCGGTATCTCTCGCGAGGAGTGCGGCACATGGAGGATCACGGGCGAGTCCGCGTCGCCGGGAAGGAATGCGAAGGACGGCGGGACATCGGTCATGCGGTTGCTCCAGGGTGTTGTCAGTGGTGCACGGCACGATCAAGGTGCCACACGGCACTGACAACGCGTCCGCCCCGGCCCCGCGGCCCC
>NZ_MSGP01000418.1 GCF_002078235.1 Streptomyces viridosporus
AGCTCTTCGCCCCGGCCCCGCCCGCGGTGACCGCGGCCTACGACCTGTCCGCCGCGCCGCCCTGGGCCGCCGTCCTCACCGCGCTGCTGGCCTGCGGGGCCGGGGCGAAGAGCTGGGCGCGGACGGTGCCGAAGACGGCCGCGGCACCCAGGGCGAGGGCCGTCACACAGCACAGCAGGACGGTGGCGACCAGGCACTGCCACACCCACAGGGCGACCACCGGTTCCCGTTCCGGCCACTTCGCCCGGGTCAGCGCCCGGGGGACGGGCACGGCGGCCGTCACGGCGACGACGCTCAGCAGGAGCAGGCAGACGGTCATGCCACGGACTCCGGGTCCTGTCGGAAGAGGGCGGCTTCGGGTCGTGCGGGGTCGTGCGGGGGCGTACGGGAGAGGGGACGGCGGAGCGCGCGTGCGTACCCGCGCACCGCCCGACGCCCAGTATGACGGCGAGGGGCGGTGCGAGTCAGCGGCCGGCCGGGATCCGGGTGCCGGCCGTGGCCGGGGCGCCGGCCGGGGTCGTGGTCCCCACGGGGTCGGTCAGGCCGTGGGGACCACCCGCCCCGTGACCTCGCCGAGGCCCACGCGGGCGCCGTCCGGGCCCGGTGCCCAGGCCGACAGGGTCACGGTGTCGCCGTCCTCCAGGAACGTCCGCTTGCCGTCGGGGAGTTCGAGGGGGTCGCGGCCGTTCCAGGTCAGTTCGAGGAGCGACCCGCGCTCCCGCTCGGTGGGACCGCTCACCGTGCCGGAGCCGTACAGGTCGCCGGTGCGCAGGGAGGCGCCGTTGACGGTCATGTGGGCGAGCTGCTGGGCGGCCGTCCAGTACATGGTGGAGAAGGGGGGCTCGGAGACGACGTGGCCGTTGACGGCCACGGAGATCCGCAGGTCGTAGCCGCCGGGCTCCTCGTCCGCGTCGTCCAGGTACGGCAGCAGCGCGTGGGTGCGCTCCGGCGGCGCGGTGCGGGCCTCCTCCAGGGCGTCCAGCGGGGTGATCCAGGCCGACACCGAGGTGGCGAAGGACTTCCCGAGGAACGGGCCGAGCGGGACGTACTCCCAGGCCTGGATGTCGCGTGCGGACCAGTCGTTGAGGAGGCAGAGGCCGAAGACGTGGTCGCGGAAGTCGCCGAGCGGCACCGGCCGGCCGTGCTCGGACGGCACGCCGACCACGAAGCCGACCTCGGCCTCGATGTCCAGCCGGACGGACGGGCCGAAGACCGGGGCGGGGTCCGCGGGCGCCTTGCGCTGGCCCGAGGGACGCACGACGTCGGTGCCGGACACCACGACCGTGCCGGAGCGGCCGTGGTAACCGATCGGCAGGTGCTTCCAGTTGGGGGTCAGGGAATCGGCGGCGTCGGGGCGGAAGATCCGGCCGACGTTCCGGGCGTGGTTCTCGGAGGCGTAGAAGTCGACGTAGTCCGCGACCTCGAAGGGGAGGTGCAGGGTCACCTCGGACAGCGGGTGGAACAGGGGCTCGACGGTCTCCCGGTGCGCCGGGACGGTCACCCACGCGGTGAGCGCCCGCCGCACGTCCGACCAGGCCGTACGGCCCGCCGCCAGCAGCGGGTTCAGGGTCGGGCGGGCGAGCAGGGAGGCGTAGGGGGAGCCGAGGGCGTGGGCCGCCGCACCGGCGTCGAGGACGTGGTCGCCGAGCCGGACGCCCACGGTCCGCTCCGACGAGCCGGGGCGCGAGAACACGCCGTACGGCAGGTTGTGCGGGCCGAAGGGATCGCCCTCGGGGACATCGAAGGGGGGCATCGGGTGCTGCCTCTCTTTCGTGTGCGCAGGTGCTCGCAGGTATTCCACGTGTCCGTGGCCGTGCCACACGTTACGGGTGACACGGCCGTCTTGGGCAGAGCCCGCACGGTGGTGCGGGGGCTGAAGGGGCAGGTGGGGCCGGTACGCGCGCTCCGAAGGGCTCGGACACCGGTTCCCCTTGCGTACCGGAAGTCATCCGTGAAACGGGACGCAATCTTGACGGAGCGGTGCGAACGGGGCGACTCTGGGCGGGTGCCGGAAGGCCTCGGGGAGGGGGTTTTCCGACGGCACATAGGGGGGCGGATGGCCATTGGGGAGGCCGGCCCGGGTTCGGCGCGCTCCGGCTCGCAGCCGAAACGGCTGGAAGAGACCATGCGCGGCCGGCTCGGCCGGGAATGCGTGTACGTGCCGTCATGCAGGCTGGGACTGTACGTGGCGCTGCGCCACTGGTGCCCGCCGGGCGGCCGGGTGCTGATGTCGCCGGTCAACGACGACGTCATCTTCTTCGTCGTGCTGGCGGCCGGACTGCGGCCGGTGCAGGCGCCGTTGAACCCGTTCGACGCGTCCATCGACACCGACGCCGTGCCGGAGGAGGTCTGGGGTTCGCTCTCCGCCGTGCTCACCACCAACCTGTACGGCAACCCCGACCCGGCGCCGGAACTGCGGGCGCGCTGCGACGCGCTGGGCATCCCGCTGTTCGAGGACGGGGCGCACGCCATCGGCAGCGAGGTCGGCGGGCGGCCGGTCGGGGCGTGGGGGGACGCATCCGTTTTCAGCCTTTCCAAGCATGTCGGGGCCCAGGCGGGAGGCATGCTCTCCCTCGCCGACCCGAGCCTGCGCGAGGTGCTGCGCAAGGCCGGTGACGAACTGCTCGCCCCGCCCCGGACGTCGTCCGAACTCGCCTACTGGGCGAGGCCGTACGCGGAGGCCGCCGTGCGGGGCCTCGGGCTGCGGCGGGCCGCCTGGGCCGCGCTGAGGCTGCTGGGCCTGACGGAGCGCGACGGGATCAGGATGCCCCTGCGCCCGGACGCGCTGGCCCGTGCCGCGGGCTCGGCCCCGGACCTGGACGCGCACGATCCGTGGGTGCGCGTCGACATGCACGACTACCGCCTGCGGTCCGGCCCGCTGCGCCTGCGGCGCGTCCGCCGCGGCCTCGAGCGGCTGGACGAGGTGCTGGAGGCCTCCAGGGCGGGCACGGAGCTGCTGCTGTCGACGCGGTGGGCCCGGCCGCGCGAGGGGAGCGCGGTGCAGCCGCTGTTCCGGGTGCCGCTGCTGGTGGCGGACCGGGACGCGGCGGCGGCGGCGCTGGCACGGCGCGGCATCGTCGTCGGCTACCTCTACGATCCGCCGCTGGACGACTACGCGGGCGCGGAGTTCACGGACCCGTCGCCCGCGCCCGGGGCGGCCCGCTGGTTCGCGCGGCACGCGCTGCCCGTGGACCCGCTGCGGGCACGGGAGGCCGTCGAGGTGCTGGAACGGTCCGGTGTGCGGCCCGCGGAGCCGCCGCGGGCACCGGCGCGGCGGGGAGCGGCGAGAGGGCTGGGGCCGTCCCGTGGCTGACACCCGGGTGCAGGAGCCCGCCGTGGTGCGCGGCTCCGGGGGCGGGCCCGAGCCCGCCGGGAGCGGGGCCGCCTCCGACTCCCTGTTCAAGAACGCCTACTTCCTGATGCTCAGCACCGGCGTGTCCGCCGTTCTGGGGCTGGGCTTCTGGCTCGTGGCGGCGCGCTACTACTCCGAGGACGCCGTCGGCCAGGGGTCCGCCGCGATCGCCGCCATGCGCCTGCTCGCCAGCATCACCGCGACCACGATGATCGGCGCCGTGGTCCGCTTCGTCCCGCGGGCCGGCCGCGAGACCGCACGTCTGGTGTGGGGCGTGTACGGGGCGAGTTCGCTGGTCGTCGCCCTGGCGGCCGGTGTCTTCCTGCTCACGCTCGACCAGTGGGGCGCGTCCTACGCGCCCCTCGGCACCCCGGTGGCGGGGGCGCTGTTCGTCGCCGCGTGCGTGGCCTGGGCGCTGCTCACGCTGCAGGACGGGGTGCTGACGGGGCTGCGCAAGGCCGCGTGGGTGCCGGCCGGGAACGCCGTGTTCTCCGTCGGGAAACTGGTCCTGCTGGCCGTCTTCGCGAGCGCGCTGCCCGTGCTCGGCATCTTCGTGTCCTGGGCCGTGGCCATCGCGTTCTCCACCCTGCCGCTCGGCTGGCTCGTCTTCCGCCGGCTCATCCCGCGCCAGGCCGCCGCCGACCGGGACGTGGAACCGCCGCGGCTGCGGGTCATGGGCCGCTTCCTGGCCGGGGACTCGCTCGGCGCGCTGTTCAGCCTGGCGATGATCAACCTGCTGCCGGTGATGGTCGCGGTCCGCTTCAGCGCCGCGGAGAACGGCTACTTCTACGTGGCGTACACCGTCGGCGGCACGATGGAGTTCATGGCCATCAACATGGCCTCCTCGCTCACCGCCCACGCCTCGCACGACCCGCGTCAGCTCGCGGACGGGGTGCGCGGGGCGCTGCGCCGGATGACGCTGCTGCTGGTGCCGGTGGTGCTGGTGCTGGTGGCCTTCGCACCGCAGATCCTCACCCCGTTCAGCCCGGACTACGCCGAGCACGGCTCGACCGTGCTCAGGCTGCTCGCGCTCGGGGCGCTGCCCAGGGTGGTCGTGGAGCTGTACATCGGGGTGCTGCGGGTGCAGGGGCGCACCGGCGTGCTCGCCGCGCTCCAGGGTGCCATGTGCGTCCTGGTCCTGGGCAGCGCGGCCGCGTTGTTCACCCCGGCGGGGATCGCGGGCGCCGGGTGGGCGGTGCTGATCGGCATGACGCTGATCGCGGCCGTCTCGGTGTTCGGACTGCGCTCGGCGCTGCGCGGCCACGGCGCCCCGCCCGCCGCCCGAGCCTCCGCCCCGGCCTACGGCACCCGCTGGGCGCGGCTGAACGCCACCGCCGGGTACGGCACGACCTGGGCGCGCCGGGCGGCGTACGAGGACGGGGACGCCGACGGGTCCGGTGAGGACACGGTCACGTTGTTCATCGGCAGCCCCGGGTACGAGCGGGAGGCTTTCCAGGCGGACACGCTGGCGCTCATCGTGCGGCCGCACCCTCCGGAGCCGCGCCCCCCGGAGACCGGGACCGGCGCGCCGGGGGCGGCCCGGCGGGCGGGAGGGAGCGGCGGGGACGGCGCCGGCGAGGCGGTCGAGGACGGTGCGGGACGCGGGGAGGCGGCCGGGCGGGACGCACACGAGCGGGACGAACGGCCGCCCCGGGACCGGGTGGAGGAGCACCACCGGGTGGAGGAGCACCGGGAACACCGGGAGCACCGGGCGTACCGGGAGCACCGGGAACCACGGGAGCGGGAGTCGGCCGCGCAGGACGGGCCGTGGGACCGGGAGGAACTGCGCGACCGGGACGAGTTGCGGGACCGGGAGGAGCCGCGCGACCGGGACGAGCTGCGGGACCGGGGCGAGGTGGGCCGGCTCGCGGGTACGGTCGGCCCGCGCGCGCCCCGGGACGCGGCACCGCGTCCCGGCCGGCCCGCCTGGTCCGCCGACGCGCCGCCGGACGGGCGCTCGTGGGACGGGCGTTCGCGGGAAATCCGTTCGTGGGAAGGCCGCTCGTGGGAGGGGCGGGAGCCGGTGGAGGCGAGCAGCACGCCCTGGGCGCGGCGGGCGCACGCCCCCGCGGACGGGCAGCCGGACTCCCGCACGGACCCCCGCACGGCCCCACGGACCGGCGAGCCGGGCCCCGTCCCCGCGACGCCGTCCGACGACGCGGTGGAGCGGCGTCTGCGAGGCGGCCTCTGGGCCCTGCTCGGCCTCGCCGGCCTCGTCCTCTGGGAGTCGGTCCGCGCACTGCCCCGGCCCGGCGCGATCCGCGGCGACGAGCTCACCGGCCGTCAACTGCTGGAAGGGCTGCCGCTCACGGCGCTCGCGGCGGGGGGCACGCTCCTCCTCGTCTTCGTCGCCGCGGTGACGCTGTGCACCCGGCCCGACCCCTGGCTGCCCGGTGTCGCGCTGGGATCCGTCCTGGCCGCCCTGCACGCCGCGCCGGCCGTCCTCGGCCGGGAACCGAGGGCGCCCGACGGGGCGTGGTACGCGGAGACGGCCGGTCTCCTCGCGGACGCGGTCGGCCTCGACGGGCCCGGTCCGCTGCTGCGCTGGGGGCCGCCGGTCTGCCAGGTGCTGTGCCTCGTCCCCCTGTGGCTGCTGCTCGCGCACGCGGGCGGACGGCTGTCGTGGCCGGGGCGCTGGGGGGTCCTGTACCTCGTCGCGGTGGGCGGCTGGGTGGGGCGGGACGCGCTCGCGCCGGTCGCCCCCCTGCTGCTCGTCGCCCTCGCCGCAGCCGTCCCGCTCGTGCCGCTCGTCCTGCTCCCACCGCTCCGCCGTGCCGCGTCGGCGGTGGCGTCGTACCGCCGTGGACGGCCGAACGGCCGCACCAAGGACTGATCAAGCTTCGGAGCCGAATCGCCAGGGGGAACCACCGTGCGTCCGCCAACCACTCCACGGGAGAGATCCGCGCCCGAGCCCGCGCCGGGGAGCACACCGGCGCCGACCGCTCCCGACGAAGCCCCGCCGAAGGCGCCGAGCCCTTCCCACGAGTCCCACGAGTCCCACAAGTCCCACGAGCCGATGACGGATCTCTCCGACCTCCCGCCCGTCCGGCTCGGGCGTCGTGGCCGCGCCGTCCGGCCCGCCGTTCCGCTGCTCGCCGCGCTCGCCCTGTGGGGGTACGCGGTGCGGCACACCGATGTGTCGCGGCTCGACGACTTCGGACTCGTCACCGCGCTCCACCCGGCCTTCTGGGCCGGTCTCGCCGTCCTCACCGCCGGTTTCTGGTGCACGGTCCGCGATCCGCGGCGGCCCGGCGGCTGGCCGGCGGCGTACGTGCTCGGCCTGCTGCTGATGGAGCGGGCCACGCAGGCGCTGCTCTACCCGACCCCGCTGTACGCCTGGGCGTGGAAGCACGACGGCGTCGTCGAGCACCTGCTGACGGTCGGCGGGCTCCAGACCGCCGACCAGGTCGGCGACATGGCGGTGTACGACCAGTGGCCCGGCTTCTTCGCCGCCCAGGCCGCGCTGGTGCGGCTGCTGGGCGTGGAGTCGGCGGCGATGTACATGGCCTGGTGGCCGCTGGTCTCCAGCCTGATGCTGCTGCTCCCGCTGCTGCTGATCTACCGCACCTTCACCGAGGACCGCCGGCTGATCTGGACCGCGGTCTGGCTCTTCTACGCCGCCAACTGGGTGGGCCAGGACTACTTCTCGCCCCAGTCCGTGGCCTTCGCGCTGCACCTCGGGGTGCTGGCCGTCGTCCTGCGCCGGTACGGCCGGGCCGGCGAGGCCCCGGGGCGGCAGGGGCAGGCCGTCTGGACGGCGGTGGCCGGCGCGCTGGTGGTGGCGATCGTCATCTCGCACCAGCTCACCCCCGGCATGCTGGTCGTCTCGCTGCTCGCCCTGTGCCTGGTCCGCCGCCACCGGGACTGGGTCCCGGCCCTCACCACGGTCGTGATCTTCCTGGCCTGGTGTCTGACGGCCGCGCTGCCCTTCCTGTCCGCCGCGCTGCCGGACATGATCCGCTCCGTGGGCGACGTCGGCGGCAACGTCGCCACCGGGTACGGCACCACCCCGACCGGTACGGGCGCGGTGGCGACCTCGTGGGCGGCCCGGCTGCTGTCGGGCTCGGTCCTGCTGCTGGCGGTGGCGGGGATCGTGCGGCAGCGGGTGCTGCGGCACCGGGCGATGCCCCTGCTGCTGGTCGCGGCGGCCCCGCTGCCGATGCTCGTGGCGAGCAGCTACGGCAGCGAGATGATCTTCCGGGTGCTGATGTTCCTGCTGCCCGGCGCCGCCTTCTTCGCCGCCGCCGCGCTGCTGCCCGAGGTGCGCACGCTCACCGCCGAGGCCCGGGCCGCCGAGGCGCGCAGGGCGGGCACGGACTCCGCGGCGGCCGTCCGGCGGCGCCCGGCGCTCGCTGCCGCCCGCGGGGGCCTGCGCGCCGGGGGCCCGCTGCTCGTGCTCCTCGCCGGGACGCTGGCCTTCGTGCCGAGCTACTCGGGCAAGGACCGGATCAACTACTTCCCGCCGGAGGAGGTCGCCCTGGTGCGGCAGCTCTTCGACCGGGCCGCCGAGGGGTCGACGGTCGTCGCGGCCAACCGCAACTACCCGCTCGCCTACGCCTCGTACGGGACCATCGACCACTACTGGTTCCTCGAGGACGACCGGCGCCACATCGACGAGATCGTGAAGGACCCGGCCGCCACCCTCGCCCGCGACATGGCCGGGGTGGAGCGTCCGGGCCGGGCCTACTTCCTGCTGACCCGGGGTCAGCGGGCCGACTCCGAGATGAACGGACAGCTCACCGGGGCCCAACTGGACCGCATCCAGGAGTCCGTCGCGCGCTCCGAGCTCTTCCGACCGGTGGCGGAGAACAGCGCCGGAGCGCTCTACGAACTGAGGACCGGAGGGGGAGCGGAGCGATGACACCGCAGGAACTCGTGGTGCGGATGCTTCCGCCGTTCGGCGGCTGGCTGGCGCTCGCCGCGCTCGCCCTGCCCGGCGGATCGCCGGTGCGCGGCGCGGCGGTCGCCGTGTTCCTGGCGGCGGGCCCCGGCGCGGCGCTGGTCGGCCTCTGCGGTCCGGCGCTGCGCGTCAGACCCGCACGGGGGCCGGTCGAGCGGCGCGACCCCGACTTCGCCCGCCGGTCCGACCTGCTGGAACGCCTGATGCTGGCCGTCCTGCTCAGCACCTGCGCGGTGATGACCGTCGCGACGGTGCTGATCGCCACCCGCGCCTTCAGCGCACAGCGCGTGCTGCTGGCCCTGACGCTGCTGACCACGCTCGCCGCGTTCTGCCCGCGGCTGCGGGGCGCCTCTCCGCCGACACCGAGGACACAGAAGGGTTCTGCTCCGTGAGGTTCACCCGTCCCTTTCGCCGTGACACCGGCACGCGCACCGACACCGGCCGGCACCGCGGGCCGGGGTGGCAGCCGACGCCGAAGCGGCGCCGGCTGCTGGTCACGTCCGCCACGGTCGCCGGCGCCGTCCTGGTCGCCGCGCTCGCCCTGCGGGACGCGTCCGGCCCGCAGCCCTCCGCGATGGGCGAGAAGTGCCGGCCCACCGCCCTGCTCGAACCGCCCTGCGGCGCATGGTTCGGCGCGTTCGTCCCGCACGAACGGGCCGACCTGGAGGAGAAGGTGGAGGCCTACGAGAGGCGCGTGGGCCGCAAGCTCGACATCGTCTACACGTACCACGACATGTCCGTGCCCGAAGGCGTCCGCAGGGAGGGGCAGTTGCTCACCCCGGAGGAGCAGCGCGTCGGCGAGGACCGCATGTTGCTGCTGTCCTGGGAGAGCAAGTGGTGGGGCGGTACGAAGGGGCAGCAGCCGACGTGGAGGGAGATCGCGGCCGGTGAGCTGGACGCGTCCGTCATCGACGTCCAGGCACGGCGCGTCAAGGACTACGGGGAGCGCACCGGGAAGAAGGTCTTCCTCTCCTTCGACCTGGAGATGGACACGCGCACCCCGGACAACGGCACACCGGCGGAGTACGTGAAGGCGTACCGGCACATCCACGACCGGTTCCGGGAGCTGGGCGTCGACAACGTGGTGTGGACCTGGATCATCACCGGGTACCTGAACCACGCCGACCTGTTCGAGCGGATGTACCCGGGGGACGCGTACGTCGACTGGATCGGCTACAACCAGTACAACTACTACCGGTGCCACGACACGGACTGGCTCACCTTCGCGCAGACCCAGAGGGCGACGCACGGCTGGATCCGGAAGAACCTCTCCGACGACAAGCCGCTGATGCTCTCCGAGTTCGGGACGGCGGCCGACGCGAGGCGTCCGGAGCGGCAGGCCGAGTGGTACGCGCAGGTGCCGGGGGTGCTGAAGGGCCTGGAGGGGGTCGGGGCCGCGCTCCAGTGGAACCACCGCGACCCCGGACCGCACTGCGACCTCGCCCTGGCGAACGAGGCGGCATGGGCGAGCCTGCGTGAGGTGGTGTCCGACCCGTATCTGAACCAGCCGCTGAAGTGAGCGACCGGGCGGTGCGCCACGGCACCTCCGCCCGGTCCGGTCCCGCCATGGACCTGCGTCCCGCCATGGACCTGCGTCCCGCCATGGACCTGCGTCCCGCCATGGACCTGCGTCCCGCCATGGACCTGCGTCCCGCCATGGACCTGCGTCCCGTCACGGGTCTCCGCACCGCCACGGGCTTCCGTCCCGTCACGGGCCCCCCTCCCGCCACGGACCCCGTCAGGCCAGGGGTCCGGCCCCCTCACCCCGCGAACTCCGGCCCGTTGACGGCCGCCCGGGCCCGGCGGTACCAGCGCCAGGCGATCGTCTTCGGACCGTCGCGGTACGGGGCGACCCGCGCGCCGCCGCCCGCCAGCCAGTTCCGCACGTCCGCGACGGTGTGGCCGCGGCGGACGATGAGGCGGGCGATGCGGTAGCGCTCGTCCCGGTCCGAGCTGAGCGCGTGCCGGACGGCGGTCGCCGTCTCGTACCCGGCGCGGGCGGCCATGGCCCGTACCCGGGGGCTGTTGTAGCCGTGCGGATAGGCGAGGTGGGGGACGGAGTGGCCGAGGGCGTCCTCCAGCACGGCCTTGGAGTCGCACAGTTCGGTGCGCAGCCGCTCGGCGGTCAACGTGTCCAGTTGGGCGTGGGTGACGGTGTGGCTGCCGATCTCCATGCCGGAACGTTCCAGCTCGGCCACCCGGTCCAGGGTCATCATCGGGGCGGGCGGCAGCAGGCTGCGGCCGCCCGGGGCGATGGCGCCGGTGGTGAGGTACGCGGTGGCCGGCAGCGCGCGCTCGGCCAGTGCCTCGGCGGTGGGACCGGGCAGGTCGGCGAAACCGTCGTCGAAGGTGAGCAGCACCGGCCGGGACGGCAGGGGCGCGCGCCCGGCGAGGTGGTCGGCGAGGGCGCCGATGGTGACGGGTGTGCGCCCGCTGTCCACGACGGCGTCGAGATGGGCCGCGAACTGGCCGGGCGTGACGGTGAACTCGGCGATCCAGTCGGGTGGTTCCTCCATCACGGCGTGGTAGAGGAACACCGGGACGACCGCGCCCCCGGTTCCCTCCGTTGGCCGCGCTCTGCCCGGCACCGGTCCCTGCGACGACGTGGTCATCCCGTCCCCCTCCCCGGAACGTCCCGCAGCGCCCGCCGTGCCCGCAGATAGCCGACCGGCCCGTAGACCATCCCCCTGCGCTGCAGCCGGGACAGCCGGCGCGGCCACGGATGGGTGCGGGCGCCGTGGTCGCCCGGGGCGCCGCCCCCGTCCGTCTCGCGCACGGCCGTCAGGGCGCGGGCACGGGACAGCCCGCGCGGCAGCCGGGCGAGGAGGGCCGGCAGCAGGGCGGGGCGGTTGACCAGGACGGCGGTGAGGTAGGCGGTGAGGCCGGCGCCGTAGCCGTAGGCCTGGGTCTCCAGGTCGGCCCAGGTCTCCCGGTGGTGGTGCCAGACCAGCGCGTGCGGGGTGTAGTGCAGCCGGTGCCCCTGCGCGAGGACGCGCACGAACCCGTAGAGGTCGTCGCCACCCCGGGCGGGCGTTCCCGCGCCGGTGGCCGGGTCGAAGCCGCCGACGGCACGCAGCACGTCGGTGCGGAAGGCCATGTTCGCGCCGGAGCCGAACCGGCCCGCGGTGAAGGGGAACAGCGGCTCGTCGCGGGGCGGGTCCTGCGGGTCGTACGTCGTCGGCGCGAAGCCCTTGGCGAAGCCGCCGTGGCTCTCCAGCAGGACCTGGGCCGGGGTGCGCAGCCGGGCGGGCAGGATGAGGCCGGTGGCGCAGCCGAGCCGGGGGTCGGCGGCGAAGGGCGCGGTCAGTTCGGTGAGCCAGCGGGGGTCGGCGACCACGTCGTCGTCGGTGAACGCGACCACCTCGCCCCGGACCGCGGCGAGCCCCGTGTTGTGCGCGACGGCCAGCCCGGGGACCGGCTCGCACACGTACCGCACGCGCTCCGCGTACTTCCGCTCCACCAGCTCGCGCGTCGCGTCCGTGACGGGCGCGTTGTCCACGACGACGATCTCGAAGTCCGGGTGGTCCTGGGCGAGGAGCGAGTCCAGCGCGCGGGCGAGCTGCCCGGACCGCTCCCGGGTGGCCACCACGACACCGGTGGACGGCGGTGCCCCGGCGGGCAGGTCCCGTCCGCGCGCCTCGTCCGCCGTGCTCCGGGCCGCTTCCGTCAGCACCGTCTGCGGGTCCGCTCCCTCCGGTACCCGCGCCAGCAGCGTGCCCACCGGCCGGCCTTCCCGTCTGACCAGGAGGAACACCTCGCCGTGGGTCACCGGGGGACTGCCCGGCCCGGGTCTCAGGACGGCCTCGTCACCGGTCAGGTCCAGTTCGGCGACCTGCACCGCGCCGATGGCCAGGAACCGCCGTATCTCCTCCTGCGTGCGCGCCTGCGCACCTGCTCCTCGGGACACGCGACCTCCCCCTCCTCACGACCGGCGCAGCCGTGCCGCGCCCTTCAGGGTCCGCGACGCCAGCGACGCGAGGCGCGGGCGGTCGCGGACGAAGCTGTGCGCGCGGCGCGCGGGCTCGCGGCTCAGCCAGTGCAGTGCGGCACCCGCCCCCGGACGCGTGGCCGCTCCTTCGTAGACGGCGAGTTCGCCGGTCTTCAGCGAGTCCTTGTACTCGGCCGGGCCGCGCCCCATGTCGAGCAGGCCGACGCCCTCGGCCGCCGCCGCCTCGGCCATCCGCAGGTGCAGCACCAGGCCGGGCGAGTACTTCGCGAACTGCGGGTCGTACGCCGGGAACCAGCAGGCCAGGACGGAGGCCGAGCGCAGACCGAAGTGCGCGGCGACGGGGCGGTTGCCGGCGTACAGGACCGACAGCGTGCCCGTGCACTGCGGGGCCCGGGTCTCGGCGAGGCGGCCCACGAGCCGGGCGATCCACTCCCGCGCGAACCGGTCCCGCCGCCCGGTCCTGCGGTACTGCGCCGACTTCCAGTCCATCAGCGTGCGCAGTGCGGCCGGGTCGCGCTCGTCGAAGACGAACCGCAGGGACCCGACCTGGCGGCCGAGCCGGCGCTCCTTGGCGAGGGTGGTCTTCAGGAACTTCGGCGACTGGGCGCGCAGCACCGACTCGTAGGTCTCATAGCCCTTCTCCACGTCGATGACGTAGGTGGCGTGCTCCTCGGCCGCGTACGGCACGAACAGGGCCTGGCCGGCCTCCAGGTTGTCGAAGACGAAGCTCGACACCGAGCAGGCCCGCAGCAGTTCGTCCGTCTCCAGGCCGTGTCCGGGGCCGAGGACCGCGCCCTGGCAGTCCGACACCCCGAGCCCGATGGCCCGGCCCTGCCCCCACGCGCCCCGCTCGTACGGCAGGAAGCCCGCCGGTTCCGCTCCGTCGTACAGCACCGCGACCCCGGCCCGCGGCCGCAACCGGCCCACGGCGACGGTGAACTCCGGTTCCATGAAAGGGCTGCGCGGTGCGTCCGTCGCGGCGCGCAGTTCCCGCCAGCGCTCCCGCTCCCCCTCGCCGAGCTCCTCGGGCCTCAGCACGCGCACGCGTCCACTGCTCACCTGACCCCCCGATCAAGTCCCCCCTGGACACTGGGAAGGTACCGCCCGGGACCACACGGACGGTAGAGAGCGGAGCATGTTGTTGCCAAACGGTGCAGAGGCCTTTAACCGGACGCCACCCGGCACCGGCGGGGCGGGGGCGGCCGCGGGCGTGGTGAATCGAGTAGGCGCGCGGTCCGTATTCTCTGATCATGGCCGCACCCACCGCATTCTCACTCGTCGCCACCGACCTGGACGGGACGCTGCTGCGCAGTGACGACACCCTCTCCGACCGGTCCCTCGCCGCGCTCGCGCGGGTGGCGCAGGCCGGCGCCCGGCACCTCGTGGTGACGGGGCGCCCGGCCCCCCGGGTGCGGCCGCTCCTGGAGGACCTCGGCGGCACGGGGCTCGCGGTGTGCGGACAGGGCGCACAGGTGTACGACGCCGACGCGGACCGGCTGCTGTGGTCCGTCACGCTGGACCGGGAGCTGGCGGAGACCGCGCTCGGCAAGATCGAGGCCGAGCTGGGCGAGGTGTACGCCGCGGTCGACCAGGACGGCGTCGACGGGCTGACCCTGATCGAGCCCGGCTATGTGATGCCGCACCCCACGCTCCCCGCCGTGCGGGTCGAGCGGCGGAGCGAACTGTGGGACCGGCCGATCAGCAAGGTGCTGCTGCGCCACCCCGACCTGTCCGACGACGCGCTGGCGGCGGCGGCGCGCTCGGTGGTCGGTTCCCTGGCCACGGTCACCATGTCGGGGCCGGGGACCGTGGAGCTCCAGCCGTGCGGGGTCACCAAGGCGACCGGGCTGGCGCTGGCCGCCGAGCACCTGGGACTGGGTCCGGAGCGGACCGTCGCGTTCGGCGACATGCCGAACGACGTCCCCATGTTCGGCTGGGCGGCCCACGGCGTCGCCATGGCCAACGCCCATCCCGAGCTGAAGGCGGTGGCCGACGAGGTCACCACGTCGAACGAGGACGACGGC
>NZ_MSGP01000419.1:0-12465 GCF_002078235.1 Streptomyces viridosporus
CTGGCGGGACGCCTCCGCGGAGGCGTCCCGCCAGAGGAAGCCGTGGAAGGGGGCGACGGTGACCGCGGTGTCCGCGCCCCGGTCGACGACCGCGCCGGCCACGCCGTCGACGTCCTCGCCCAGCAGGAAGGGACTGGTGCACTGCACGAGCAGGACGACGTCCACCGGGGCGCCGTGCAGGGCCTCGTGGGCCTCCAGGGCGTGCAGGACGGCGGCCTCGGAGGTGGCGGTGTCGCCGGCGATGGCGGCGGGCCGCAGCACGACCTCGGCGCCGGCCTGCCGGGCGACGGCGGCGATGGCCCGGTCGTCGGTGGAGACCACCACGTCGGTGACGTACCGGGCGGCGCGGCACGCGCGCACGGCCCGCGCCACCAGGGGCACGCCGCCGACGGGGGCGAGGTTCTTCGCGGGCACGCCCTTGGAGCCGCCGCGCGCGGGGATCACCGCGAGCACCCGGCGCTCCTCCGGGCTCTCGGCCGCGCTCGGGCGGGGGGTGTCCCCACCGGCGTCCTGGCCCGTCGGCGGGTGGGACATGGGATCAGCTCCTCGGGCGGATGTCGGGGCGGAGAACGGGGCGGTCACAGCTCGCCCATCCGGCGGATCACCGGGGCCACGCGCTGCACGCCGTGCCGGTAGGCGCCGCGCGCCGCCCGGCGCACGATCTGCCGGACCGGTCCGGGCTCCCGGTCGGCGGTGGGCGCGCCGGGCAGCGGGGTGCCGTCCGGGCCGAGGTGGTGGCGGGCGAGGACGCCGGGCAGGTAGCCGGGCGCGGTGACGGGCGTGTAGTAGGGGGTCAGCGGCGGCAGTCCGCCGGGGCGGCCGAGCAGCTCGGCGATGCGTGCGCGGGCGGCGTCGAAGGCCGTGGCGTAGGAGTCCCCCTCGGCGGCGACGCCCTGCCGGGAGACCCACTCCGCGTCGGGCTCCGGGCGGTGTCCGGCGTCGAGCTGGTCCCAGGAGGCGAGGCAGCCGGAGCCGATGAAGTGGTGGTTGCCGAGCGCCTCGCGCACCCCGAGGTCGGTGAGGACCGCGGTCGGGATGCGGCGGTGCAGCGACTCCAGGGCGGCGGTGGAGCTGACGGTGACCAGCAGGTCGGTCCGGTCGAGGACCTCGCCCATGTGTCCGTAGACCAGGCGGAGGTTGGACGGCAGGTCCAGCCGCTGGGCGAGCTTCTGGTAGGGCAGTTCCTCGAGGTGCGTGGTGTGTTCGCCGGGCTTGGAGCGCAGCTTCAGCAGCACCTCGCGCCCGGGGTGCCGGCGGGCGTGCCGCACCAGCCGGTCCAGCAGGTACGCGCGGTCCCGGCGGCTCTCCGGGACGGAGGGCTGGGCGGCGAAGACGACCGTGCGGGGCTCGTGTGCGCCGGCGTAGGGGGCCCCGCCGAGGAAGGGCAGCGCGACCTCGGTCACCGAGGAGGCGTCGGCGCCCACGCCCTCGTACACGGCGCGGAACCGGTCCGCGTCCTGGCGGGAGTTGGCCAGCACGAGGTCGGCGCCGTGGCGCAGCAGCAGGCCGTCGGCGAGCTTCTCGTAGACGACGCCGACGTACCCGGTGACGACGACGGGCCGCCGCGGCCGGTCCTCCCACACCCGCCGGAGTCCGTGCAGCATCGCCTGCACACCGCCGCCGACCAGGGCGAGCACGAGGACGTCGTACGGTTCCTCGCGCATCGCGCGCAGGAACTCGGCGGCGGTCACCTCGCGCAGCGAGTCCGCGCGGACGCCGACCTCGCCGAGCTGGCGGGCGGTGGGGGTGGCGCGGCCCCGCAGCAGGTATCCGTCCAGGCGGATGCCGGCGTCGGCCGGGTCCCCCGGATTTCCGGGTCCCGTCGGCGCGACGCGGTTCGCGGTGAGGGCGCCCCATTTCCACCGGGTGTCGGAATCCGCGAGGACCGCCACCCTGAGGGGCTTCGTTGCACTTGCTGGCACGCCGAAGACGCTAGGAAGCGAATTCTAGGTATGGCCCAACCGTGAATCAACGAAAAGTTAACAACACCCCACCGAGAGCCGAACCGACCTGCGGAGAACGGGGAAATACGCGGGGTGCACCGTACCGACACATCGAGTTCACCCGCCGTACGGCCACCGGAAAGTCACCGATCCGGGCGGCCTCCTAGGGTTTTTCGGGTGCCAAAGCTTTCCGTGATTGTCCCGTTCTACAACGTTCAGCAATACGCCCAGGACGCCCTCACAAGTCTTCGCACGAACGCCCGGCCGGACTTCGAGTTCGTTCTGGTCGACGACCATTCCGAGGACGGAACCCCGGCGATTCTCGAGCGTGCGGCCGAGTCCCTCTCGGACGTCGCCCGGGTGCGCCACATCCGCCACGACAGGAACGGCGGGCTCGCCACCGCGCGCAACACCGGACTGGACGCGGCCCGGGGCGACTACGTGACCTTCCTGGACGGCGACGACTGGTTCGCTCCCGGCTATCTGTCCGAACTGGTCGCGGCCATCGAGCGGTTGGGCTGCGACTTCGTCCGCACCGACCATGTGCGGGTCACCGCCCGCGCCCGGTCCGTGCACCGGGTGCCGGTCGGGACGCGCGACGAGGTGCTGAACCCGCGGGACGCGATCCTGCCCGCCGACCGGACGACCTCGGTGGACTACGCGTACGCCTGGGCCGGTGCCTACCACCGCCGGCTGCTGGAGCGGGGGTTGCTGCACTTCACCGACGGGCTGCGCACGGCCGAGGACAGGCCGTGGATCTGGAAGCTGCACCGCGAGGCGGAGTCGTTCGCCGTGGTCGGTCTGCTGGGGGTGTTCTACCGGCGCGGGGTCGCCTCCTCCCTCACCCAGATCGGGGACGTCCGCCAACTCGACTTCATCCGCGCCTTCGACCAGGTGATCGAGGAGACGGCGGCGGACCGCGACGCCGACCGGCTGCTGCCCAAGGCGGTGCGGACGTACTGCGCGATCATCGCCCACCACCTCTTCGACGAGGACAAGTTCGAACCGGCCGTGGCCAAGCGGCTGCGGGCGATGAGCGCGGCGGCGCTCAGGCGCCTGCCGCAGGACGCGCTCGACGACGTACTGGAGAGCATGGACATGCGACGTTCCTCCGCACTGCGGCGGCTGCGGCGCCGGATCACCACGGCGAAGGCGGTCGGCTGATGTCCCGTACCACCCAGATCTTCTGCGCCTCGACGCCGCACGACGCCGTCACGCTGGCGGCCGCGATCGAGTCCGGCTGCTTCGCGGAGGCGGAGCGGCGGACGCTGCTGGTCCTCGACGACTCCGCGATCCCGGAGACCACGCCCTCCCTGGACGAGATGCCGGGTTTCGCGCCGCTGCGCGAGCACTTCGACGACGTGCTGTCCTGGAACGAGGCCATCCGCCCCTTCCACCCCGGGGCCTGGACGCCGCGCTCCGAGGACGTCCCGCTCCTGGAGCGCCATCTGCGGCTGCTGTGGGGGCTCGGCGACGACCGCGTGGAGCTGGTCCTGGGGTCCCTCCAGGTCCCCCCGGCCCTCACGGTGGCCCGGCTGTTCACCGGGGCCCCGATCCACGTGTACGCCGGCGGCCCCGTGAGCTACGGCCCCACACCCGACAAGATCGACCTGCTGGTGGGCACGCGCGTGCGGCAACTGCTGCACCTGGATCTGGTGCCGGGCCTCACGCCGATGCTGCTGACCGAGTTCGGCGTGCCGGCGCGCACGGTGCCGACGCGCGCCTTCCTGAAGGCGGTGAGCGAGGTGTCCGGGGCCGCCGAGGCGTCGCCCGCGCTGCCGGACGGCGCGGCGCTGCTGCTCGGCCAGCACCTGTCCGCGCTCGGCGTCCTCTCCCCCGAGGAGGAGGACGACCTGCACGTGCGGATGGTGCGCGGGGCGGTCCGGCGCGGCCACCGCACGATCGCCTTCAAGCCGCACCCGACCGCGCCGGCCCACCACGGCCGTGTCCTGGAGACCGAGGCCGGCAGGCTCGGCGTGGACCTCACCGTCCTGGACACGCCCGTCCCCGCCGAGGTGTTCTTCGAGGGGACCCGGCCCGCGCTGGTCGTCGGCTGCTCCTCGACCGCGCTGTTCACCGCGTCCGCGGTGTACGGCCTGCCGACCGCACGCGTCGGCACCGAGCGGATCCTGGCGCGGCTGGCGCCGTACCGGAGCGGCGACCGGGTGCCGGTCGTCCTGGCCGACGCGGTGCTGCCGGACCTGGAGCGGGAGAAGGGCGAGGACGCCGTTCCCGCCGACGAGCTGGGCGACCTGGTCACCGCGCTCGGCTTCACCCTGCAGCCGCAGATCCACCCGTCCCTGCGCCCGGCCGCGGAGCGTTATCTCTCCCGGCACCTCGGCCCGCGCACCCGGCGCTACTTCGGGCGCAGGCGGCTCACCTCGCTGGGACTGCCCGGCGGCGTCCCGGCGCGGCTCGCGTTCCTGTCCCGCAACCCCGCCGCGCGCCGGGTGGTGCGGCGGGCACGGGCGCTGAAGAGGGCCGTACGGGGCTGAGGGCCTCCGCGCCGCCGCCTCCGCCCGGAGTGGGGGCTGCCCGTGCACCACCGGGAGCCGGGCGCCCGGCTCGCGGAGCGGGCCGCCGCCGTCCTCGACGACCACGCGGCCGCCGTGGCGGACGTGCGCGGCGCACAGAAACTCCTGCGGGAGACCACCCGGTCGGACCCCGACGCGCTCCGGGACACCTTCCGCCCGGCGTGGGCCACCGGAATTCACCGCCCCTTCGAAGGGAGTTCACTTCCCCGCGCTCCGGTCGACACCGCCCCGTCCGGGAACCTCGCCAGCCTGTTCCGACCCCCGTTCTCGAGTGTGAGAGGCCCACGTGCCGAAACTGTCCGTCGTCGTCCCCATGCACAACGTGGGAGCGTTCGCCGAGAGCGCGCTGCGCAGCCTCGCCAACAACGCGGGCCCCGACGTCGAGTTCCTGCTCGTCGACGACTGTTCCACGGACTCCACCCCCTGGGTGATCGACCGCTGGGCGGAGAAGCTCCCGGGCGCCGAGGTGATCCGGCACGAGAGGAACATGGGCATCGCCCAGGCGCGCAACAGCGGTATCGACGCGGCCGGCGGCGAGTTCATCACGTTCCTCGACGGCGACGACTGGTACGGACCGGGCCACCTCGCCGAACTGGTGTCCGCCATGGAGGAGCTGGGCTGCGACTTCGCCCGCACCGACCACGTCCAGGTCACCGGCACCGAGCGGGTGGTCCGGCGCCCCCCGGCTCCGGTGCGCAACGCCGTGATGGATCCGCGCGACGGGATCACCCCGGTCGACACGGAGACGATGGTCGACTACCCCTTCGTCTGGGCGGGGATCTACCGCCGGCACCTCTTCGACGACGGCGGCATGCGCTTCGCGACGGAGCTCCGCACGGCCGAGGACCGGTTGTGGATCTGGCGCCTGCACCTGAGGGCCAGGACGTACGCGTCCCTCGGGTTGCACGGGGTGTTCTACCGGCGGGGCGTGGCGACCTCGCTCACCCAGGTCAAGGACTCCCGCCAGCTGGACTTCATCCCGGCGTACGACGCGCTGCTGCGGGACGTGCAGCAGGACCCGGAGAGCGACCGTTTCCTCCTCAAGGCCGTGCGCACCTACTGCGCCATGATCGCCTTCCACCTCGGCAAGGTGAACGAGTACGAGACCTCGGCGGCCCAGCGGCTGCGGCGTGAGGCGAGGGCCGCGCTCCAGCGCATGCCCGAGCACGCGCTCGAGGAGACCCTCAGGACCATCGACAGCACTCGGAGCAGGTTGCTCGGCCGCCTGCGCAACGGGCGGAAGGCTGCCTGATCCATGCCCCACACGACCCAGATCTTCCAGGTCTCGACCCTCTACGGAGCGGCCACCCTCGCCGCGGCGCTGGACGCGGGCCTGTTCGGACCGCGCGACGCGGCCCGGCGCATCCTGCTGGTCTCCAACAACGCCGCCGTGCCGGAGACCGCCCTGCGCCTGGACGAGATGCACGGCTACGAGCCGATATCCGGCCGGTTCGACTCGGTGGTCAGCTGGAACGAGGCGATCAGCCCGTACCACCCCAGCACCTGGGGCCCGCGCGGGAACGACACGACGCTGTGGCAGCGGGCGTTCCGTCTCCTGTGGGGCATCGACGAGCGGGACCCGGTCGAGCTCGCCGTCGAGTCGATCCAGGTCAACCCGGCCCGTGCGCTGGCGGCGATCTTCTCCGAGGCCGTCGTCCACGTGTACGCCGACGGCCTGATGAGCTACGGCCCGACCCGGGAGAAGCTGCCGCTGACCGTCGCGCGCCGCATCCGGCGGCTGCTCCACCTGGACCTGATCCCCGGTCTGAAGCCGCTGCTGCTGTCCGAGTACGGCGTCGGGCCCGAGATCGTCCCGGACGGGGCGTTCCGCGGCGTGCTCGACGAGATCTCCCGGGACGCGGCGGACGACCCGCGGCTCGCGCCCGTCCTGGGGGAGGCGCCGACGGCCGTGCTGCTCGGCCAGTACCTGGCGGCGATCAACATCCTGAGCGCGCAGGAGGAGGAGGAACTCCACGTCCGCATGCTCACCGGGGCCGTGCGCGCCGGGCACCGGTCCGTGGTCTTCAAGCCCCACCCGACGGCCCCCGCCGGCTACTCGGCGGCGCTGGGCAAGGCGGCGGCGGAGGCGGGCGTCCGCCTCACCGTGCTGGACGCGCCGCTGCTGGCCGAGACGCTGTACCACCACTGCCGCCCCGCACTCGTGGTCGGCTGCTTCTCGACGGCGATGGTGACCGCCTCCGCCTACTACGACGTGCCCGTCGCCCGGGTCGGGACCGCGCTGGTGATGCGGCGTCTCACGCCCTACCCGAACAGCAACCGCGTGCCGCTGGCCGTGGTCGACCACCTGGTGCCCGACCTGGAGCGCGGGCAGGCCCCGGCCCTCGTCGGCCCGGCCCCCGGGACGCTGTCCCCGCTGGTCCGGGCGATCGGTTTCTGCATGCAGCCCAAGACGTACCCGGAGCTGCGGGAGCCGACGGAGAACTGGCTGCGCGAGCACCTGGCCGACAGCCCCGGCCACTACTTCCCCGAACTGCGGCTGGCCGAGCTCGGCCTGCCCGGCAGCCGCCCGCGGTCGCGCGCGAAGCTCCGGGCGAGCCGTGCGAAGCGCGTGGTGCGCAGGGCGGTACGGCGCGGCGCCCGGAAGGGGTGACACGGGCGGGAGGGGCCGGAGCGGACGGCGGCGGCGCCCCACCCGCCACGGGCGGCCAACCGAGTCCCACCCGCCACGGCCGGGCCATCCGCTCTTCAACTCCCGTACACCGGACGGCCCGAGAGTTGCGCGGTGCCGAACGACATCGCCGTACGCCTGCCGCAGCAGCAGAGCAGCTCTCCTTCCGAGCAGACCGCCGCACCGCGGGAGCACCGCCCCGACATCGACCTGATGCGGTTGATCTGTTCCGCCACCATCATGCTGGGGCACGTGGGTGCCCAGTTCATCCACTCCACCGGGAACGACCCGGCGGGCGGCTCCGGGACGTACTGGGCGGGACACGTGGCCGAGGCGGTCAACCCGTACGCCGTTCCCCTGTACTTCGCCATGGCCGGCTGGGCCGTGCTGGTCGGCGCGCCGCCGCGGGACAGCTCCCGGATGTGGCAGAGGATCGTCCGCAACGTCGTTCCGCTCTTCGTGTGGACGGCGATCTACCTGGTCTGGGCCTGGCTGCGGGACCGCAACGAGCGGCCCGTGACCGAACTGGCGGCCCACTCCCTGTTCGGCTCCGTGCAGCCCGCCTACCACCTGTGGTTCCTGTACACCTACATCCCGATCATCGCGCTGCTCGCCTTCGCGGTGCTGCTCAGGGCCGGGAAGCGGCCCTGGGGACTGGGCGCCGCGCTGCTCGGCGTCGCGGTCCTGCCGAGCGCGCTGACCACGGCCGCCGAGGTCACGGGCCGCGACATGCCGCCCGTGGCCTGGGGCTTCGGCACCTATTCGCTGGTGTACGCGGTCGGCGGCGCGCTGCTGTTCGCCCTCCCGGCCGGGGCCGTGCGGTGGCGGTGGCCGCTGTTCGTGCTGCTGCCGCTCACCATGGCCGGCGCCCTCTGGTACAACACGCAGATCCACTACGTGATGCCCAACGCGCACCTGTTCGTCGCCGCCATGAGCATCTGCGTGCTGCTCCTGGTCAGCAGGGTCCGGGTCCCCGGGGCGTGGCGGCCGCGCCTGCGGAAGCTGGCCGGTGCCGCGCTCGGCGCGTACCTGGTGCACGTGCTGTTCGTCGAGGAGATCGTCGCCCCGCTGGTGTCGCCGGACCTGAGCGGACCGGTGGCGGGGCTGCTCCTGGTCGGTCTGCTGATCACGGTCATGGCCCTGTCGTTCGCCTGCAGCCTGCTGTGGGGCAGGCTGAACCTGCGGCGTCTGCTCGGCTGACCCGGCGTCACGCGGAGTTCGCCACCTGTTCGCACTCCGCTCGCCCCGACCTCCCTCCCCGCCGCCGGCGCCCGCCTAGCCTGGCTTCATCCCGCGAGCCGCACCACTCCCACCGAGTTTCCGACGGATCGAGGTCTCCGGTTCATGAACAGCCGCTCCCTGCTCACCAGTTCGGCGGCCCGGCGTCTGCTGCGTCCGGTCGCCGACCTCATCGACCAGCGCATCGAGCGGCGCATCCGCTCGGCGGCCGCCGCGGACGCGGCGGGCAGGGAGCGTCTCGGGGACGCCGTCGAGGTGCTGAAGCACCAGCAGCTCACCCTCGACCTGCTGCTCGGCTCCTCCGGTCGCGGTCTTTCCCGGAGCGTGAGCCCCGGCCCGCTGAACCGCCTGCACTCCGAGGTGGCGGAGCTGGCCGGGGACCGGGACGCCGCCGTCCGCAACGTCGCCGCCGCGTACCGGCTGCTGGTCGCGCTGGAGTCGCTCGGGGTCGGCCGGATCGCCGGCGGCACCATGAACATCTGCGGCAAGCTCGGCACGATCCCCCTGCTCGACCCGCCGAACGACGAGATCCTGGAGATCGGCACGCTCTACGGCATGTTCTCCGCCGGGCTGATCCGGATGATGGAGCGCGACGGCCGCGACCCGAGCGTGACGATCGTCGACCCGTTCGCCGGCGTGCAGCTCCAGCCCGGCAACCCGCGGCGCGCCGACCCCTCCGGCACCCCGGTCGACGAGCGCGCCGTCCGCACCAACCTCGCCCTGGCCGGTCCGGCGGGCACGGCCGCCCGGATCCAGCGGGGCTTCTCCGAGGACCCCGGCACCCGCGCGGCCGTCTCGGACCGCCGCTACGGCGTGATCGTCGTCGACGGCGACCACTCGGCCGAGGGGGTCGCCAAGGACCTCCGGTGGGCGGAGGAGATCGCCGCCCCGGGCGCGATCGTCGTCCTCGACGACTTCGGCGACCCCAAGTGGCCGGGCATCGAGGAGGCCCTGGACAAGCACCTCACGGGCGACACCCGCTTCTCCTACCTCGGCAAGGCGGCGCTCTCGGCGTTCCTGCGGGCCTCCTGACGTCGGACGCGCCGCCCCCCCGGCAGCGCGGAGGCACACGCGCGGCGCGGAGGCACACGCGCGCACAGAGGCACACGCGCGGCGGAGACAGCCGCCGGCCGCGCGGCCCCGAAGGGCGCTACGCGCTCGCCAGCGACAGCTTCACCGCGAACCCCAGGAACAGCGCCCCCGCCGCCGAGGTGGCCCCCGCCGACAGCCGCCGGCGACGGCGGAACGCGGCGGCGAGCCGGGTGCCGCCGAAGATCAGCGCGCTGAGGTAGAGGGCGCTGGCGAGCTGGAGCATGGCGCCGAGGAACACGAAGGACAGCGCGGGGTGGGCGTAGCCCGGGTCGACGAACTGCACGAAGAAGGCGACGCAGAACAGGATCGCCTTCGGGTTGAAGAGGCTGATGACCAGCGCCTGCCGGAAGGGGCGTTCCGTGGCGGCGGCGGGGGCGCCGGTCGCGTCGTCGTCCCCGCGCGTCCGCCACATCCTCCAGGCGGCCCGGAGCATGCCGACGGCGAGCCACGTCAGGTATCCGGCGCCCAGGAACTTCACGATCCCGAACAGGAAGGCGTTCGCCTGGAGCAGCGAGGCGGCTCCGGCGGCCGACAGCGTCATCAGCACGGCGTCCCCGCACCAGACGCCGACCGCGGCCGTGTACCCGGCCCGCACGCCGCGCCGGGCGGCGACGGACAGGACGTACAGGGAGTTGGGGCCGGGGAGCAGCACGATGAGGATGAGGCCCGCCAGGTAGGTGGGCAGATCAGTGACGCCGAGCATGACGGGAGTGTCGCACGGGGGCGCGGCACTCCGCTCCGGTGGTCCGGCTGCCGGGAGGGGCGCCCGCGGAGGTGCTCAGAACGCGTCGCTCGGCACGTGGGTCCCCCACACCTCCCGCAGCGCGTTGCAGACCTCCCCCACCGTCGCCCGCGCCTTGAGGGCGTCCTTCATCGGGTACAGGACGTTGTCCTCGCCCTCGGCGGCCTTCTTCAGGGCCGCCAGCGCGGTGTCCACCGCCTGCCGGTCGCGCTCCGCGCGCAGCTTGGCGAGGCGTTCGGCCTGCTGGGCCTCGATGGCGGGGTCGACCCGGAGGGGCTCGTAGGGCTCCTCCTCGTCGAGCTGGAAGCGGTTGACGCCGACCACGACCCGCTCGCCGGAGTCGGTCTCCTGGGCGATGCGGTACGCGGAGCGCTCGATCTCGCTCTTCTGGAAGCCGCGCTCGATGGCGTCGACCGCGCCGCCGAGCTCCTCGACCTTCTCCATCAGCTCCAGCGCCGCGGCCTCGACCTCGTCGGTCATCCGCTCGATGACGTAGGAGCCGGCGAAGGGGTCGACGGTCGCGGTCACGTCCGTCTCGTGGGCGAGGACCTGCTGGGTGCGCAGGGCGAGCCGCGCGCTCTTGTCGGTCGGCAGGGCGATGGCCTCGTCGAAGGAGTTGGTGTGCAGCGACTGGGTGCCGCCGAGGACCGCCGCCAGGCCCTGGACGGCGACGCGCACCAGGTTCACCTCCGGCTGCTGCGCGGTCAGCTGCACGCCCGCGGTCTGGGTGTGGAAGCGCAGCATCAGCGACTTGGGGTTCCTGGCCCCGAACTCCTCCTTCATCACCCGCGCCCAGATCCGGCGCGCGGCGCGGAACTTGGCGACCTCCTCCAGGATGGTGGTGCGGGCGACGAAGAAGAACGACAGCCGGGGCGCGAAGTCGTCGACGTCCATGCCGGCCGCGACCGCGGTGCGCACGTACTCGATGCCGTCCGCGAGGGTGAACGCGATCTCCTGCGCCGGGGAGGCCCCGGCCTCGGCCATGTGGTAGCCGGAGATCGAGATCGTGTTCCACTTGGGGATCTCGGCCCGGCAGTACTTGAAGATGTCGGCGATCAGCCGGAGGGAGGGCTTGGGCGGGAAGATGTACGTCCCGCGCGCGATGTACTCCTTCAGCACGTCGTTCTGGATCGTGCCGGTGAGCTGGTCGGCGCGCACGCCCTGCTCCTCGGCGACCAGTTGGTAGAGCAGGAGCAGCAGCGCGGCCGGGGCGTTGATCGTCATCGACGTGGAGACCTTGTCCAGCGGGATCCCGCCGAACAGCACCCGCATGTCGTCGATCGAGTCGATGGCCACGCCCACCTTGCCGACCTCGCCCGAGGCGATCGGGGCGTCGGAGTCGTGGCCCATCTGGGTGGGCAGGTCGAAGGCGACCGACAGGCCCATCGTGCCGTTGGCGATGAGCTGCTGGTAGCGGGCGTTGGACTCGGTCGCGGTGCCGAAACCGGCGTACTGCCGCATCGTCCAGGGGCGGCCGGTGTACATCGTCGGGTACACGCCCCGGGTGAAGGGGTACGACCCGGGCGCGCCCAGCTTCTCCGCCGGGTCCCAGCCGTCGAGGGCCTCCGGCCCGTAGACCGGTTCGATGGGCAGTCCCGACTCCGACTCGCGCGCCATGTGTGATGCCTCCCGCTGAGCAGTGCTGCTCGGCCTGCTCGCCGTTGTTCGCCGGTTACCCGCCAGTACAGACCGACCCTCCGACGGAGGGTAGCGGTGCGCGTACGGCCCGGTGGAGGGGCGCACGCTGGGACCTTCCTCACAGCCGCGGTGGGACCCCGCTCACAGCGTCCGCGCCGACGGTCGTCTTCCGGTCACTCACCACCATGCCCCGTGGTTCGGCCGCGGTCACGTCCGGGGAACATTCCGGTGGGCGACCGGGGGCGGCGTCCGGTGGGACGAGGGGGGCTTGCGTGCGGAGCAGGGGCATGAGGGCTTGCGGGCGCGGGGCGGACGGGGAGGCCCGCGGGCGCGGGGCGGGCAGGAGGAGGTCACGCGTCGCCCTGGCGGCACTGACCGTCCTGGCGGGCTGTGCGGCGGGCTGCACGGTGCAGCCCGCCGACGGGGACGGCAGCGGCGGGCCGCCGGTGCGCATCGAACTGCCGGGCGGGACGCCGTCGGCGTCCCGTGCCCCGGACGGCGACGGCAGGGGTTCGCCCGGTGCCGGTGACGACCGGCCCGGCCCCGCCCCGGCGCGGCAACCGCCGCGCGTGCTGTGGTCCCCCGGCGACTCCGGCCGCGACGTCCGCGAACTCCAGGCGCGGCTGCGCCAGGCCGCCTGGCTCTTCC
>NZ_MSGP01000419.1:12480-12795 GCF_002078235.1 Streptomyces viridosporus
CCGTCCGCTTCGGCTCGGAGTACACCCCGACCCGGGAGGGTGTCTTCCGCATCTACTGGAAGTCCCGGCACCACGTGTCCACGCTCTACGACTCGCCCATGCCGTACGCCATGTTCTTCAGCGGCGGGCAGGCCGTGCACTTCTCGGCCGACTTCGCCGCACGCGGTTACGCCGGTTCCTCGCACGGCTGCGTCAACGTGCGGGACGAGGCGGCGATCGCCCGGCTGTACGCGCAGGTGCGCGACGGCGACAAGGTCGTCGTGCACTGGTGAGACGCGCGGGGACGGGACGGGGTCCCGGCACGGGGAGGGACGT
>NZ_MSGP01000042.1 GCF_002078235.1 Streptomyces viridosporus
GCGTTGGTGACCAGCTCGGAGACCATGAGCAGGGCGACGTCGACGTCCTCGGCCACGCCCCAGGAGCGCAGGGTGCGCCGGGTGAAGCGGCGGGCGTGACCGACCGCCTGGGGCACCCGCCACACCGTCCAGCTCTCCCGCAGCGGGCGCGTGGTCATGCCGTCGTACCGCACGAGCAGCAGGGCGACGTCGTCGCTGCGCGGGGCGTTGCCGAGCAGGGCGTCCGCGACCGGCCCGAGGCGGGCGGGGTCGGCGGCGGACAGCTGCCGGGCGAGGCGGTCCATGCCCTCGTCGATGTCGGCCCCGGGGGACTCCACCAGGCCGTCCGTGGTCAGGGCGACCAGCGTGCCGGGCCGGAGCCCGATCGGGCTCATGGGGAAGTCGGCCCGGGCCGTCACACCGAGCGGTGGACCGCCCTCGGCCTCCGCGACCTCGGTGACGCCGTCCGGGCGACGCACCACCGGTGGCAGGTGTCCGGCGCGCACGCAGCGGGCCGAGCCCTCCTCCAGGTCGATGTCGACATAGCAACAGGTGGCGAAGAGGTCGGTCTCCATGTCCACGAGCAGCCGGTTGGCGTGGGACACCACCACGTCCGGGGGGTGCCCCTCGACGGCGTAGGCGCGCAGCGCGGTGCGCATCTGGCCCATGAGGGTGGCGGCGCCGGCGTTGTGGCCCTGGACGTCGCCGATGACGAGGGCGACGTGGTGGTCCGGCAGGGGGATCACGTCGTACCAGTCGCCGCCGAGCTCCAGACCGGCCGTGCTGGGCAGATAGCGGGCGACCGCGACCGCGCCGGGCAACCGGGGCAGGCGGCGCGGCAGCAGCTGGCGCTGGAGCATGCCGACCAGTTCGTGCTCGGCGTCGAAGGCGCGGGCCCGCGTCAGCGCCTGCCCGGCGAGTCCGGCGGCGGCGGTGAGCAGGGCGCGTTCGTCGGCGCCGAAGTCGTGCGGGGCGTCCCAGCCGATCAGGCAGGCGCCGGCCACGCGGTTCCCGGCGGGCAGCGGCAGTACGGCCAGTCCGCCCGGACCGACCTCGGCGAGGGCGGTCTCCAGCGGGGAACCGGCGGGCCAGACGCCTGCGCGTCCCTCGCGCAGCGCGGCGGCGAGGGTGGGCATGGTGCGCACGGGCGCGTCGGGCCACTCGCCGCGCCACTCCGCGCGCCACGGCTCCGGCCATGCCTCCGGCTCCGGCGGGTCGAGGACGGTGACGACGAGCCGGTCGTTCTCCAGCTCGGCGAGCGCGATCCGGTCGGCCCTGAGCGGCCGGCGCAGCGCGGCGACCACGGCCTTGCCGACGTCGCGGACGGTGACCGCGGTGGCCAGTGCGGCGGCGAGCCGCTGGACGCGGGCGACGTCCGTGCCGTCGGAACGCAGCGTGGAGGCGTCGGCGACGGAGCCCACGAGGCGGGCCGGGCGTCCCTCGCCGCCGGGTGCCAACCGGCCGCGCAGCCGCAACCACTTGGGCGGGCCGGCGGACCGCAGCACCCGGAACTCCAGTTCGCGCTCGCCGGTCGACATGTGGTCGGCCTCGACCACGGACAGCAGCGAGGGCAGGTCCTCCGGCACGGTCAGGCCCAGCAGCGTCTCCACCCGTCCGTCGAAGTCGTCCGGGTCGAGGCCGAACAGGTCCAGGATGTCCTCCCCCACCCGGACCCGGCCGGTGTCCATGGCGAGGCTGAAGGCGTCCGGCGGCAGGTCACCGCCGTCGGTGGCCCCGGGCGCCGCGGTGAAGGCGGCCCCGTCGGCGACGAGGTGGAGGCAGACCCGGCCGTCGGCGTCGAAGCCGCCGGGGCGCTCGCTCACCGCGAGCAGACAGCCGCCGTCGCGCAGGGGCAGGGCCGCCAGGAAGAAGTCACGGCTCGGTACGCGCCGCGACCGGGCCTGCGCGGCGAGGTCCTCCGGGCCGAGCCACACCGGCCGCCCGCCCCGGTGGGCCTCGGCCGCCGGGGAGCGTCCGGCGACGGGGTAGCTGTCGCGCACCCCGCACAGGGTCCTCGGCACCCCGACGGACTCCACGAGACACAGCAACTCGCCGTCCGCGCTGGGCGCGTAGACGGCGGCGAACGCGGCACCGGCGAAGACGAGGGCCTGTTCCAGGACCCTGCGCACCCGTTCGGGGGACTCCTGACCGGCCGCGATCGTCTTCAGGGCGTCCTGTGCGCGCAGCGCTCTCGTGCTGCGTCCCGCAGCGCCCTCACCGACCACGTTGGCCATTACAGCGCTTACGGGACCCCCGCGCAGCCCCTGTGAACGTTCCGGAGCCGCCCCGGGAGCGCGGGCGCCCGAAACGTGTCGAACACGCGCATGCGCGACACCCCGCGCCCCGTGACGCGCCCCCGCCGGCGCCGTCGCGGCGGCCGCGGCGCAGGAGGGGGCAGAGGGCGACGGAGGGGGCGCCGCCCCTCGGACGTACGAGCGCGCTCCCCGCCGCTCGCGGTGCGCGAAGACCGGCCCCCAGGGCCCGGCCCCACCACAGCCGAGTGGTGGGGCCGGGCCCTGGGGGCCGTGATGCTGAGGCGCCGTCAGTGGGTCGCGGCCGGACCGGTGCCGTACCCGGCGTCCTGGCCTGCCTCCTGGCCCGCCTCCTGGCCGGCGTCCGCACCGGCCTCCTCGCCCGTACCGACTTCCTCGCCCGTACCGGCCTCCTCGCCGCCGGCTTCCTGGCCTTCGGCCTCCTCGGCGCCGACGCCCGCGCCGGCGGCATCGAGGGTCGCGCCGACCGCCTGCAGGGCCGTGGTGACCGGCTGGAAGAACGTCACGCCGCCCACGGTGCAGTCGCCGCTGCCGCCCGAGGTCAGGCCGATGGCGAGGCCGTCCCGGGTGAACATCGAGCCGCCGCTGTCGCCGGGCTCGGCGCAGACATCGGTCTGGATGAGGCCGGTGACCGTGCCCTCCGGGTAGTTCACCGTGGCGTTCAGACCGAGCACCCGGCCGTCGGCGAGGCCGGTGGTGCTGCCCATCCGGAACACCTCCTGGCCGACGGTGGCCTCCGCGGCCCGGCTGATCTGAACGGTCTGGTCGCCGAGGTCGACCTCGCTCGGCGCCTGGGTCGCCGGGTCGTCGTACCGGACGAGCGCGAAGTCGCCCTGGCCCGGGAAGAGCGCCTGGTCGACGGTGGCGATCGGCTGTCCGCCCTGGCTGTCCGACCACCGGTCGCCCGCGAGGGCGCAGTGACCGGCGGTCAGGAAGGCCGGGGCGCCGTCGCCCGCGGTGACGTTGAAGCCGAGGGAGCAGCGCGAGCCGCCGGCGAAGATGGCGTCACCGCCGGAGGCGAACGTCTTGAAGGTGCCCGCGGACTTCTTGATGGTCGCCATGCCGGAGCCGAGGCGCCGCACGGTGGACTCCAGTCTGTCCCACTTGCCGCCGGTCACCGTGCTGTCGGCGGTGACCAGGATCTTGTTGGTGCGCGGGTCGACGGCCCACGAGGTGCCGGGGATGGTCGCCTGCTCCTGCAGCGTCTGCGCTCCGGCCTCCAGCTCGCCCATGCTGTTGTCGACCTCGCGGACGGCCGCGCCCGCCTTCTTGGCCTGCACGATCACGTTGTTGTTGTCGCCCGGTACGACGTTGACGACGAGCTGCTGCTTGTCGCCGTCGTAGTAGGAACCGGCGAACGCGTCACCGAGGAGCCCGGCGAGCTGCGAGGCGAGATCCGAGGCATCCGTCGCCTTCAGGGTCTTCGGCGCGGCCGCGGCGTCGTCCGACGCCCCGTCCTGCGACGCGTTGGCGTTCGGGAGAAGGATCGCGGCGGCTCCGAGTGCCACCACGCCGCCCGCCGCTATCGCGGCCTTGTGCTTCGGAATTCGCTTGTGACTCAAACTTCTCGACCTCCTGAGGGACCGGAGTCGTGCCGCCGTTCGGCGGCCGTGGGGGCGCCCGGATGGCTGTTGGTACGCACGCGCCGCGCGGGGCGTTCAATCCCGTCGTGGAAAGCTCCGTCGGCGGCGGTGAATCGCCGGCCCCACCACCGCTCCCCGAACTCCGCCCGCACGTACCGGTGTTGGGCGCGGACGGGCCGGGCGCGGTCCGCACATCCCCGAACCGGCACACTCCGCAACACCTCATGAACGGAGCGTCACGAACAGGAGCGGAATCCCGGCTTCAGCGAATCTGCACAGCGAATGCCCAGTCCGGTCACCGGAGTCCGGGTCCCTCCGCACGCCGCCGGGGCGGCCGCGCCCTTGGGACCGGTGTGCCGGATTCCGTCCCGAGGGGCGCAAGGGGCCGGATGAGCCGATGCGGTGGCGCATGTGAAGAAGTCGCCACCGAGCCGTGCCGCCGTCTGCACGCTTGGACCTCACTGGGGCACAAGTTGCCTGGTGAGGCGGTTGGTTGATTGGAGGCCCGCACCCGCCGCGTGCTTTGATCCATCGCACCGCAAGGCCGTTCCGGGCTCCCGGCGACGGGCGCTCGGCGCCCGCGGTCGCGGCCTTCGTCTGTCCCCAGAGGGGGCCGCTCCCCCTTGTGAAATATCCATACGAAGGGATGTTCCATCATGAACTCCACCCCCCAGGTCGAGACCGCCGAGATCTCCGACGCCGACCTCGACAACGTCTCCGGCGGTCTGTCCGTGAACGCCGTGAACACCCTCACGGGTGCGGTGGACGGCGTCGCCCCGGTCTCCGGCCTGGTCGACACGGCCGTCGGCACCGCCGAGGGCGTCACCGGCCTGAACACCGCCCCGGTCACGAACCTGGTCGCCGGTCTCTGATCGCACCCCGGTGCCCCTGGGTCCCGGAGCCGCTCCCCGGCTCCGGGACCCGGCGGTGCCGTCACTCCTCCGGCCGGCACCGGCCTGCGCGCCGGTTCGTGCGAGCCGGCCCGCACAGTACGTCGCAGAGTTCGCCGCAGGTGGGGGAAGACCCGTGCAGTTCCGCCAACAGGCCCTCACCAGGCTCCAGTCGCCGGAGGAGCTCGACCTCCCGGTGCGCTTCGCCCGGCCGCAGGGCTGGCTGGTGCTGTCCGTGACGGTGGTCGCCATGGCGGCGGCCTCGGTGTGGGCGGTAACCGGATCGGTGTCGTCCACGGTCGGCGCGCCCGCCGTCCTCACCCACGGGCAGGGCAGTTACGTCCTCCAGAGCCCCGTCTCCGGCCAGGTCACCGAGGTCCTCGCGGAACAGGGCGAGCGGCTCCCCGCCGACTCCCCCGTGCTGAAGGTCCGCACCGAGCGGGGCGACGCGGTCGTCCGCACCCTCGACGCGGGCCGGATCACCGCCCTCGCCGCCAGCGTCGGGCAGATCATCCGCACCGGCGCGGACGTCGCCGCCGTGGAGAAGGTCGCCGGCGCGAAGGACCCGCTGTACGCGACGGTGTACGTCCCCGCCGAGAGCGCCGCCGGCATCCCCGCGCACGCCTCCGTGGACCTCACCGTCCAGTCGGTGCCGAGCCAGGAGTACGGGGTGCTGCGCGGCAAGGTGAAGTCGGTCGACCGCTCGGCCCAGTCCCCCCGGCAGATCGCCGCGTTCCTCGGTGACAGCCAGTTGGGCGAGCAGTTCACGAAGAAGGGCAGGCCGGTGGCCGTCACGGTCGAACTGGAGAAGTCGTCCGCCACGAAGAGCGGTTACGCGTGGTCCTCGGCGGACGGTCCGCCGTTCCGGCTGACCTCGATGACCCTGGCCACGGGCTCCATCCGGCTGGCCGACCGGCGTCCCGTGGATTGGCTGCTGCCGTGACCACCGCCCAGGAGACCCGGGGCCGACGCCGCGCCGCGCCGCCCCGGCGCAAGGTGCCCGGAACCCGTGTGCGGGCCGTCCGCACGCCCACCGTGCTCCAGATGGAGGCCGTCGAGTGCGGCGCCGCCTCCCTGGCGATGGTGCTCGGCCACTACGGCCGCCACGTCCCGCTGGAGGAGCTGCGCATCGCCTGCGGCGTCTCCCGCGACGGCTCGCGCGCCAGCAACCTGCTGAAGGCGGCGCGCGGTTACGGCCTGACCGCCAAGGGCATGCAGATGGACCTGGCCGCGCTCGCCGGGGTGCGGGCGCCGGCCGTCCTCTTCTGGGAGTTCAACCACTACGTCGTCTACGACGGCATGGGCCGCCGGTTCGGCCGCCGCGGGGTGTTCGTCAACGACCCCGCCAAGGGCCGCCGGTTCGTGCCCCTGGAGGAGTTCGACGGCAGCTTCACCGGTGTCGTCCTGGTGATGGAGCCCGGCGAGGACTTCACCCGGGGCGGCCGCAGGCCCGGGGTCCTCGGCGCGATGCCGGCCCGTCTGCGCGGCACGGCCGGCACCCTGCCCGCCGTGGTGCTGTCGAGCCTGCTGCTGGTGGCGGTCGGCGCGGCGGTGCCCGGGCTGAGCCGCACCTTCATCGACGACTTCCTGATCGGCGGCCGGACCTCGACGCTGGACGTGCTGTTCGCCTCGATGGGCGCGTGCGTCCTGCTCACCCTGGTCCTGACCTGGCTCCAGCAGGCCAACCTGCTGCGCGGACGGCTCATTTCCTCCACGCTGTCCAGCGCCCGTTTCCTGCGCCACCTGCTGCGGCTGCCGGTGACGTTCTTCGCCCAGCGCAGCCCCGCCGACCTGGTGCAGCGGCTGCAGTCCAACGACGCCGTGGCCGAGACGCTGGCCCGCGACCTGTCGGCGGCGGGCGTGGACGCGGTGGTGGTCGTGCTGTACGCGGTGCTGTTGTACACGTACGACCCGCAGCTGACCTTCGTCGGCATCGGTGTGGCGCTGCTGAACATCGTGGCGATGCGGATCGTCGTCCGGCTGCGCGCCACCCGAACGGCGAAGCTGCGCGCGGACACCGCGCGGCTCACCAACACGGCGTACACCGGCCTGCAGTTGATCGAGACGATGAAGGCGACCGGCGGTGAGGACGGCTACTTCCGCAAGTGGGCCGGACAGCACGCCACCACGCTGGAGGAGCAGCAGCGGCTCGGGGTGCCGAGCGCCTGGCTGGGGATCGTCGCGCCGACGCTCGCCACCCTCAACAGCGCGCTGATCCTGTGGATCGGCGGGATGCGGGCGGTCGAGGGGCACATCTCGGTCGGTCTGCTGGTCGCCTTCCAGGCGCTGGTCACCCGGTTCACCGCCCCCCTCACCCGGCTGAACGGCGTGGCGGGCCGCATCCAGGACTTCGCGGCGGACGTGGCGCGGCTGAAGGACGTGGAGAACTTCCGGGCGGATCCGCTCTACGGCCGTCCCGGCGCCGGCGAGTCGACGCGCCGTCTGCACGGGCACGTCGAACTGCAGGACATCACCTTCGGCTACAACCCGCTCGACAAGCCGCTGCTGACCGGCTTCGACCTGACCGTCGGCCCGGGGCAGCAGGTGGCGCTGGTCGGCGGGTCCGGCAGCGGCAAGTCCACGGTGTCCCGGCTGATCTCGGGCCTGTACACACCGTGGGAGGGCGTGATCCGGATCGACGGGCGGCGCATCGAGGACATCCCGCGCGGGGCGCTGGCCGCCTCCGTCTCCTTCGTCGACCAGGACGTGTTCCTCTTCGAGGGCACGGTCCGCGACAACGTGGCGCTGTGGGACCCCTCGATCCCGGACGAGGCCGTGGTGGAGGCGCTGCGGGACGCGGCCCTGTACGACGTGATCACGCGCCGGCCGGGCGGCATCCACAGCCCGGTCGAGCAGGACGGCCGGAACTTCTCCGGCGGCCAGCGCCAGCGCCTGGAGATCGCGCGGGCGCTGGTGCGCCGGCCGAGCATCCTCGTCCTCGACGAGGTGACCAGCGCGCTGGACGCCGAGACCGAGCTGGTCGTGATGGACAACCTGCGCCGGCGCGGCTGCGCCTGCGTGGTGATCGCGCACCGGCTGAGCACGGTCCGCGACAGCGACGAGATCGTCGTCCTCGACCACGGCACGGTCGTGGAGCGCGGACGGCACGAGCACCTGGTGGCGCGCGGTGGGGCGTACGCCGCCCTGGTCAGGGAGCGGTGAGGTGACGGCCGTTCACGAAGGGCACGGGGGCGACCTCGTGCTGGGCGCGCTCGGTTCGCTGGGCACGCCGATCGACTGCGCCGGGTTCAGCCGCCTGGACCTGGAGGGTCCGCAGGTGCTGTGGCTGGTCGTGTCCGGCGCGGTGGACCTGTTCGCGGTCGACGCGGAACAGCAGGGCCACTGGCACCACCTGGGCCGGCTGGAGGCGGGTTCGCTGGTGCTCGGTCCGGTGGCCGGCCCGCGCCACACGCTGGTGGCCCGTCCGCTGCGGGACTGCGTGGTGCACCGCATCGGCCTGCGGGAGCTGTACCAGCCGGCGAGCACCCAGACCTGGTCCTACGACGAGTACGGCACCCCGCAGTACGTCCCGCCGACCACGAGCCCGCTGGAGTACGCCCTCGCCCTGGGCGTGGGCCGCGGCCTGTCGGTCCTGTTCCAGGCGCCGATGGCCGCCGAGCGGGCCGCGGTGCACGGGGGCGCCCCCGTGCGAGCGGGTGCGAGCGCGGGGGACGACGACGACGTCTTCTGGATGCAGGTCCCGCCGGGCAGTGTGCAGTACGGCTCGCTGTACGGCGCCGAGGCCGCGGCCGACCTGCTGGTGGACCCGTCGCTGTGGCAGGGCATGGTCGACCAGCAGTACCGGCTGACGACCGCGCTGGACCGGTGGATCGAGCAGCTGGAGCAGACCCACGAGACGCGCACGGCCGAGGGCATCAAGGCCGGTGAGGCGGTGCGCGCCCAGGCCGACCGGGCCCTGCTCGCCTCCCTCGGGGAGCGGTCGGGGCAGCGGACGACGGCGGCCGACGCGGACGCCACGTACGCGGCCTGCAGGCTGGTCGCCCGGGCGGCCGGGATCACGCTCGCCGAGCCCGCGCAGTCGGGCACCGGCGGCGACCGCCTCGATCCGGTCGAGCGGATCGCCCTGGCCTCGCGCGTCCGCACCCGGGCGGTGCGGCTGGACGGCCGCTGGTGGCGGGACGACATCGGGCCGCTGGTCGGCCATCGGGCCCTGTCCGGCGCCCCGGTGGCGCTGCTGTGGCGGCGCGGCGGCTATGTGGCGGTGCATCCCGCGACCGGCCGGGAGACGCCGGTGGAGAAGGCCAACGCCGAGGAGTTCGAGCCGCGCGCGGTGATGTTCTACCGCCCGCTGCCCGAGCGGCGTCCGAGCCCGCTGCGGCTGCTGCGGTTCTGCATGTCGGGCACCGGCGGCGATCTGGGCGGGCTGCTGCTCAGCGGTCTGGTGACCGTGGCGATCGGGGCCCTCGTGCCCGTCGCGACCGGCAAGGTGCTCGGCGAGTTCGTGCCGAGGGCGCAGACCGATCCGATCGTGCAGATGTGTCTCGCGGTGATCATCGGCAGTGTGGTGGCCGCCGCCTTCATGCTGATGCAGAACCTGACGCTGCTGCGGCTGGAGGGCCGGGTGGAGGCGACGCTCCAGCCGGCGGTGTGGGACAGGCTGCTGCGGCTGCCGACGACGTTCTTCACCGAGCGGTCCACCGGTGAGCTGGCGAGCGCCGCCATGGGCATCAGCGCGATCCGCCGGCTGCTGGCCGGGGTGGGTCCCACGGTGGCCCAGTCGGTCACCGTGGGCGCGGTGAACCTGGGGCTGCTGCTGTGGTTCAGCGTGCCGATGGCGCTGGCCGCGATCGGGATGCTCACCGTCGTCACGGGGGTGTTCCTGGGGCTCGGGCTGTGGCAGGTGCGCTGGCAGCGGCGCCTGGTGGTGCTCACCAACAAGCTGAACAACCAGGCCTTCCAGACCCTGCGCGGTCTGCCGAAACTGCGGGTCGCGGCGGCCGAGAACTACGCCTACGCCGCCTGGGCGTCCGAGTTCGCCCGCAGCCGGGAGCTCCAGCAGAAGGCCGGCCGGATCAAGAACCTGACGGCGGTGCTGGGCGCGGTCTACCTGCCGCTGTGCACACTGGCGATGTTCATGCTGCTCGCGGGGCCGGCGCGCGGCTCGATGACGGCGGCCGAGTTCCTCGCCTTCAACACGTCGGTGACGATGGTGCTGACCTCGGTCACCCAGCTGACCGGCGCGTTCGTCTCAGCGGTGGCCGCGCTGCCGCTGTTCGAGCAGATCAGGCCGGTGCTGGACGCCACGCCCGAGGTGCGCGCGGCGAGCACCCGGCCGGGCCCGCTGTCCGGGGCGGTCGAGGCGCGGCGGCTGTCCTTCCGCTACTCCGACGACGGTCCCCTGGTCCTCGACGACGTGTCCTTCGAGGTGCGCCCGGGCGAGTTCGTGGCGATCGTCGGCCCGAGCGGCTGCGGCAAGTCCACGCTGCTGCGGCTGCTCATCGGCTTCGACAAACCCCTGTCCGGCAGTGTGCTGTACGACGGCCAGGACCTGGCCGCCCTCGACCGGTCGGCGGTGCGCCGCCAGTGCGGGGTGGTGCTCCAGCACGCCCAGCCCTTCACCGGCTCCCTCCTGGACGTCATCTGCGGCACCGAGCCGTACACACCGGAGGAGGCGATGGCGGCAGCGGAGATGGCGGGGCTCGCCGAGGACATCAAGCGCATGCCGATGGGGCTGCACACCATCGTCTCGGGCAGCGGCTCGGTCTCCGGGGGCCAGCGGCAGCGGCTGATGATCGCCCAGGCGCTGATCCGCCGTCCGCGGATCCTCTTCTTCGACGAGGCGACCAGCGCCCTGGACAACGAGACGCAGCGCACGGTGATCGAGAGCACCAAGGCGCTGCGGGCGACCCGGATCGTCATCGCGCACCGGCTGTCGACGGTGCTGGACGCGGACCGGGTCGTGGTGATGGAGGACGGCAAGGTGGTGCAGCAGGGCCCGCCCGCGCACCTGCTCGCCGACACCGGCGGGCGGCTCCACGAGCTGGTGCGGCGGCAGATGGCGTGACGGGCGGGCTCAGGCGCCCAGGCCCGGGACGGGCGCGCCGGAGGGCACACCGGCCGTGACGTAGGCCGCGTAGAGCTCCTTCCAGGGCGCCTCGGCGCCCGCGTGCGGCCCGTCGAACCGCTCGCCCCGGGCCCGCGCGTCCAGCGCGGCCAGGCACACCTCCCAGCCGGCGCCGTTGCGGGCGGCGGTGTTCTCGGCGCCGAGGACGTTGGTGAGGGTGAAGCGGGTCCGCTCCTCCTCCAGTTCCTCCAGGTCGAAGTGGAGCTCGTCGCCGTCCCAGGTGAAGGACAGGTGGCGGGGCGGGTGCACGGCGACGACCCGGCCGGTGGAGTCCTCCAGGTGGGGGTCGCCGGTGAAGGTGACGGTGCCTCCGGGGCGCAGGTCGACCTCTGCGCGGGAGGGGAACCAGCGGGCCAGCTCGTCCGGCTCGGTGACGAACCGCCAGACGCGGTCGACCGGGTGGTCGTAGACGCGGCTGAAGCGGACGGCCGGGCGGCCGTCGTCCAGGGTGAGGAAGGTGCCGGTGCGTTCGGCGGTCATGGGGATCAGTCCTTCGGTGCGCAGGGCTCGGCGGTGTCCGGCGGCTCGTCCAGCCGGTGGCCCAGCGCGTCCAGGCTGTCGTTCCACAGCTTGCGGTAGGGGGCCAGCCAGGCGTCGAGCGCGGCGATGGGCGCGGGGTCCAGGGCGTAGACGCGGCGCTGCGCGTCCTGCCGCACCCGGACCAGACCCGTCTCGCGGAGCACCTTCAGGTGCTTGGAGGTGCTCGGCTGGCTCAGACCGCACGCGCGGACGATCTCACCCACGGGCCGGGGCCGCTCGAGGAGCAGCGCGATGATGGCCCGCCGGTGCGGATCGGCGAGGGCGGCCCAGAGGGCGGCGTCGGACATGCATTCAATATGCCTCTTCGGTTATATGCCTGTCAAGGAATGGACCATGTCAACGGAAGGTTACCGTTCGGTCACGTATGGGCATGTCTTCGCCGTCCGCCGCCGTCCGTCCGTTGGTCCGCGCGGCGAGTGGGTACCCACGGGCCATGCGAACCAGCGTGGTGGATGTCGGATCGAAGACCGTCAGACTCGTCGTGGCGGACGCGGAGGACGGGGTGCCGCTGCCGGTGCACACGGCCAAGTGGCCGATCCGGCTGTCCGAGCAGGTCACGCCGGGGGCCCCGATACCGGACGAGGCCGTGGAGCGACTGGTCGCCGCCGTCGCGGCGGCGGACCGCACCGCCACGCGGTGGGGCGCGTCCGGTCCTCTGGCGTTCGCGACGGCCGTGGTGCGCGGCGCGCCGAACCGGCAGGAGGTGCTGCGCGCCGTCCGGACCCGGACGGGCA
>NZ_MSGP01000420.1 GCF_002078235.1 Streptomyces viridosporus
GGCGGCCTCTCCGCCGGCGGCTCCCTCCCCCGCGTCCACCGGTGCCGCCGGTCTCCGGGAGGCGCAGTACGTTCGGGAACGCGGGACGTCCGGACGGGGGGCGTCCGGACGCGGAAACGTCCGGGAACGGGGAACACTTTCGTCCGCCGCTCCGGCCCGCCGGTCCTGGATTCATACCCCCTAGGGGTATAGTCTTGGTGTGGGGTTCCCGAGGACCCTCCCACCCCTACCCCTCGACGAGGAGCAACGCCATGACTTCCCCGACCGACACCCAGGGTTCCGTCACCGCCGTCTACAAGGTGAGCGGGATGAGCTGCGGCCACTGCGAGGGCGCCGTCTCCGGCGAGATCTCCGAGATCCCCGGTGTCAGCTCGGTGAAGGCGATCGCCTCCACCGGCGAGGTGACCGTGGTCTCCGCGGCCCCGCTCGACGAGGCGGCGGTGCGCGCCGCCGTCGACGAGGCCGGCTTCGAACTCGTCGGCAAGGCCTGAGCCGGGACCGGGGCACCGCGCGGCGCGCACCGGGCCGTACCGGCCATCGGCTCCCCACGGCCCGGCACGCCGTCGGCCCCGCGTCCCGGACACCACCCCTTCCGGCTTTCCTGGAGTGACGGACGTGACCAGCAGCACCACCACCGCCGCCGGGGCCCCGACCGGCGGACAGCCGGCGACCTCGGAGGTCGAGCTGCTCATCGGCGGGATGACCTGCGCCTCCTGCGCGGCCCGCGTCGAGAAGAAGCTCAACCGCATGGACGGTGTCACCGCCACGGTGAACTACGCGACGGAGAAGGCCCGGATCACCTGTCCGCCGGGCGTCGAGGTCGCCGACCTGATCGCCACCGTGGTGAAGACCGGCTACACCGCCGAGGAGCCCGCGCCCCCGGCGGACGAGCCGTCCGCCGGGCACGACGGGCCGCCCGGCGGGCAGGAGGACGCCGAGTCGGCCGCCCTGCGCCGGCGCCTGACCGTCTCCGCGCTCCTCGCCCTCCCCGTCGTCCTGCTGGCGATGGTCCCGCCCCTGCAGTTCGACCACTGGCAGTGGCTCTCCCTCACCCTCGCCGCGCCCGTCGTGGTCTGGGGCGCGCTGCCCTTCCACCGGGCCGCCTGGACCAACCTCCGGCACGGCGCGGCCACCATGGACACCCTGGTCTCCGTCGGCACGCTCGCCGCGTTCGGCTGGTCCCTGTGGGCGCTGTTCCTCGGCGACGCGGGCATGCCCGGGATGCGGCACCCCTTCGAGCTCACCGTCTCCCGCACCGACGGCGCCGCCACGATCTACCTGGAGGTCGCCGCCGGCGTCACCGCCTTCCTCCTGCTCGGCCGCTACCTGGAGGTCCGCTCCAAGCGCCGCGCGGGAGCGGCCCTGCGGGCGCTGATGGAGCTGGGCGCCAAGGACGTGGCCGTCCTGCGGGCCGGGCGCGAGGTGCGCGTACCGGCGCAGCGGCTGGCCGTCGGCGACCGGTTCGTCGTACGCCCCGGGGAGAAGATCGCCACCGACGGGACGGTGGTGGAGGGTTCCTCCGCCGTGGACGCGTCCATGCTGACCGGCGAGTCCGTCCCCGTGGACGTCGCCGTCGGCGACACCGTCACCGGCGCCACGGTCAACGCGGGCGGCCGGCTCGTCGTCGAGGCCACCCGGGTCGGCGCCGACACCCGGCTCGCCCGGATGGCGAAGCTGGTCGAGGACGCGCAGAACGGCAAGGCCCGGGTGCAGCGGCTGGCCGACCGGATCTCCGCCGTCTTCGTCCCCGTGGTGCTGCTGATCGCGGCCGGCACCTTCGGGGGCTGGCTGGGCACCACGGGCGACACGGTGGCGGCGTTCACCGCGGCCGTCGCCGTGCTGATCATCGCCTGCCCGTGCGCCCTCGGGCTCGCCACGCCCACCGCGCTGATGGTCGGCACCGGGCGCGGCGCGCAGCTCGGCATCCTGATCAAGGGCCCGGAGGTGCTGGAGTCCACCCGCCGCGTCGACACCGTCGTCCTGGACAAGACCGGCACCGTCACCACCGGACGGATGTCCCTGCAGGAGGTGTACGCCGCCGAGGGCACCGACGAGAAGCAGGTGCTGCGGCTCGCCGGCGCCCTGGAGCACGCCTCCGAGCACCCCGTCGCCCGGGCGGTCGCCGCGGGGGCCGAGGAACGCGCGGGCGCGCTGCCGGAGGCCGAGTCCTTCGAGAACGTCCCCGGCCGGGGCGTACGCGGGCGCGTGGAGGGTCACGAGGTGGCCGTGGGGCGGCTCTTCGAGGAGCTGCCGCCGGAGCTGGCCCGGGCCGCGCAGGAGGCCGAGAACGGCGGACGCACGGCCGTCGTGGTCGGCTGGGACGGGACGGCACGAGGGGTCCTCGCCGTCGCCGACACGATCAAGGAGACCAGCGCCGAGGCGGTGCGCGAACTGCGCGCCCTGGGACTCGCCCCGGTGCTGCTGACCGGTGACAACCGGACGGTGGCCCGGGCGGTGGCCGAGGCCGTGGGCATCGACGAGGTGATCGCCGAGGTGCTGCCCGAGGACAAGGTCGACGTCGTGCGGCGGCTGCAGGCCGAGGGGCGCGTCGTCGCCATGGTGGGTGACGGCGTCAACGACGCGGCCGCGCTCGCCGTCGCCGATCTGGGTCTCGCCCTGGGCACCGGCACGGACGCGGCGATCGAGGCGGGCGACCTGACCCTGGTCCGCGGCGACCTGCGGGTGGCCGCCGACGCGATCCGGCTGTCCCGCAGGACCCTCGCCACGATCAAGGGCAACCTCGTGTGGGCCTTCGGCTACAACGTCGCCGCGCTGCCGCTGGCCGCGGCCGGGCTGCTGAACCCGATGATCGCCGGAGCCGCCATGGCGTTCTCCTCGGTCTTCGTGGTGACGAACAGCCTGCGGCTGCGGTCATTTCATTGAGGTCTCAAGTTGGGGTGTACCCCTGGAGTCCGGTACGACCCTCACATAAGCTCTTCACAAGGCTCGCGCATCATCCTTACGCTCGGGCCCCATGAGCGACATTCGGCCTCTTGCGTACCTAACGGACATACGCAAGAGACGCAGATCACAGTGATCCGAACGTAACCATCGAAGGGGTTCGAAGGTCTAAGTTGGCGATGTCGGGCAGCGTCTTGGGGGGCGCTTCCTGGCATCTGGGGATGTCTTGGGGGACTTTCCCAGAATGGAGTACCTCCCTGCTCGAACGTAGGTGAGAGCTCGGGGGAGCGTTGCCGGGGCACGTATCCGCCGGGGAGCTTTGAGCGGCCCTCCCGAACGTGCGTTGTCCCGGCAGACCGCACAACCGTACGAGTGCACGGCGGAAGTGTTCCGTCCGCGCTCACCCAGCGATTCAGGCGCTGTCCTCACAGACGCCCGGCCGGATCCCGTGGGGGGAATCCGCACCGGGACATGGGAAGGCGCCCTGCTCGTCGGCCCGTGGGGGGACCGGCGCCAGGGCGCCTTCCGCTTTTGTCCGCACGGACGCCTTCGTCTCACGGAGTTTTCTGCCCTCACGGACAGTCCTGCCCTCACGGGCGCCTTCCTCCGCACGGACAGGAACTCCGCGCCGGCGAAAAGCGGAAGGCCCCGCACACGACCTGCGTGCGCGGGGCCCGGCGACGCGACGTGCGCCGCCCCTGTCAGCGCTCCTCGACCGGGACGAAGTCGCGCTCGACCACGCCCGTGTAGATCTGGCGCGGGCGGCCGATGCGGGAGCCCGGCTCCTTGATCATCTCGTGCCACTGGGCGATCCAGCCCGGAAGACGGCCGAGGGCGAACAGGACCGTGAACATCTCGGTCGGGAAGCCCATGGCCCGGTAGATCAGACCGGTGTAGAAGTCGACGTTCGGGTAGAGGCTGCGCGAGACGAAGTAGTCGTCGGAGAGCGCGTGCTCCTCCAGCTTCAGCGCGATGTCCAGCAGTTCGTCGGACTTGCCGAGGGCGGACAGCACCTCGTGCGCGGCGGCCTTGATGATCTTGGCGCGCGGGTCGAAGTTCTTGTAGACCCGGTGGCCGAAGCCCATCAGGCGGACGCCGTCCTCCTTGTTCTTCACCTTGCGGATGAAGGAGTCGACGTCGCCGCCGGAGTCGCGGATGCCCTCCAGCATCTCCAGCACCGACTGGTTGGCACCGCCGTGCAGCGGGCCCCACAGGGCACTGATGCCGGCGGAGATCGAGGCGAACATGTTCGCCTGCGAGGAGCCGACCAGGCGGACCGTGGAGGTCGAGCAGTTCTGCTCGTGGTCCGCGTGCAGGATGAGCAGCTTGTCCAGCGCGGAGACCACGACCGGGTCGAGGTCGTACTCCTGCGCGGGCACCGAGAAGGTCATGCGCAGGAAGTTCTCGACGTAGCCGAGGTCGTTGCGCGGGTAGACGAACGGGTGACCGACCGACTTCTTGTACGCGTACGCCGCGATCGTCGGGAGCTTGGCCAGCAGGCGGATGGTGGAGAGGTGACGCTGCTGCTCGTCGAACGGGTTGTGGCTGTCCTGGTAGAAGGTGGACAGCGCCGAGACGACCGACGACAGCATGGCCATCGGGTGGGCGTCGCGCGGGAAACCCTTGTAGAAGTTCTTGACGTCCTCGTGCAGCAGGGTGTGCTGCGTGACCTCGTTCTTGAACGCGGAGAGCTGGTCGACCGTCGGCAGCTCGCCGTTGATCAGCAGGTAGGCGACCTCCAGGAAGGTGGAGCGCTCGGCCAGCTGCTCGATGGGGTAGCCGCGGTACCGGAGGATGCCGGCCTCGCCGTCCAGGTAGGTGATCGCGGATTTGTAGGCGGCGGTGTTGCCGTAGCCGCTGTCCAGCGTCACCAGACCGGTCTGGGCGCGGAGCTTTCCGATGTCGAAGCCCTTGTCACCGACGGTGCTGTCGACCACCGGGTAGGTGTACTCGCCGCCGTCGTACCGCAGTACTACAGAGTTGTCGCTCACGTCTTCCCTCACCGACGTTGTGCCTCATCTTCGAGGTGCCCTGACTGTCTCTACCATCCCCCACTTGGCTCAGGAGAGTGCACTCGGGGTCGACCATCGGGCCTATTGGCGGCACTGAGTGCCGCCAACTTGCCCATCCTGCCCCCTCGGTCCACCAACCGGAAGGGTTCTGTGACCTTCACGACTCATTTGATCGATCATTTTTTGGTGACGGGCCGTTCACCGCGGCGCCCCGCCCTCCGAGAGGCGTGCGTCCGCGAGGCGTGCGTCCGGGGAGCGGGAACCCGCCAGACGGAAGTCCAGGGCCGTGCACCGGCGGCCCGCCGAGACCGTGCGCACCGCCTGCCCGATCGCCCTGCGGGAACCGACCAGGACGACCAGCCTCTTGGCCCGGGTGACCGCCGTGTAGAGCAGGTTGCGCTGCAGCATCATCCAGGCGCCCGTGGTCACCGGGATGACGACCGCCGGGTACTCGCTGCCCTGGGAACGGTGGATGGTCACGGCGTAGGCGTGCGCCAGCTCGTCCAGCTCGTCGAACTCGTACCCCACCTCCTCGTCCTCGTCGGTCAGCACCGTCAGGCGTTGTTCGACCGGGTCGAGCGAGGTGACCACACCCACGGTGCCGTTGAAGACGCCGTTCTCCCCCTTCTCGTAATTGTTGCGGATCTGGGTGACCTTGTCGCCGACACGGAAGACCCGGCCGCCGAACCGCTTCTCGGCGAGGTCCGGGCGGCCGGGGGTGATGGCCTGCTGGAGCAGCCCGTTCAGGGTGCCGGCGCCGGCCGGCCCCCGGTGCATGGGGGCGAGGACCTGCACGTCGCGGCGCGGGTCCAGGCCGAACTTCGCCGGGATGCGGCGGGCCGCGACGTCCACCGTGAGCCGGCCGGCCTCCTCGGTGTCGTCCTCGACGAAGAGGAAGAAGTCCTTCATGCCGTCGGTGACCGGGGGCCGACCCGCGTTGATCCGGTGCGCGTTGGTCACCACGCCCGACTGCTGGGCCTGGCGGAAGACCCGGGTGAGCCGCACGGCGGGCATCGGGCTGCCGTCCGCCAGCAGATCCCGCAGGACCTCGCCCGCGCCGACGCTGGGCAGCTGGTCGACGTCCCCGACGAAGAGCAGGTGGGCGCCCGGGGGGACCGCCTTGACCAGCTTGTTGGCGAGCAGGAGGTCCAGCATGGAGGCCTCGTCGACCACCACCAGGTCGGCGTCCAGCGGGCGGTCCCGGTCGTAGGCGGCGTCACCGCCGGGCTTGAGCTCCAGCAGCCGGTGGACGGTGGAGGCCTCGGCGCCGGTCAGCTCGGCCAGGCGCTTGGCGGCGCGGCCGGTCGGGGCGGCCAGCACCACATTGGCCTTCTTCGCGCGGGCCAGCTCCACGATCGAGCGGACCGTGAAGGACTTGCCGCAGCCGGGGCCGCCGGTGAGGACGGCGACCTTCTCGGTGAGCGCGAGCTTCACGGCCGCCTCCTGCTCGGGAGCGAGGTCGGCTCCCGTCCGCCCCTTCAGCCAGGACAGCGCCCGGTCCCAGGCCACGTCGCGGAAGCCCGGCATCCGGTCCTCCTCGGTGCGCAGCAGCCGCAGCAGCTGGGCGGAGAGGGACAGCTCGGCGCGGTGGAAGGGGACCAGGTAGACCGCCGTGACCGGATCGCCGCCGTCCGGGCCCGGCACCTTCTCGCGCACGACACCGGGGTCGGCGCCGTCCTCCGGCGGTTCGGCCAGCTCCGCGAGGCACTCGATGACCAGGCCGGTGTCGACCTGGAGGAGTTTGACCGCGTCCGCGATGAGCCGTTCCTCGGGGAGGAAGCAGTGCCCCTGGTCGGCGGACTGGGACAGGGCGTACTGCAGGCCCGCCTTCACCCGCTCCGGGCTGTCGTGCGGGATGCCGACGGACCGGGCGATCTTGTCGGCGGTGAGGAAGCCGATGCCCCAGACGTCGGCGGCCAGCCGGTAGGGCTGGTTCTTCACGACGGAGATGGAGGCGTCGCCGTACTTCTTGTAGATGCGCACCGCGATCGACGTGGAGACCTCGACGGTCTGGAGGAAGAGCATGACCTCCTTGATCGCCTTCTGCTCCTCCCAGGCGTCGGCGATCCTCTTCGTGCGCTTGGGGCCGAGGCCGGGGACCTCGACGAGCCGCTCGGGCTCCTCCTCGATGATCTTCAGCGTGTCCAGGCCGAAGTGCTGGGTGATGCGGTCGGCGAAGACCGGGCCGATGCCCTTGACCAGGCCCGAGCCGAGGTAGCGGCGGATGCCCTGGACGGTGGCCGGCAGGACGGTCGTGTAGTTCTCCACGTGGAACTGCTTGCCGTACTGCGGGTGGGAGCCCCAGCGGCCCTCCATCCGCAGTACGGCAAGCAGTTC
>NZ_MSGP01000421.1 GCF_002078235.1 Streptomyces viridosporus
TGGCGTAGGCGGGGCCGAACCGGCGCGTCCACTGGTGGATCGTCTCGTAGGAGACCTCGATGCCGCGCTCCAGCATCAGCCCCTCGACGTCGCGCAGGCTCAGGGCGAAGCGGTGGTACAGCCACACGCAGTGCGCGATGATCTCCGGCGGGAAGCGGAAACCCTGGTACGACGGCGCGTCCACGAGCAGCCCCTCCAGCGCCCCCAACCAGACAGATGATCATGCCACCGGAGAAGGGCTCCGCTCAACCTGACAACACCGCGGCTGGGCCAACTACTTCAAGCATGCGGTCTGCAAAGACACCCTGAGTTCCCTGGCCAGCTTCACGTGGCACCGGGTGATTAGCTGGTGGATGGCGCTGCATCGCTGGAAGTGGAAGGACGTCCGCCGACGGCTCACCGACCACAACGGTCGGTGGCAAAGGCCCTCAGCGGACGGGATCGAACTGTTCGACCTCCAGGCAGTGGCGGTCACCCGCTACCGCTACAGAGGCAACACGATCCCCAAACCCTGGACCCGCCTCAACCACGCCTGAACGGCAGAGTCCGTGGAGAGCCCGGTACTCGGAGACGGGTACGCCGGGTTCGGCGAGCGGCACGGAGAAACGGACCGGTGGCAACACCGGCACCGCGCTCCGTGCCGACTCAACAGGCACCCCCCGCCGGGGCGCCGGTACGACCGCGACACGGTGCGCGGTTTCCGCCGCCCCGCAGACTGAACTCCTCGAGGACCGGGCTCACTACGGCGGGCCAGGCCCAGTCGCACACCGCGTGCAGGGCGGAGCGCCACGCGGCCCTCGACCGGGAGCGGTCGCCGTCCGTCCCGGCGGCCGCATGGACGTCGTGTGCGGTCAGGAACGCAGCGAGCGGTCCCGAGCGGACGAGTCGCCGCAGGGGAGGACGTGGCCGCTTCCGTCGGATCGTACGAGCAGCGCCCACCCGGAGCCGCCGTGCTCACCGGCGACCAGGTAGACCAGCTCGTCCGCGCCGAGCTGCGTGAGCCGGGGAGGCCATCCGCTCTCGCGCCTGCGCCTCCTGCCGGCCCTGCTCCCGCCGAAGCGAGGCCATCGGCCCGGGAGCCCACACCGTGCGGCGGGAGGCGGACGAATCTGCGGGCCGTGTTCCGCCGGGAGCCTGCCGCCACGCCGTCCGGATATCCGCCGGGGGTGTCGTCGGCCTGGACGCCGAGCCGGGCGCAGCCGTACTCGCGGGTGCCCTTCGTGCCGTGTCCGGACTGCATGGGCATGCAGTGCTGCGGCAGCACCTTGTCGATCATCCGGCGGGCCTGCCCTCCGCGCCCCGCTCCGTCGGCCACCACGTCTCCATCCGTGTGCGGCGGCCGGGGCCGGACAACGTCTCGGTCACGGTGTCACCAGCTGTCGGCGGCTGCCAGCAGCTCGCCATAGTCGCGCGTCCGTGATGCCTGCTGCAGGTCCGACTCGACCATCAACTGCATCAACTCCTCGAACTTCACCGTGGGTGCCCAGTCCAGCGCGGCCCGGGCCATGCTGGAGTCGGCGCACAGTGTCTCCACTTCAGCCGGGCGGACCAGCGATGGATCGATCACGACGTGGTTCTCCCAGTTGAGGCCCACGGCGTCGAAGGCGATCCGTACCGCGTCGCGGACCGAGTGCATCACGCCGGTACCGATCACGTAGTCGCCCGGCTCGTCCTGCTGGAGCATCAGGTGCATCGCCTTGACGTAGTCACCGGCGAAGCCCCAGTCACGCACCGCGTCGAGGTTGCCCAGCGCCAGCTTGTCCTGCAGTCCCAGCTTGATCTGCGCGACGGCCAGTGAGATCTTCCTGGTCACGAACTCAGCACCGCGGCGCGGGGACTCGTGGTTGAACAGGATCCCGGAGACGCCGTACATGTCGAACGACTCGCGGTAGTTGCGTGTGATGAAGTGGCCATAGGCTTTGGCCACCCCGTACGGGCTACGGGGGTGGAACTGGGTCGACTCCCTCTGCGGAGTCTCCGCGACCTTGCCGAACATCTCCGAGGACGAAGCCTGGTAGAACCGGATCCCACCGGATCGGGTCGACCTGGACGTGTTCAGCCCACTCACCATTCGAATGGCCTCCAGCATGCGCAGCACGCCGGCGCCGTTGATTTCGGTCACCAGTTCCGGCTGCTGCCACGACATCGGCACGAACGAGATGGCACCGAGGTTGTAGACCTCGTCGGGCTGGACATGGTCCAGCGCCGAGACCAGGCTGGCCTGGTCCATGAGGTCACCGTCCACAAAGGACAGATCAGATACGAGGCGGCTGATCCGTGACTTTCGCGGGTTGGCCTGCCCTCGCATCAGACCCCATACCTGGTAGCCCTGCGCCAGCAGGTGTTCTGCGAGGTACGAGCCGTCCTGGCCGGTGACCCCAGTGATAAGAGCACGTTTGGACACGAAATCCCCTTACGCCGCCACGGGAAGAGACGACCGCTACGCCCAGTGAGTTTTCGCGGGAGCAGTCCTTGGAGGTGACATTCACAGCCGCAAGTCCGCGGTGTCAACGGAAGTCGGGGCACCCTAGTGCATCACTGGGAATTGACACGGTTACTTCTCGGGACTGGGGATTTTCCAGTCAGGAATGGGACGTACTCGTCTCTGACGACTGCCCCGAGGAGACCTCATGCCCATGCCCGGCACCGACGCAGAGCGCTGGCTGCGCCGCTTCCGGCCCAACGCCAGTGCCCGCGTACGGCTCGTCTGCTTCCCGCATGCGGGCGGCTCCGCGAGCTTCTACCACCCTGTCGCAATGGCCCACGCCGCCGCCGCCGACGTCGTGGTCCTCCAGTACCCCGGCCGCCAGGACCGCAGACGTGAGCCACTGGTGCGCAGCGTCGCAGAGTACGTCGGTCACATCGCGTCGATCCTCGAGCACGAAAGGCCCTTGCCGACTGTCTACTTCGGACACAGCATGGGCGCGGTGCTCGCGTTCGAGACAGCCTTCTCACTCGCTGACACGTCCGCCGCGCCCCGAGCGATCGTGGCATCCGGCCGGCGCGCGCCGGCCACGCACCGGGACGAACACGTGCATCTACGCGACGACAAGGGCCTGCTCGACGAGTTGCGGCGGCTCAACGGTACCCAGGCGGACCTGCTGGGCGACGAAGAGATCCTGAGGATGACCTTGCCCGCGGTGCGCAGCGACTACCGGGTCATCGAAACCTACCAGGCCGTGCCGGACCACACAGTCGACTGCCCGATCACGGTGCTGGTTGGGGACGGCGACCCGAAGACAACCGTCGCGGAGGCCGAACGGTGGCGCGAGCACTCCACCGCCGCCTTCCGCATCCGCACGTTCCCCGGCGGCCACTTCTACCTGACCGCGCACCAGGCCGAGGTGAACGCCGAGCTGGCGGCCACGCTGTCCGCCGCCTCCAGGGGGTCCGCCATCAGGTAGTCGCTCCGGGGCCGCTTCCGCACGTCGCGTACGGCAACGACCCCGGTGTGTGCATGATGGCCGGCCTACGTAGCGCTGCGGCATGGCCACCGATCTGCCGGCCGTGCCGGACCGCCGCAAGAAGCGGCTCACGGGGCTGCAGGCCCCTGCGCGGATCGAGGCCGAGGCCGTCGACAGGGCCCCCGTCGCCACGCGGACGACGAAGGACGCCGTCGTCAGTGATAAGCAGGCTGTCGTCAGGGCTTCGCCGCCGAGGCGAATGCTCAGGCCAGCCTCGCCCGTCCCCGACTCCCGGTCACGAAGAACAGCGATGGCGCCTGCATTCAGGCGTATGATGCCCGAGCCGCTTCGCGGCCTGGCGATGGCCTCGGAGCAGTACCCGGCGTCGACGAGCACCGGCTTGGGGCGACGACCGGTGTTCTTGGCGGACTGGTCGAGCATCTCGGTGAAGTCGAACGCCAACTGACCTGCGGACCCGACAGCACATTGGCCACCGGCCGCCTCGGTAACGACGAGCAGGTCCCGCCCTCACCCCGTGGACGCATGACAAGGACGCCACGCCGAGGGCGAGCACATGGCCCGGAAGCTGCGAACCAAACCCGGCAGAGCCGCCTACGCCCGTCGAGAAACCGTCGTCACGCTCGTCCTCGGACCAATCGTGATCTGCCAGAACGGCCACCGGCCTCCTGACACAACCCCCTTGCGGTCTTACGACACGACACACCGGAACAGCTGACATCGACGCCATGACCGGCTGAACAGCCGGGCGCACCGTGCACCACGCCCTCACCGAGCCATGAATCGACGAGACGCGACGAATCCGAGCGTTTGGCGGTGAGATCCGGGCAGTCATGCCCGGATCTCACCGCTTACGACTGCCCGAACAGGCACTGTTACCGAGACACGTTCCTAGTTCAGACCCAGCTCGTCGTCGAGCATGCGGAACATGTCGTCGTCGGTGGCCGACTCGACATCGAAGTCGTCCTCTTCCTGCTGATCTGCCGCCCACCTGCTGCGGAGCACGTCCAGCCGGCCGGCGATCTGCCGATGCAGCCGCTCGTCGTCCACCGTGATCTCGTCCAGCGCGCGCTCCAGCCGATCCAGGTCCGCCAGCAGCGCGGCCGGCCCGGTCGGTTCGTCAGCGACCAGCCTGGGCAGCAGATGGTCGATCAGCTCGGCCGGGGTCGGATAGTCGAACAGCAGAGCTGCGGGGAGCCGTTCACCGATGGCCTCACCGATCCGGTTGCGGAACTCGACAGCGATCAGCGAGTCGAACCCGAGGTCCTGGAACCGCCGGTGCGGTGAGAGCTCTGCCGCGTCACCGTGTCCGAGGACGGCGGCGGCGTGCCCGCGGATCAACTCGAGCACCAGCTCCGGCCGGTCGGCGGGCGCGGCCGCGGC
>NZ_MSGP01000422.1 GCF_002078235.1 Streptomyces viridosporus
CCCGGGGTCCGGACCCCGGGCCGTCCGGGGCGCCACCCGGACGGAGCAATCACGGCACCGCGAGGGTGCGGTGCCGTGGCCCGCGGGGGACGCTCCAGGTGTCTGGAGGTTCACGATGGGTTCCCTGCTGCTGACTCTCTGCGCCGGCGCCCTGGCCGCGGCGGCGCTCGCGCCGGCGGCGTACGCGGCGGACGGCGGGGGCGTCTCGGTGACCCCGGCGGCTTCCGCACCCGGCACCGACGTCGCCCTGGAGGTGGCCGGGTGCGCCGAGCGGACGGCGGTCGCCGTGTCCCCGGCGTTCGTCTCGGACGCACGGCTCACCGCCGCCGACGGCGTGCTCGTCGGCGAGAGCCGTGTCCGGTCCTCGCTCACCGCGGGGACGTACGACGTGCGGGTCGACTGCGGGGGGACCGAACGCAAGGGCGCCCTCGTGGTCGCCCCGGCGCGGGAGGAGCGGCCCGGTGGGGCGGCGGGCGCCTCCGGCGCACCCCCCACCGCGCCGGTCGCGCCGGTCACTCCGGTCACGCCGGGTGCTCCGGCCTCGACCGTCGCCCCCGTCGACGCCGGTGGCGGCGCCACCGCGCGCCTGGCCGCCGACACCACCCGCGAGGACGGCCCCGGCACGGCCCAGACGGTGATCGGCCTGGCGCTCGTGGGGACCGCGACGGCGGCCGTCGTGCGCGACCGCGTCCGGCGGAGCGGCGGAGCGGGCTGACCATGGCGGAGCAGGACCGTTCCCCGTCCGGCACCGGACGGCTGCTCGCCGGCGTGGCCTGGCTGGTGCTGCTGCTGGGGCTGTGGCTGTGGGGCCGCGAGGCGACCGACGTCCCGCCCGGTGCCTCCGGGCCGGCCACGGGCGACATGGCGGCGGCCGGCCGCCCGCCCCGGGGCGACCTGCCCCCGGCGCACCACCCCCTGGGCACCGCGCCGCCGCAGCGCCTCGACATCCCCGCTCTCGGCGTCCGGGCGCCGGTGGTCGCCCGCGGTCCGGACGAACGCGGGGCGCCCGATCCGCCGCCGTTCGGCCAGCCGGGCGTGGTCGGCTGGTACGCGGGCGGAGTGGCGCCGGGGGCGGCGGGCACCGCGCTGCTGGTGGGGCACGTCGACACCGAGACCCGGCCCGCCGTCTTCCACCGGGTGGGCACGCTGCGGCCCGGCCAACGGATCGGGGTGGTCCGCGCGGACGGCGCGCTCGCCGAGTTCACCGTCGAGGACGTCCGGATCGTCGACCGGGACCGCTTCGACGCCCAACAGGCCTACGGGCCGCACCGCGCCGGCCGGGCGGAACTCCGGCTGGTCACCTGCGGCGGCGGCTTCGACCGGGCGAGCGGCGGCTGCACGGCCAACGTGATCGTCTCGGCGTACCTGACCGGGACGCGCACCGGAACGCGCACCGGAACGCCGACGGGAACCGTCTCCCCACCGGCGACCGGAACCCCGACCCGGGCCTGACCGGATCCCCGACCGTACCGACCCGCACGACGGCCCGCCCGCACCCACCGGCACGACGGCCGCCCGCACCCACCGGCACGACGGCCGCCCGTCACCCGGCCCGGTCGGCGGGCACGACTCCGGAACGAACGGCGTGCCCGGGCCCAGGCGTCGGCGCGCACCACGTCCCGGCCCGGTCGCTCTCCGTGATGACCGCAGGTGGCCTCGCCGTCCTGGCGTTCACGGCGGCGTCCGGTCCCGCCCCGGGGAACCGGGCTGTAACAGCCCGCGGACAACGAGGGCTCGACCTCGTGGGCGCCGCCGGGCGTGTGTCAGGATTGGGGCTCGGAACACTTGGCACAAGTGCACCCAAGGGGGGGTTGGATGTACGACAGCAGGGGGGTCGGGGCGTTCGCCGGGAGGCGGGCGTCCGCAGTGGCGCTGGGGGCGGCGCTGCTGATCACGGGGTGTTCCTCCTCCGACGGCAAGGGGGAGGAGCCGGAGGCCGGCGCGGGGATCACGCAGCAGCCGAAGGAGGCCGACCCCTTCTGGGTCAACCCGGACGGCACCGCCGCGCAGCAGGTCGCCGCCCTGGAGAAGGCCGGCAAGGAGACGGAGGCCCGGCAGATCCGCAAGATCGCCGAACAGCCCGTCGCCGAGTGGATCAGCCCGGAGAACCCGCGGGAGCAGACCCGCGGCTTCACCGAGGCCGCCGACAGGGCGGGCCGCACCGCGCTGCTGGTCCTCTACAACATCCCGCACCGCGACTGCGGCCAGTACTCGCAGGGCGGTGCCGCCGACGGCGACGCCTATCGCGCCTTCGTCGACGACGTCGCCCAGGGCATCGGGGACCGGCCGGCGACCGTGATACTCGAGCCCGACGCGGTGCTGCACCTGGTGGACGGCTGCACCCCGGACGAGTACCACGAGGAGCGCTACGACCTCCTCAAGGACGCCGTCACCAAGCTGAAGGCCCTGAAGAACACCAAGGTCTACCTGGACGCCGGCAACGCCGGCTGGGGCGACCCCGACCAGATCTTCGAGCCGCTCCGGTGGGCGGGCGTCGACCGGGCCGACGGCTTCTCGGTGAACGTCTCCAACTTCTACTCCACCGAGGACTCCATCGCCTACGGCAAGAAGCTCTCCGCCAAGATCGGCGGCAAGCCCTTCGTCGTCGACACCAGCCGCAACGGCAACGGCCCGTACACCGGGGGCGCCGCGGACGAGCGCTGGTGCAACCCGCCCGGCCGCGCGCTCGGCGAGACCCCGACGGTGAAGACCGCGGACCCGCTGGTCGACGCCTATCTGTGGGTGAAGCGGCCCGGCGAGTCGGACGGCGAGTGCAAGGGCGGCCCCAAGGCGGGCCAGTGGTGGCCGGAGTACGCGCTGAAGCTCGCCCGGGCCGGCGGCTGAACCCGCCGGGTCACCGGCGGGGGCACACGTCCTCGACCTCGCCGCGGTCGGCCGCCAACCGCCGCTCTCCCGCGTTCAGTTCGCGCTGAGCCAGGGTGCACACCCGCTCGATCCACTGCTCGGGATCGAGCGGGACGACGGTGGCACGCGATCCGTCGAGGATCGTGAGGGACGTCCCGTCGGCGCCCGGCGAGGCCACCGAGCCGTATCCCACGTGGTAGCGGTACAGCTCCTGACGTTCCGTGACGTCCCACACCAGCTGCTCACCGGCCTCGGTGGTGGTGTGCAGGGCACGATCGTCCAGGAAGCGGCCGAGCCAGTGCACCCGGTCGTAGGCGAGGGGGTCTTCCTGCTTCTTCCGCCGGACGTCCCACAGGTGCACTGCGCCCCCCGCGTACTGCACGACCAGGTGTCCGCCGTCGGGGGAGAGGAGCATCGACCGGACCGGCCGTTGCTCGTCCTTTCTTCTGAACCACGGTGTGAAGTCACCGGAGTCGAAGTCCCAGACCCCGATCGCGTCCACCGTCCGCACCACCGCCTGCGGTTTTCCCGGGACGGCACCGGCGAAGGTCCCCGCCGCCTCGTTGGCGATCTGGTACTTCTCCTGGAACGGGGGCTGGAACCTCCTCCCGGTCTCTTCGCCGGTGTCGAGTCGCCAGTAGGAGACGTACGACAGGCCCGAGATCACGGCGTGGTCGTCGTCGGAGAAGCCGATGTTGATCCAGGCCGGAGAGAGTCCCGTGAGCGGATCCGGGCCGACGGCGTCGAGGTCGGGCGGGAGGGGCAGCCGCAGCACGTGCTCCTCGGTGAGCACGGTCCCGCCCGCCTCCCCGGAGATCCGCCAGACGAGGACCGTGCGCCGGTCCTCGGCGACGGTCAGCAGCCGCCGTCCGTCCGGGGTGAAGGCGGCGTACAGGTCGGCCAGCGGCCGTGACGCCCGCGCCGACGCGAGGAACTTCCGCCCGGTCAGGTCCCAGAGCTGCAGGACGGTGCCGTCGCTCCCGACGACCGCCAGCCGGTTGTGTGGTGCGTCCGGTGTGCGGACGCGGTGGATCAGGGCGTTGGCGTCGAACTCCGTGGGCGGCCGGACCCGCACGGTCACGACGCTCCCGCCGACGGCGACCGCTGCCCGCAGGTTCCCCGGGGGGCCGGCGAGGGCGACCGGCGGCGCGAACGTGCGGCCGGTGACGTTCCGGTCCTCGGCCGCGGCGGCGGGGGTGTCGAAGGTGGCGGGCCGGCCCTTCTCCAGATCGACGACGAGGAAGCGCACCCGGCCGAGATCGGTGCCGATGCGGCCGGTGGGATTGATCAGGTAGCGGCCCGACGCGTCGAGGCGGGGCGCGTACAGCGGGCACAGTCCCTGGAAGGCGCTGTTCTCCCAGTTCCGGAAGCGGCGGGGTTCGGTGCCCAGCCGCCAGGCCTCGAGGACGCCCTGTTCGGTACAGGTGGCCAGGACGCGTCCGTTGCCGCTGACCGTCGCGGAGGCCGTGGCCCGCTCGCCCCAGGGGCGGTGGAGCGTGCCCCGGTCCAGGTCCCAGGAGACCAGCCGGCCGCGCCCGTCCTCGGCGCCGGCACCGGAGGGCACGATCCGCGCCACCACCGTGCCGTCCGCACCGAACCATGCCTGCGCCGCGTCCCAGCCGCGCGGCGGGGCGAGGGTGCGGCCCGTGCGCCGGCCGTCCTCGGTGCGCCACACGAGGACCCCCTCGCGGGGAATCGTGGCGAGGATGCGCTTCCCCTCGCCGTCGAAGCGCAGATCGCGGACGCCGCGCGGGTTGTCGCGGGCGACCGCGGCCCTGCGCAGCGGGACGAAGCGAAGGGCGCGCGAGTCGGGATCGGAGGTGTCCCGCACTCCGAGGGAGATCACGCCCCAGTCGGTCGCGCGGGCCACGCTCCGCCCGTCGGGCGAGACGGCGATGTGGTCGCTGTCGCCGTTCTCGGTGCGCCGGAGCGGCCTGGGCCGCTCCTCCCCCCGCAG
>NZ_MSGP01000423.1 GCF_002078235.1 Streptomyces viridosporus
CACGGTGCGTCCGGGGCGCCCGGGGCGCCCGGGGCATCAGGGGCTTCCGGGTCCCGGCTGCCTCCGCAGGCGGGGCGGGCGGCGGGCGGCGGTGTCGCGCGGCCCGCCCGGCCGGACCGGCCCGCCCGTGTGCCGCAGCGCCGGCCGGCGCCCGTACGGCGCCCCGCTCCCGCGCCGGCCGCCCGGCGGCTGCCCAACCCGCGGCTCACCGGACTGGGCGGGGGCCTGTTCTGCGGCCTGGTGATGCTCGTGCTCGGGCTCCTGGTCGCCGCGGTGTTCGGGGCGTCCCAGACGGTGTACGGCGTGCTCTTCCTGCCGGTGTGCGTGCTGACCGCGGTCTGGGTGCGCGAGGGCGACCTGCTCACCGCGCCCGTCATCGTGCCGATCGCCTTCGCCGTGGGGCTGGTCCCGGTGGCCGGCGAGGGCGGCGACGGGGTCGGCGACCGGCTGATGGGGCTGGTGACGGGCCTCGCGACGCAGGTCGGCTGGCTGTACGGGGGGACGCTCGTCGCCGGGCTGATCGTGCTCGGCCGCAGGATCCGCAGGGTCAACCGGAGGGCCGCGAAGGGCCGGCCGCAGGTGTGAGGCGCCGGGTGGCGGGGGCCCGTACGCCCCCGCACTCCGCTACGCGCCCGTGGCCGCCCGCATCGCCGCCCCCACGATGCCCGCGTTGTTCTGCAGCTGCGCCGGGACGATCTCGGCCTTGATGCCCTCGATGCGGGGCAGGAACTTGTGGGACTTGCGGCTGACGCCCCCGCCGATGATGAACAGCTCCGGCGAGAACAGCATCTCCACGTGGGCCAGGTACTTCTGCACGCGGTGCGCCCACTCGTCCCACGACAGGCCGTGGTCCTCCTTGGCCTTGCTGGAGGCGCGCTTCTCCGCGTCGTGGCCGTTCAGCTCCAGGTGGCCCAGCTCGGTGTTGGGGACGAGGACGCCGTCCACGAACAGGGCGCTGCCGATGCCGGTGCCGAAGGTCAGCAGGATGACGGTGCCCCTGCGGTGCCGCCCGGCGCCGAAGTGCATCTCGGCGACACCGGCCGCGTCCGCGTCGTTCACCACCGTCACCGGCAGGCCGCCCAGGCGGTCGCCGAGCAGCACGCGCGCGTCGGTGTCGATCCAGCTCTTGTCGACGTTGGCCGCCGTACGGATCGTGGTGCCGTCGGTGACCACTCCGGGGAAGGTGACGCCGACCGGTCCGGTCCAGCCGAAGTGGTCGACGACCTCCTTGACGCCGTCCGCCACCGCGTCCGGCGTGGCGGGGTGCGGGGTGAGGACCTTGCAGCGCTCCTGTGCCAGGTCCCCCTCCTCCAGGTCGACCGGGGCACCCTTGATGCCGGATCCGCCGATGTCCACGCCGAAGATCTCCATGGCCCCACGTTACGACGTGCGGCGGACCGCCAGGGAGCCGGTCACCGGGCCTTCACGGATTCGGTCACGGGGCGATCGGGTGTGACCGCCCCCGTGACCGGTCCGGTGACCGATCCGGTGACCGCCCCCGTCACTTCCCGGAATCCGCGCCGGACGCCCCGGCACCGCCGCGCTCGGCCACCAGGGCCGCCGCCTCCTCGCGCAGGTCGCGGCGCAGCTCCTTGGGGAGCGAGAAGGTGATGGACTCCTCGGCCGCCTTGACGATCTCCACGTCCTCGAACCCGCGCCGCGCCAGCCACTCGAGCACCTGCTCGACCAGCACCTCCGGCACCGAGGCGCCCGAGGTGACGCCGACCGTGGTCACGCCCTCCAGCCAGGCCTCGTCGATCTCGTCGGCGAAGTCCACCAGGTACGCCGCGCGGGCGCCCGCGAGCTTGGCGACCTCCACCAAACGCTTGGAGTTGGAGGAGTTGCGCGAGCCGACCACGATCACCAGGTCCGCCTCGGCGCCCATCTGCTTGACCGCGAGCTGGCGGTTCTGGGTGGCGTAGCAGATGTCGTCGCTGGGCGGCGACATCAGCTGGGGGAACTTCTCCTTCAGGGCGTCGACGGTCTCCATGGTCTCGTCGACGGAGAGGGTGGTCTGGGAGAGCCAGACGACCTTGGACGGGTCGCGGACCTCCACCTTGGCGACGTCCTCGGGGCCGTCGACGAGCTGGATGTGGTCGGGGGCCTCGCCCGAGGTGCCGATGACCTCCTCGTGGCCCTCGTGCCCGATCAGGAGGATGTCGTAGTCCTCCTGGGCGAACCGGACCGCCTCCTTGTGCACCTTGGTGACCAGCGGGCAGGTGGCGTCGATGGTGGCGAGCCGGCCGCGCGCGGCCTCCTCGTGGACGACGGGTGCCACGCCGTGCGCGGAGAACATCACGATGTTGCCCGGCGGGACCTCCTCCGTCCGTTCGACGAAGACGGCTCCCTTCTTCTCCAGGGTCTGCACGACGTACTTGTTGTGCACGATCTCGTGCCGGACGTAGACGGGAGCCCCGTACTGCTCCAGGGCCTTCTCGACGGCGATCACGGCGCGGTCGACACCCGCGCAGTAGCCCCGGGGGGCGGCGAGCAGGACACGGCGGCCAGGCGAAGCGGTCATGCGTCCCATCGTAAGGGCCGTGCGCGGGGCCCGGTCACGGTGCGTTGTCGGTGGGGCGCACTACCCTCGCGGCATGGCTGTCAACACGTCTGCGGAAGCGCCCCTGCCGGTCGGTGAGGTCTCCCGGCTCATCGGGGGGTGGATCGACCGGCTCGGCGCGGTGTGGGTCGAGGGGCAGATCACCCAGCTGTCGCGGCGGCCGGGCGCCGGGGTGGTCTTCCTGACGCTGCGGGACCCGTCGCACGACATCTCCGTGGGCGTGACCTGCTACCGGCAGGTGTTCGACGCCGTGGCGGACGTGGTGAGCGAGGGCGCGCGGGTGGTGGTGCACTGCAAGCCCGAGTGGTACGCCCCGCGCGGACAGCTCTCGCTGCGGGCCGCCGAGATCAGGCCGGTGGGGGTCGGGGAGCTGCTCGCGCGGCTCGAGCAGCTGAAGAAGTCCCTCGCGCGGGAGGGGCTGTTCGCGCCGGAGCGGAAGAAGCCGCTGCCGTTCCTGCCCCAGCTGATCGGGCTGGTGTGCGGGCGCGCCTCGGCCGCCGAGCGGGACGTGCTGGAGAACGCCCGGCACCGCTGGCCCGCCGTGCGCTTCGAGGTGCGCAACGTCGCCGTGCAGGGGGTGCACGCGGTGCCGCAGGTCGTCCAGGCGGTGAAGGAGCTGGACGCGCTCGACGGCGTGGACGTGATCATCGTGGCGCGCGGCGGCGGCAGCGTGGAGGACCTGCTGCCGTTCTCCGACGAGCAGCTGGTGCGGGCCGTGGCCGCCTGCCGTACGCCGGTGGTCTCCGCGATCGGCCACGAGCCGGACAACCCGTTGCTCGACCATGTCGCCGACCTGCGCGCGTCCACCCCGACCGACGCGGCCAAGAAGGTCGTCCCGGACGTGGGCGAGGAGCACGAGCGGGTGCGGATGCTGCGCGACCGCGCGCGGCGCTGCGTCCGGGCGCTGGTGGACCGGGAGGAGCGCGGGCTGGCCCAGGCGCTGGCCCGGCCCTCGCTGCAGGATCCGCACCGGATGGTCGACGCCCGGGCCGAGGAGGTCACGGCGCTGCTCGAGCGGGGGCGGCGCTCGCTGCGGCACCAGCTGGACCGGGCCGACTCCGAGCTGTCGCACACGCACGCGCGCGTGGTGGCGCTGTCCCCCGCGGCGACCCTGAAGCGCGGGTACGCCGTCCTCCAGCGGGCCGACGGGCAGGCGGTGCGCGCTCCGGGCGAGGTGGAGGCCGGGGAGGCGTTGCGGGCGCGGGTGTCCGAGGGCGAGTTCACGGTCCGAGTCGATGCGTAGGGTGAGCGAATGACCGGCAGGACGGACAAGACGGAGCAGGCGGCGGCGTCCGAGGTGCTCGGGTACGAGCAGGCTCGGGACGAGCTGATCGAGGTCGTACGGCGGCTGGAGGCGGGCGGCACGACGCTGGAGGAGTCCCTGGCGCTCTGGGAGCGGGGCGAGGAGCTGGCCGGGGTGTGCCGGCGCTGGCTGGACGGTGCGCGGGCGCGGCTGGACGCGGCGCTGGCGGAGGAGGCCGGGACGGAGGGCGCCGAGGGGGCCGGATAGACCGGGCGGACCGGGCGGACCGGGCGGACCCGGTTGGCCGGGTGAGCCGGTGACGGGGGCGCCGCGGGGCGCTCCCGTCCCCGCGGCGCCTGTGAACTGGACCACCAGACTCCGGATGAAGTTGAAAGTTGAACTTCTCGCGCGTACGGTCACTCGTGTCAGCCCATCCGTGCTCCGCACGCGGACATTCCGTGTCTCCTACACGGATGCACGGAACCGACGTTCCCCCGAGAAGGTTCACGCATGTCTCTCGTTCTTGATCCCGCCGCCCAGGACCTGCTGTTCCGCGAGGCTCGCACCGCGAACACGTTCACCGACGAGCCGGTGACCGACGAGCAGGTACGGGCGATCTACGACCTGGTCAAGTACGGCCCGACCTCCATGAACCAGTCGCCGCTGCGCGTCACCCTGGTCCGCTCCCCCGAGGCCCGCGAGCGCCTGGTCGCCCACCTGGCCGAGGGCAACCAGGCCAAGACGGCCGCCGCCCCGCTGGTCGCCATCCTCTCCGCGGACAACGAGTTCCACGAGGAACTGCCGCAGCTCTTCCCGCACTTCCCGCAGGCCAAGGACCTCTTCTTCGCCGAGCGCCCGGTGCGCGAGGGTTCCGCCGCACTGAACGCCGCCCTCCAGGCCGCCTACTTCATCATCGGCGTGCGCGCCGCCGGCCTGGCCGCCGGTCCGATGACCGGCCTCGACTTCGAGGGCCTGCGCAAGGAGTTCCTGGACGACGACCACACCCCGCTGATGGTCGTCAACATCGGCCGCCCCGGCCCGGACGCCTGGTTCCCGCGCGGTCCGCGCCTGGACTACGAGCAGGTCGTCACCACCGTCTGAGCCCGGGCAGGGCGCACACGCGACGGGGCCCCGGCGGATCGGTCGATCCGCCGGGGCCCCGTCGTGTGCCGGGCGCGGTCACTCGGTCCGCAGCGCCGCGGCCATCTTCGTCAGCTGCCCGAACGACGCCGTGCCCGCCACCACCGTGGTCGAGCCGTCGGCGCCCTCGTGCACCAGGGCGTCGTAGCGTCCGCCCTCGTACCGGGTCCAGGTCCTGCCGTCGATCTGCTGGGTGACCTCGGTCCTCTCCGCGCCCTGCGTCGCGTCCTCGATGAAGAGCGACCGCTTCTGGGTGGACTGCTCGACCGCCGCGTACTGCCCGTCGGGAGTCTGGTAGCCGAGGTGCCAGGCGTCGCCCTCGTCCCTGCGGAAGCGGACGGAGGTGGGCTTCCACGCCTCGGACAGGCCCTCGGGGGCGGCCACCGGGTAGGAGGCGGCGCGACGGGCGGTGAGCAGGTCGACCCGGTAGTCCACCCGCTGGAGGTCGGGCGCGCTGTCGTCATGTGGGATGAACAGCCAGACGAAGCCCGCCACGAGTCCGATGAGCCCCAGGGACAGGATCATGTCCCGGGCCGTTTTCTGCATGCTGCTCTTTCCTGCCACGTCCCCTATCGTCGCAGGTACCCGGGGCGCTCATCCGTGGGGGCCCCTGCTCATATTGTCTGTCCGGCGATAGAGTCGTGACCCACACCCTCATCCGGCCGTCGTCGTACAGAAAGGTGCGCTCCGATGACCGAACACCATCACCTGCCGTCCGAGCTCGATGTGCCCTCCGAGGCCCCCGACCGCAACCTCGCCCTGGAGCTCGTACGGGTCACCGAAGCCGCGGCCATGGCCGCCGGCCGCTGGGTCGGACGCGGGGACAAGAACGGCGCCGACGGTGCCGCGGTGCGCGCCATGCGGACCCTCGTCTCCACCGTCTCGATGAACGGCGTCGTCGTCATCGGCGAGGGCGAGAAGGACGAGGCCCCGATGCTCTTCAACGGAGAGCGCGTGGGCGACGGGACCGGCCCGGAGTGCGACATCGCCGTCGACCCGATCGACGGCACCACGCTGACCGCCAAGGGCATGTCGAACGCGATCGCGGTGCTGGCCGCCGCCGAGCGGGGCTCGATGTTCGACCCCTCCGCCGTGTTCTACATGGACAAGCTGGTCACCGGGCCCGAGGCCGCCGACTTCGTCGACATCAACGCGCCGGTGAGCGTGAACATCCGCCGGGTCGCCAAGGCCAAGCGGGTCACCCCCGAGGACGTCACCGTGGTGATCCTGGACCGGCCGCGGCACGAGGGCATCATCAAGGAGATCCGGGAGACCGGCGCGCGCATCAAGCTGATCACCGACGGCGACGTGGCCGGCTCGATCCTCGCCCTGCGCGCGGGCACCGGCATCGACCTGCTGCTCGGCGTCGGCGGCACTCCCGAGGGCATCATCTCGGCCTGCGCCGTGAAGTGCCTGGGCGGCACCATCCAGGGCAAGCTGTGGCCCAAGGACGACGAGGAGCGGCAGCGGGCCGTCGACGCCGGGCACGACCTGGACCGGGTGCTGACCACGGACGACCTGGTCTCCGGCGAGAACGTCTTCTTCGTGGCCACCGGCATCACCGACGGCGAGCTGCTGCGCGGGGTGCGCTACCGCTCCGAGACCGCCACGACCGACTCGATCGTGATGCGCTCCAAGTCGGGCACGGTCCGCCGGATCGACTCCGAGCACCGGCTGAGCAAGCTGCGGGCGTACAGCGCGATCGATTTCGACCGCGCCAAGTGACGGCCCCGCGCCCCGGGGCAGGGCACTCCCCGGCGTGAGGTCGACCGAAACCGGCACGGGACCGAACGAAAGCGGTACGGGACCGGCACGAGTCGGCAAGAAAAAGGGCGCCCTCTGTGCGGAGAGGGCGCCCTTCTCGCGTACCTACGGCTAACCGGCCGCGGCTATGCGTCCCGTCGTGCGCGCCGTCTTCTTCAGTTCCATCTCGCGCCGCCGGCGCCGGGCCAGCACCACGCGGCGCTCGGCGGCGGTCAGGCCGCCCCAGACGCCGTAGGGCTCGGGCTGGAGCAGGGCGTGCTCGCGGCACTCCACCATCACCGGACAGCGTGCGCAGACCCGCTTGGCGGCCTCCTCGCGGGAGAGCCGGGCGGCGGTGGGTTCCTTCGAGGGGGCGAAGAACAGCCCGGCCTCGTCGCGCCGGCACACCGCCTCGGTGTGCCAGGGGGCCTCCTGGTCCCTGTCTCGCGGCGTCCCTCGCTGGGCCGGAACGGCGGCTACCTGCAGGGACGAATGCGGCGGTTGCAGCACGGTCTACTCCTGACGACGGCTTCGCGAGCGAGAGACGATGCAGCAAGGCTTACCCGTTGTGCGCGTGCCTATGCACTGAGTTCCGAACCGCCGCGCCCGGCACCGGATTTCACCGTCGGTCCGCCCCGCCGCTCACGGACGGAGCGCCTCCGCCCCCGGCCGGTTCACCGGCGTCAACGGTCCAGGTGCTTGCGCAGACCCCGGTCGACCGAGCGCTGCACCTTGTCGAGGATGTCCGCCACGAGCTTGCCGCGCTTGGGCCGCGCCTCGACGTTGCCCAGCACCGCCCAACCGTCCACGTAGACCACGGGGGCCTCGGGGTCGGCCGCGTCCAGCGTGTGCACCTCGAAGTTGCCGAGGACGCCGCCGCCCGTGCCGCGCAGCGACACGTTCTCCGGGACGCGGACCTCGACGTTGCCGAAGACCGAGAACGCCTTGATCACCACCTGCTGGTGGTCGAAGAGCGCCTCGCTGAGGTCGATCTCGACGTTGCCGAAGACCGCGTACGCGTGGATGCGGCGGCCGGCCCGCCAGCGGCCCTTGCGGACGGCGGAGCTGAAGACCGCGACCACGTTGTCGTCGGGGTCCGCCGGGACCGCGCCGGCGGTGGGGCGGTTGGGCGCGAAGGCGTGGACCGTGCTGCGCCGATGGGCGGCCGGGAGGTCCCGGATGAACACCTCGAGCTCCCCGACCGTCTTGGCGGCCAGCACGCCCTCGACGCGCTCGGCGTGCTCGTCCGCGGTCAGCCGGCCCTCCGCGAGGGCCTCGCGCAGGAGGTCGGCGATGCGGTCGCGGTCGGCGTCCGAGGCGCGCAGGTCGGCGGGGCGCGGGGCCGAGTCCGGCTGCTGGGCGTGTTTCTGAAGGTCCACGGACACAGCGTACCCAAACGCGATAGATCGCGACTACCCCCCGTCGGGAACAACTGAGGACAACCTCACAAGCCCGTCACCGGGGGCAGGTCCTACGCTGGGAGCGCCCGCCGACGGAGGCGGGCCGTCGTCTGTCGAGTGAGGAATGGGCGAGATGCCTGAGTTCGAGTACGCCGATCTGCTCCCCACGGGAGAGGACACCACCCCCTACCGGCTGGTGACCTCCGAAGGTGTCTCCACCTTCGAGGCCGACGGGCGGACCTTCCTCAAGGTGGAGCCGGAGGCGCTGCGCAAGCTCGCCGAGGAGGCCATCAAGGACATCCAGCACTACCTGCGCCCCGCGCACCTCGCCCAGCTGCGCCGCATCATCGACGACCCGGAGGCCAGCGCCAACGACAAGTTCGTCGCCCTGGACCTGCTGAAGAACGCGAACATCGCGGCGGCCGGCGTGCTCCCCATGTGCCAGGACACCGGCACCGCGATCGTCATGGGCAAGCGCGGCCAGAACGTGCTGACCGGGGGCCGCGACGAGGAGGCCCTGTCCCGGGGCATCTACGACGCGTACCGGAACCTCAACCTGCGCTACTCGCAGATGGCCCCGCTCACCATGTGGGAGGAGAAGAACACCGGCTCCAACCTCCCCGCCCAGATCGAGCTGTACGCGACCGACGGCGACGCCTACAAGTTCCTGTTCATGGCCAAGGGCGGCGGCTCGGCCAACAAGAGCTTCCTGTACCAGGAGACCAAGGCCGTCCTGAACGAGACCTCCATGATGAAGTTCCTGGAGGAGAAGATCCGTTCGCTCGGTACGGCCGCCTGCCCGCCGTACCACCTGGCGATCGTCGTCGGCGGCACCTCGGCCGAGTACGCGCTGAAGACCGCCAAGTACGCCTCCGCGCACTACCTGGACGACATGCCGACCGAGGGCTCCCCGCTCGGCCACGGCTTCCGGGACAAGGAGCTGGAGGAGAAGGTCTTCGAGCTGACGCAGCGGATCGGCATCGGCGCCCAGTTCGGCGGCAAGTACTTCTGCCACGACGTCCGCGTGATCCGCCTGCCCCGCCACGGCGCGTCCTGCCCGGTCGCCCTCGCCGTCTCCTGCTCCGCCGACCGCCAGGCCGTCGCGAAGATCACCGCCGAGGGCGTCTTCCTGGAGCAGCTGGAGAAGGACCCGGCGCGCTTCCTGCCGGAGACCACGGACGAGCAGCTGGCCGACGAGGGCGAGGTCGTGCGGATCGACCTCAACCAGCCGATGGACGACATCCTGGCCGAGCTCACCAAGTACCCGGTGAAGACCCGGCTCTCGCTCACCGGCCCGCTGGTCGTGGCCCGCGACATCGCGCACGCCAAGATCAAGGAGCGGCTGGACGCGGGCGAGGAGATGCCGCAGTACCTCAAGGACCACCCGGTGTACTACGCCGGTCCGGCCAAGACCCCCGAGGGCTACGCCTCCGGCTCCTTCGGCCCGACCACGGCCGGCCGGATGGACTCCTACGTCGAGCAGTTCCAGGCGGCGGGCGGCTCCAAGGTGATGCTCGCCAAGGGCAACCGCAGCAAGCAGGTCACCGACGCGTGCAAGGCGCACGGCGGCTTCTACCTCGGCTCCATCGGCGGCCCGGCGGCGCGCCTGGCCCAGGACTGCATCAAGAAGGTCGAGGTCCTCGAGTACGAGGAGCTGGGCATGGAGGCGGTCTGGAAGATCGAGGTCGAGGACTTCCCGGCGTTCGTCGTCGTCGACGACAAGGGCAACGACTTCTTCCAGGACCCGGCGCCGCAGCCGACGTTCACGAGCATTCCGGTGCGGGGGCCGGGCCTGGGCTGACCCCGGCGGGGGCCGACGCGGTCAGGCCCTGGACGAGGAGCCCGCCGGGCGCCCGGTTCCCCCCGGGCCGGCCGGACCGCCGGGCTCGAACCCATCACAGGCAGCGCGGCCCGGACCACTCGTAGACGGCGCGGCCCGGACCATCCCCACCCCGGGGTGGTCCGGGCCGCGCCGTCTGTCTCGACCAGGAACCCGGACCGGGGGCGGCGCGCCCCGCGGCCGCCGCCCCGGTCCGGGTGCCGGCGCCGGGCGGCCGCCGGACCCGGCGCACCCGCCGGCCGCGGTCACGCCGTGCCGGTCCCCCGACTCCCCCGGCACCCCGTCGCCGTAGGTCCGGGCCGGCCCGGACCGTCGCCCCTTCGGGCGAGCGCCCGCCACCGGCCGTCCGGATAACGGACCCGGCTTGCCTTTTTCGGACAACCTGCCCGCACGGGCCCCGATTCCGTTGCCACCTTCAACCGCTGCTGCGACTCTTCCCACCAGTCCGCCATGTGCATGCCATCACGGGAGCGCCTGCGGACACCCCACCGCCACCTCTCCGAGGAGACCTGGTGATACGAAGACTTGCAGGGGCGAGCCTCTCCCTCGCCGTCGTACTGGGCGCCGCGGCACTCCCCGCCGCCGCCGCGGGCCCGGCGACCGCCTCCACCACCACCGCGAACGTGAGCGCCGCGCCCGACGTCGACGTGGCCAAGGTGCGAGCACACCTGAGCGAACTGAGCGCCATCGCCGGCCGCAACGGCGGCAACCGCCGCTCCACCACCCAGGGCTACCGCGACTCCGTCGCCTATGTGAAGGGCAAGCTGCAGGCGGCCGGCTACACCGTCACCGAACAGCCCTGCACCTCCGGCTGCACCAGCGGGGCCGGCCCCAACCTGATCGCCGAGTGGCCGAAGGGCGACGCGAACAACGTCTACATGTTCGGCGCCCACCTCGACGGCGTCTCGGCGGGCCCCGGCATGAACGACAACGGCTCCGGCTCGGCCGCGCTCCTGGAGAACGCCCTGGCGCTGGCTCAGCAGAACCCCACCATGCGCAACCGGGTCCGCTTCGCCTGGTGGACCGACGAGGAGCAGGGCCTCAACGGGTCGGAGTTCTACGTCCGTTCGCTGTCCTCGACCCAACGTGCCGGGATCCGGGCGTACTACAACTTCGACATGGTCGCCTCCACCAACGGCGGCTACTTCATCAACCGCATCACCACGTCGGCCGCCGCGCCGCTGAAGGCGTACTGGGACTCGCTGGGCCTGCGGCCCGAGGAGAACACCGAGGGCGCCGGGCGCAGCGACGACTACCCCTTCCAACAGGCCGGCATCCCGACCTCCGGCTACGCGATGGGCGCCGGTGCCCGCAAGACGTCCGCGCAGGCCGCCAAGTGGGGCGGCACCGCCGGCGCGTCCTACGACCCCTGCTACCACCGCGCCTGCGACACCCTCTCCAACATCAACACCACCGGCCTGGACCGCGCCGCCGACGGCATCGCCCACACCCTCTGGCAGCAAGCCGTGCAGACGGGCCTCCTGGCCGACGACGCGTCCCTCCGGGGCACCTGACCGGCGCCCGTCCCCACCCGGTGCTCCGCCCCGCCGCCCCCTCGCGGCGGGGCGGAGTCCGTTCCGGGTACCCGCGCGGGATGCTGGCAAGGGGGCCGTCCGGAATACACCCGGCCCGGACCGCTGCTGTGAACCTTCGGAGGTACGACGATGACGACCACGGACGACGCCCGGAACCACCGCATCGAGCACGATTCCATGGGAGAGGTGAAAGTCCCGGCCGACGCCAAGTGGCGCGCCCAGACCCAGCGCGCCGTGGAGAACTTCCCGATCTCCGGGCAGCGCCTCGAACGCGCCCACATCGAGGCCCTCGCCCGCATCAAGGGCGCCGCGGCGAAGGTGAACGCCCGGCTGGGGGTGCTGGACCAGGAGATCGCCGAGGCGATCCAGGAGGCGGCCGCCGAGGTCGCCGAGGGCCGGTGGGACGAGCACTTCCCGATCGACGTGTTCCAGACCGGCTCCGGGACCTCGTCCAACATGAACACCAACGAGGTCCTCGCCACCCTCGCCGGCGAGCGGCTCGGCCGGGACGTGCACCCCAACGACCACGTCAACGCCTCGCAGTCGTCCAACGACGTCTTCCCGTCCTCGATCCACATCGCCGCCACCGCCGCCGTCACCCGCGACCTGGTCCCGGCCCTGGAGCACCTGGCGGCCTCCCTGGAGCGCAAGGCCGAGGAGTTCGCCGACGTGGTGAAGTCCGGGCGCACCCACCTGATGGACGCCACGCCCGTGACCCTCGGCCAGGAGTTCGGCGGATACGCGGCCCAGGTGCGGTACGGGGTCGAGCGGCTGCACGCCTCCCTGCCCCGCCTCGCCGAACTGCCCCTCGGCGGGACCGCCGTCGGCACCGGCATCAACACCCCGCCGGGCTTCTCCGCCGCCGTCATCGAGGAGGTCGCCCGGGCCACCGGGCTGCCGCTGACCGAGGCGCGCGACCACTTCGAGGCGCAGGGCGCCCGGGACGGGATCGTGGAGACCAGCGGCCAGCTGCGGACCATCGCCGTCGGCCTGACGAAGATCACCAACGATCTGCGGTGGATGGCGTCCGGGCCCCGCACCGGACTGGCCGAGATCAGCCTCCCCGACCTCCAGCCCGGCTCCTCGATCATGCCCGGCAAGGTCAACCCGGTCGTCCCGGAGGCCGTGCTCATGGTCTGCGCGCAGGTCGTCGGCAACGACGCGACCGTGGCCACCGCCGGCGCCTCGGGCAACTTCGAGCTCAACGTCATGCTGCCGGTCATCGCCAGGAACGTGCTGGAGTCGGTCCGGCTGCTCGCGAACGCCTCCCGGCTGCTCGCCGACCGCACGGTCGACGGGATCGTCGCGCACCGCGACCGCGCCCGGGAGTACGCCGAGTCCTCGCCCTCCGTCGTCACCCCGCTCAACAGGTACATCGGCTACGAGGAGGCCGCCAAGGTCGCCAAGAAGGCGCTGGCCGAGCGGAAGACCATCCGGCAGGTGGTGCTGGAGAGCGGCTACGTCGAGCGCGGCGACCTCACCGTGGAGCAGCTCGACGAGGCGCTGGACGTCCTGCGGATGACACGCCCGTAAAACAATCGCGCCCCGGGGTGAACCACGGCGGGTACCGCGGCGTCGTGTGTCCGGGACACCTAATATCTGCGCATGACAGAGGGCGGAGCGGTGAGAGGCGCCGGACACGGGGAAGCGGGCGGTACGGCGGGTTTCTGGGCGCCCGGGACACAGATCCTGTGGCGGTACCGGGAGAACGGCGGCGCGCACTTCCACATCGCGCGCCCCGTCACGGTCGTTCGCGACGACCCGGAGCTGCTCGCCGTGTGGATGGCGCCCGGCACCGAGTGCGTGAAGCCGGTCCTCGCCGACGGCACCCCCGTGCACCGGGAGCCGCTGGCCACCCGGTACACCAAGCCGCGCGCCGTGCAGCGCGACCGCTGGTTCGGCACCGGTGTGCTGAAGCTGGCCCGGCCCGGTGAGCCCTGGTCGGTGTGGCTGTTCTGGGACCCGGGCTGGCAGTTCAAGAACTGGTACGTGAACCTGGAGGAACCGCTGGTCCGTTGGGCGGGCGGGGTGGACTCCGAGGACCACTTCCTGGACATCTCGGTGCACCCGGACCGCAGCTGGCACTGGCGGGACGAGGACGAGTTCGCGCAGGCGCAGCACGACGGTCTGGTGGACGAGGAACTGGCCGGGAGGATACGGGAGGCCGGCCGGGCCGCGGTGGCGGCGATCGAGGCCTGGGCGCCGCCCTTCTCGGAGGGCTGGCAGAACTGGCGCCCGGATCCGTCCTGGGCGGTACCGTCACTGCCACAGGACTGGGACCGCACGTCCGTGCACGTGTCCCCATGAGACCCTTGATACGCCCCCGGGCAAGAAACGTAGGATCGTCCTCCGCAAGGAACAGGGCACCAACCGACGGAATACACGCTGAGCTTGACCGATCGTCACCGAGGGGCGGCAAGACGTGAGCGAGGGGTACGGCAACACCGGTACGGGCCGGGGACGGTCGTCCGGCGGCACAGGCACAACCTCCGACCACGCGGGGACCCCGTTCCCGAGGCACGTATTCCGGGTATCGGAGTTTCGGCGGGACGAACCGCGCGCACGGCGCGCAGCCCCGGACGGATGGACTTCACGCGCGTGACGGAGCAGCCGACCTCCTTCGACCGCCCGCAGCCGGGCGCGGACCCCGGGGATCCCCGCGGGGCGCTCCTGCGTGCCCAGGAACCGGCCCGTGCGCCGGGCACGGGAGCCGCCTTAGCGGCACAGGCCCGCTCCGGCGGCGAGTCCGGCGCGCCCCAGGCCGCCTCTCCGGCGCCGTCGGGGACCGCGCCGGAGACGGCCGACCCCGGCGGCAGCGGGCAGGACACGGCCCCCGGGCCCGCCTCCGAGCACTCCCAGCCGGGCGCCGAGCACGGTGCCGGGCCGGACGCGCACCGGCCGCGGCCCCCGTCCGAGGGCATCCCGGTCCAGCCGGCCGCGGGTCAGGAGGGCCGCCCGGTGCCGGGCCCGGACGGCCGGGAGCGCCGCACCGGGCAGGTCACGCCGCCCGGACGGCCCACGCCGATGCGGCGGGACGGGGACCGGCTGCGGTTCGTCGGCGCGGCGACCCGGCGGATCGCCCGCGGCATCGACCTGGACGAGATCGTGATGGGGCTGTGCCGGGCCACCGTGCCCACCTTCTCCGACGCGATCCTGGTCTATCTGCGCGAACCGCTGCCGGTCGGCGACGAGCGGCCCACCGGCCCGCTGGTGCTGCGGCTGCGGCGCAGCGACCGGATCCCCGCCGACCGCGACACCGAGGGCGGGTTCGCCCCGATCGCGCCGCCGGAGCCGAACGAGCTGGACTCGGTCGGCGAGGAGCTGTGCACGGTGCGGCCCGGCAGCGCGCTCGCCGAGGTGCTGCGCGGCGTCCGGCCGGTGTTCACGGACGCGCCGGCCGCCCGCGCCGCGCTGCCAGAACTCCTCGGTGAGCAGGGCGCGTCGGCCGTGCCGGACGGGCAGCGGGCGATCCTCGCGCCGCTGCGCGGCCGGCGCCGGGTGATCGGTGCCGCGCTGTTCCTGCGCCGTCCGGAGCGCATCCCGTTCGAGGCCGACGACCTGCTGGTCGCCGCGCAGCTCGCCACGCACAGCGCCCTCGGCATCGACAAGGCGGTGCTGTACGGGCGCGAGGCGTACATCGCGGACGAGCTGCAGCGCACCATGCTGCCGGAGCACCTGCCCCGCTGCACCGGTGTGCGGCTGGCGTCCCGCTACCTGCCGGCCGCGGAGACCGCGCGGGTCGGCGGCGACTGGTACGACGCCATTCCGCTGCCGGGCAGCCGGGTCGCGCTGGTCGTCGGGGACGTCATGGGGCACTCCATGACGTCGGCCGCGATCATGGGCCAGCTGCGCACCACCGCGCAGACCCTGGCCGGGCTGGACCTGCCCCCGCAGGAGGTGCTGCACCACCTCGACGAGCAGGCCCAGCGGCTCGGTGTGGACCGCATGGCGACCTGCCTGTACGCGGTCTACGATCCGGTCTCGCACCGCATCACCATCGCCAACGCCGGCCATCCGCCGCCCGTCCTGCTGCACCTGGGCGGCCGGGCGGAGGTGCTGCGGGTGCCCGCGGGCGCCCCGATCGGCGTCGGCGGGGTGGACTTCGAGGCCGTGGAGCTGGAGGCGCCCGCCGGGGCGACCCTGCTGCTGTACACCGACGGGCTGGTGGAGTCCCGGCTGCGGGACGTGTGGACCGGTATCGAGCAGCTGCGCGAGAAGCTCGCCGCGACCGCGCAGCTGACCGGCCCGGACCATCCGCCGCCGCTGGAGGCGCTGTGCGACGAGGTGCTGGACATGCTCGGCCCGGGCGACCGGGACGACGACATCGCGCTGCTCGCCGCCCGCTTCGACGGGATCGCACCGAGCGACGTGGCGTACTGGTTCCTGGAGCCGGAGGACGCCGCCCCCGGCCGGGCCCGCCGCCTCGCCCGGCGGGCGCTGTCCCGCTGGGGCCTGGAGGAGCTGACCGACTCGGTGGAGCTGCTGGTCAGTGAGGTGGTGACCAACGCCGTGCGGTACGCCACCCGGCCGGTCACCCTGCGGCTGCTGCGCACCGACGTGCTGCGCTGCGAGGTCGGCGACGACGTGCCGCAGCTGCCGCGGCTGCGGCAGGCGCGCGCCACGGACGAGGGCGGGCGCGGGCTGTACCTGGTGAACCGGCTGGCCCGGCGGTGGGGCGCGACCCGGCTGAGCACGGGCAAGGTGGTGTGGTTCGAGCTGAACCACGGCTGAGGACGGGCCGGGCCGTACGAAGGCGCCGAGGGGCGCCCGGTGATCTCACCGGGCGCCCCTCGGCGCCTTCCCCGTCCGTTCTCCGCCTACTCGCCCACTCCTTGCCGCTCCTGGTCCGGGTCGCCCGGGTTCTCCGGGTCACCGGCCGTCGGCGGCTGCGTCGTCGGGCTCTGGGTCGGCGTCTGGGTCGTCGGGCTCTGGGTCGGTGCCTGCGTCGTCGGGCTCTGCGACGGCTCCTGCGTCGTCGGGCTCTGCGACGGCTCCTCGGTGGCCGACTCCTCGGTGCTCGGCTCCTCGGTCGGCGTCTGCGACGCCGACGGTTCCGAGGACGGCTCCACGGCCGCGCCCTGCTTCGTCTGCAGGTCGAACGTGCTGGTCCCCTCCGTCACGCCGAAGGTGTACGCCGCCCAGATCTGCGCCGGGAAGCCACCGCCGTTGACCCGGGGCTCGCCGCCCGCGCCGTACATCTCCACCTGCTTGTGCGGGGGTTCGTCGTCCTCGCCGAACAGGCCGACCGCGGTCACCAGGTCGGGGGTGAAGCCGACGAACCAGGCCGACTTGTTGTTGTCCGAGGTCCCGGTCTTGCCGGCGACCTGCTGGCCGTCGCGCAGCGGGTTGTCGCGGACGGCCCGGCGCGCCGTACCGTCGTCGACCACGCCGGTCAGCACCGAGGTGACCGTGTCGGCGGCCTCGCGGCTGATGGCCTGCTCACCGACCGCGTCGGGCAGGGTGACGGTGCGGCTGCGGTGCTCCGCGGACTTGACGATCGCCGGAGTGGTCTTCCTGCCGTGGTTGTCGAGCGTGGCGTAGACCCCGGCCATCTCCAGCGGGCTGGCGCCCATGGAGCCCAGGGTCTGCGCGGGCACCGCCGGGAGGCCCTCGACGTCCATGCCGAGCTTGCCCGCGGTCTCCATCACCCGCTCCATGCCGACGTCGACGCCCATCTGCGCGAAGACGGAGTTGACCGACTTGTTCATCGCCGTCTGGACGGTGATGTCGCCGTAGTTCCCGTCGTCCTCGTTCTCGGGGGCGAAGCCGACCTTCCGGCCGCCGTCCACGACCGGGCGCTCGCTGGTGCCGTCGTAGACGGTGCCGGCCGTGATCGGCACGCCGTCCTGCGTCTCGGCCCCCTCCTCCACGGCGGCGGCCAGGATCACCGGCTTGAAGGTGGAGGCGGGCTGGTAGTCGTCGCGGGTGGCGTTGTTGAAGTAGTGCTTCAGGTAGTCCACGCCGCCGTACATCGCCACGACCGCGCCCGTCTTCGGGTCCACGGACACGGCGCCGGCCTGGACGTCCGCGTCGACCTCGCGCTCCTTCGGGTCCAGCTTGCCGGTGAGCTGGTCCTTGACGGCCTTCTCCAGCGCCGCCTGCTTCTTCTTGTCGATGTTGAGCGTGATGGTCCAGCCGCCGGCGTCGACGAGCGCGTCGGCCTGCTTGGCGTCCTCGGCGGTGCCGTCGGCGACCAGCTGCTTCTTCAGCGCGTTGTTGGCCGCGTCCACCAGGTAGCCGGTCTGGCCCGCCTTGCCCGGGTCGCCCTTGGGCTCCTTGGGCACCGGGAACTTCATGCCCGACCGCTCGGACCGGTCGAGCCAGCCCTCCTCGACCATGTTGTCCAGGACGTAGTTCCAGCGGTTCTTGACCAGCTTCTTGCCGGTCTCGGAGGCGACCGCCCAGTCGTACTGGCTCGGTGCCTGGAGCAGTGCGGCGAGGTAGGCGCCCTGCTCGACCTCCAGGTCCTCGGCGTCGACGCGGTAGTAGGCCTGGGCGGCGGCCTGGACGCCGTGGGCGCCCCGGCCGTAGTAACTGGTGTTGATGTAGCCGGCGAGGATGTAGTCCTTGGACTTCTCCCGGTCCAGCTTCAGCGAGATGACCAGTTCCTTCAGCTTGCGCGAGACGGTCTGTTCCTGCGTCAGGTAGTAGTTCTTGACGTACTGCTGGGTGATCGTCGAACCGCCCTGCGCGCCCTTGCCGGAGACCGTGTTGAGCAGTCCGCGCGCGGTGCCCTTCAGGTCGACGCCGGCGTCGCTGTAGAAGGTCTTGTTCTCGGCGGCGACGAAGGCCCGCTGGACCGGCTTGGGGATCTGCGCCAGGTCGACGACCTCACGGTTGACCTCGCCGGTGCGGGCCATGATCGAGCCGTCGCTGTACTTGTAGACGTTGCTCTGCAGTTCGGCGTCGGCGTTCCCCTCGGGGATGTCGATCAGCATGTACAGCACGATGAAGGCGCCCATGCCGAGCAGGCAGAGCGCGAAGAACGTGCCGACGATCTTCTTCCAGGTGAAGAGGCGACGTATGCCCCCGCGTCCGGCCGCCTGGGACGAACGGCGGCCCCCGGGAGCCGCCCGGCGCCCACCGCGCTGCCGTGCGCGTCTTTCTTCCGCTCGTCCCATGCGTCCGTTCCGCTCCGCTTCGCTCATGTGTGCGCCACTGCCACACAGGTTCGCCGCTCAGGTCAGCTCAGAAAGCTAACACCGGGAGCTGTGACAAAGAGCGGCTGATCCGACCTTTACGGACGTGACAATCAGCACCCGTTCCCATGGAACCGACGTACGAGAGGGGCACAGGGTTGCCGTGATGCGTTAAAGTGATATCACTTAGATAAGCAGACGCTAGCCGTGCACACCGCGCACGGGACGCCCGAGGGAACGGGGGACCACCCATGTCCACACACGACGCACCGGTCACGGCCGACGTGCCCGAGATGCCGGCTCCGCGCGTGCGGGAGTTCGCCGCGCACAGCATCGGAGGCGGGCTGGCGCTGCTGCTCGGCCTGGTCGGACTGCTGATCGGCGCGGGGCTGATCGCCGTCGCCACGGCGGTCACGGCGACCGGCGCCAAGGCCGCGCTGATCATCGGCGGCATCCTCGTCGCGCTCGCCGCCTCCCTCGCGATGAGCGGACTGAACATGGTGGCGCCGGGCGAGGCACGGGTGGTCCAGCTCTTCGGCCGGTACCGGGGCACGATCCGCCAGGACGGCCTGCGCTGGGTGAACCCCTTCACGTCACGCACCAAGATCTCCACCCGCGTGCGCAACCACGAGACCGCCGTCCTCAAGGTCAACGACGCCTACGGCAACCCGATCGAGCTCGCCGCGGTCGTGGTGTGGCGGGTGGAGGACACCGCCCAGGCCACCTTCGAGGTGGACGACTACGTCGAGTTCGTCTCCACCCAGACCGAGGCGGCCGTCCGGCACATCGCCATCGAGTACCCCTACGACGCCCACGACGAGGACGGCCTCTCGCTGCGCGGCAACGCCGAGGAGATCACCGAGAAGCTCGCCGTCGAACTGCACGCGCGGGTGGAGGCGGCCGGCGTGCAGATCATCGAGTCCCGCTTCACGCACCTCGCCTACGCCCCCGAGATCGCCTCGGCGATGCTCCAGCGGCAGCAGGCGGGCGCGGTCGTGGCGGCGCGGCAGAAGATAGTGGAGGGCGCCGTCGGCATGGTCGAGTCGGCACTGGCCCGGATCGCCGAGCAGGACATCGTGGAGCTGGACCCCGAGCGCAAGGCGGCGATGGTGTCCAACCTGATGGTGGTGCTGTGCGGGGACCGCTCCGCGCAGCCGGTCCTCAACACCGGGACCCTCTACCAGTGACCGGCCCCTCGAACCCCGCCGAGGGGGCGGCCCCCCGGCGCGGGCCGCAGCAGCGCAAGCAGGTGCTGCTGCGGCTGGACCCCCTGGTGTACGAGGCGCTGGCCCGCTGGGCGGGCGACGAACTGCGCTCGGCCAACGCTCAGATCGAGTTCCTGCTGCGCCGGGCGCTCGCCGAGGCGGG
>NZ_MSGP01000424.1 GCF_002078235.1 Streptomyces viridosporus
GGCCCCCACCGAACCGGGAGCCGCGCCGCGGGCGCGCGGGGATGCGCGTCTCGACGCCCGCGGCGCGGCTCCCGGTTCGGTGGGGGCCGGTGCGGCGCCCGCGGTGCGTCGGTGCCGGTGCGGTGCCGGGGTCCGTCCCCGGTCCGGCGCGGAACCGGTTGCCCACCGGGGGGCCCGCGTCGACGCGCCGGCCACCACGGGCGGGCGCCCCGCCCCGTTCCCGGCCCTCGCCGCACGCGGCCCTCGCCGCACGCGGCTGTCCGCGGACGCCGTGGCGTCCTACAGGCGGCCCAGCACCTGGGCCAGCAGGGAGCCCATGCGGGTGGCGGAGTCGCGGCCCGCCTGGAGGACCTCCTCGTGGTTGAGGGGTTCGCCCGTCATGCCGGCGGCCAGGTTGGTGACCAGGGAGATGCCCAGGACCTCGGCGCCCGCCTCGCGGGCGGCGATGGCCTCCAGGACCGTGGACATGCCGACCAGGTCCGCGCCGATCACACGGGCCATGCGGATCTCGGCCGGGGTCTCGTAGTGCGGCCCGGGGAACTGGGCGTAGACGCCCTCCTCCAGGGTGGGGTCGACCTCCTTGCAGAGGGCGCGCAGGCGGGGGGAGTAGAGGTCCGTGAGGTCGACGAAGTTGGCGCCGACGATGGGGGAGGTGGCCGTCAGGTTGATGTGGTCGCTGATCAGGACCGGCTGGCCGGGGCGCATGCCCGCGCGCAGGCCGCCGCAGCCGTTGGTCAGGACGACGGTCTTGGCGCCGGCGGCCACGGCGGTGCGGACGCCGTGGGCGACGGCGGCGACTCCGCGGCCCTCGTAGTAATGGGTGCGGCCCAGGAAGACCAGGGCGCGCTTGGCGCCGATGCGGTACGAGCGGATCTTGCCTCCGTGGCCCTCGACCGCCGGCGGCGGGAAGCCGGGCAGCTCGGTGACCGGGAACTCGGCCTCGGGGGTGCCGAGCGCGTCCACGGCCGGTGCCCAGCCGGAGCCCATCACGAGGGCGACGTCGTGGGTCTCGGCGCCGGTGAGTTCGCGCAGGCGCGCGGCGGCGGCGTCGGCTGCGGCGTAGGGGTCGCCCTGGATGTCGTCCGGAAGAAGAGAAGCGTTCACGTCGACGAGGGTAGCCGGTCTGCGCCTACGCGCGTAGATGCTGGGGCTCACGGGGCGGCGATCGTTGTCTTGTCGTTTCCGACGGAGGAACCGCCGGTGCGCTCAGCAGGGGCGCTTGCGCAGTTCCATGACGTAGTCGTGCGGCGCGCCCGCGGACTCCGCCGCGTCGGCGATCTCGCCCAGGTAGCGGGCCGAGGGCAGACCCCCCTCGTAGGCGTTGAGGACGTAGGTCCAGGCCGGCTCCTCGCCGTCCAGGGTGTGCACGCGGACCCGGGTGCGGCGGTAGATGTCCAGCCCGGCGCCCTCCCAGCGGTCCAGGGACTCCTCGTCCATGGGGGCGATGTCGTACAGCGCGACGAAGACCTGGGCCAGCGGGTCCTCGACGAGGGTCGCCAACCGCCTTCCGCGGCCCTGCCGTTGCGCGCCCGCGTCCACCATCAGCAGGCCGATCCACGGGTCCGGATCGGCCGGGTCGGGGTGGTGGGCGAGGGTGATGGCGATGCCCACGAGAGCGCCTTCGCTGCGGGCGAGCAGCACCTCCACGTCCGGGTTCACCAGCTCCCCGGCCAGTGCGGTCGCCACCTG
>NZ_MSGP01000425.1:0-279 GCF_002078235.1 Streptomyces viridosporus
AGCCGGGAGATCCCCGAGGAGGGCCTGGTCCTCGGCGGGTTCACGCTGCTGGAGCTCTCCCTGCCGATCATGGCGCTCGGCTTCACCTCGATGATGTTCGGCCTGATCATCTCCTCGCTGGTGAAGACCGCCGAGAAGACCATGCCGCTGCTGGTCATGTTCGCGATCATCCAGGTCGTCTTCACCGGCTGCCTCTTCACCCTGCACGGCTCGATGGGCGTCAACCAGTTCTCGTTCCTGATGCCGTCGCGCTGGGCGGTCGCCGCCTCCGGTGCCACG
>NZ_MSGP01000425.1:288-511 GCF_002078235.1 Streptomyces viridosporus
ACAGCGCGTACTGAGGTCGGCCGCGTAGTTGCAGGCGGCGGTGATGTTGGCGACCGGGTCGTAGATGTTCTTCGACGTGCCCGGCACGTGGTACGCCTCGAACGTCGGCGGGATCACCTGCAGCAGGCCCTTGGACGGGATGCCGTTGCGGGCGTTGATGTCCCAGAGGTTGATCGCGTGCGGGTTGCCCGAGGACTCCCGGATGATGTTGCGGTGGATGCCC
>NZ_MSGP01000426.1 GCF_002078235.1 Streptomyces viridosporus
TGTGTATAAGAAACATGCCGAACGACGTCCCCATGTTCGGCTGGGCGGCCCACGGCGTCGCCATGGCCAACGCCCATCCCGAGCTGAAGGCGGTGGCCGACGAGGTCACCACGTCGAACGAGGACGACGGCGTGGCCGTCGTCCTCGAGCGACTGTTCGGTGGGGCGGCCGTGCTCGGCCGTCAGCGGACGGCTCAGTACGCGCCGAAGACGTTGTCGATCGAGCCGTAGCGGTCGGCGGCGTAGTTGCAGGCCGCCGTGATGTTCGCGACCGGGTCGTACGGGTCGAAGGTGGTGCCGGGCACGTGGTACGCCCGGAAGGTCGGGTCGATGACCTGCAGCAGGCCCTTCGACGGGGTGCCCTTGGCCGCGTTGGAGTCCCAGAGGTTGACGGCGTTGGGGTTGCCGGAGGACTCGCGCATGATGTTGCGGTGGATGCCCTCGTAGGAGCCCGGGATGCCGTGCTGCGCCATGATCGACAGCGACTCGCGGATCCAGCCGTCGAGGTTGTTCGCGTACGTCGTCGTGGAGGCGGCGGTCGTGGGGGCGGCGGTCGCGGCGGACGGCGTGGTGGCCGCGGAGGCGTGGGTCGCGCCGAAGAGCGGGAGGGCGATCGCGGCGATGCCGGTGACGGCGAGGGAGCGGGCGAGGCGGCGGCTGCCGAAGCGGCGGAGCTGACCGGATGCAGGCATGTCTGGGTTCCTCTCCTACGCCTGCGAGGTGAGCTGTCGGGTTCGGGCGGGAGAGTGCCCGGCCGTGCCCCTGCGGGCATGGCTTCACCCCTAGCCGTTCCGGCGTGTGGCCGGCCCGGCGACTTACCTGGGTCCCCCGCTCCTGCCGTGCGTGAGTGAGTTCGTCGTCGGTGGGTGCGGGCGGTGGCAGGATTCGGCGTCCGCCCGACAGGCCGGGAACGTATGCGAGAGCACATGCCGGGAACAAGTGCGGACGCCACAGAACGAGCCGTTTGATCTTGTGTGGGGCGTTTTGGGGCGGTTGATCCTTTGCGGGCGCCAACGCTCAACTCGGTTGCGGACAAAGGGAGGACGCCGGTGCCGCCGGAGGGGTGGGCGGGTGCGCGGCGCGTGACCGACCTCACGGGCCCGACGGTCGATCCGCATTTCGCGCAAAGGGGAATTCGCTTGCCAATTACGGCAAATCGGGCACCGGGGGCGGCAGGATGGGGGAGTGGCGGACAGGACGGGGCCGTGGCCCGGAATGCGGCCCGGAATGTGGCCCGGACCACGGTCCGGGGCGTGGACGGCTCTGCCCGGGAAAGACGATGAATGTCCGTGGTGATCAAACGATCAAAAATCCGACGGTTTCGATCTCGTACCGCCCGTCCTGTAACGCCGGGCGCTGGCGGTGATCGAAACATGACCGGATACGCTGACTCGAGTGAGGGCAGCGACCTATCGACAAACCGTGTAACCGCCACCAGACACCAGCAGACAGGAGACCCCTCGTGACCGTCGTCGGGCCGTTCGGGCTGAGCGTGCGGGACCAGGCTCTGGAAGCCGATGTCCAGGCCGGATTGACGGCTGTCGAGGAGGGGCTGCTCGAGGCCACCAAGAGTGAGGTGCCCTTCATCACGGAGGCCGCCCAGCACCTGGTGCGGGCCGGCGGCAAGCGCTTCCGCCCGCTGCTCGTGATGCTCTCCGCCCAGTTCGGCGACCCCTACGCGCCCGGCGTCGTGCCGTCGGCCGTGGTCGTGGAGCTGACCCACCTGGCCACGCTGTACCACGACGACGTCATGGACGAGGCCGAGGTGCGGCGCGGCGTGGCCAGCGCGAACGCCCGCTGGGACAACTCCGTCGCGGTCCTCACCGGCGACTTCCTCTTCTCGCGGGCCTCGCACATCCTGGCCGACCTCGGCCCGGAGGCGGTGCGGGTGCAGGCCGAGGCGTTCGAGCGGCTGGTCACCGGGCAGATCCTGGAGACCGCGGGACCGCAGGACGGCCGGGACCCGGTCGACCACTACCTGGACGTGCTCGGCGGCAAGACCGGCTCGCTGGTCGCGGTCTCCTGCCGGTTCGGCGCGATGATGTCCGGCACCGACGAGACGGTCGTGGACGTGCTCACCCAGTACGGCGAGCGGCTCGGCGTCGCCTTCCAGCTCGCCGACGACGTCCTGGACATCGCCTCCGACTCCCACGAGTCCGGCAAGACCCCCGGCACGGACCTGCGCGAGGGCATCGCCACGCTGCCCGTGCTGCGGCTGCGCGAGCGGGCGGCCCGGCTGGGGCTGGCCGAGGACCTCGCCCTGTGCGAGCTGCTCGACTCCGACCTCACCGACGACGCCCGGCACGCCGAGGCGCTGCGGCTGCTGCGCGCCCACCCGGCCCTGGAGCAGGCCCGCCGGGACACCGTGCGCTACGCCGAGGAGGCCCGCGCGGCACTGGCCCCGCTGCCGGAGTGCGACGCGAAGGCGGCGCTGGTGGAGCTGTGCGACGCGGTGGTGCACCGGGCGGGCTGAGCCGCCGGCGACGGCACGACCGGGCCCGGTCCGCCGTCGCTCCCCGGGGCCGTCCCCTACTGGTCGGGGGAGGGAACCGCCCGCCGTGTCATACCGCAGCAGTACACGGAGTTGAGTCCGCGGTCTGACGCATCCGCCCGCCGGATTTGGTCGGATGGACCACGACGGACATCACCACTCCTCACCGATTCGGGTGAGAATGGCGGCTCAGGGGGAGACTGGTGCGAGGACACGAGACGGAAGCCGCCGCCGACCACGGAGGTAGGGCACACATGGCACCGTACGCATCCGACGACATGACGACCGCGGGGGAGGCCGGCGAACCGCGCGCGGGGCGGCGCAGGGCCGCACGGTACGCCGTTCCGGTCACGGTGATGGGCGTGGCGGCCGCGACCATCGGGCTCGTCCCCGCGCTCGCCGACTCCGGCGACCCCGACCTGCCGGAGATCACCGCCGCACAGCTCATCGAGAAGATCGCGCAGTCGGACGTCGAGCGGCTCTCCGGCACCGTGAAGATCACCACGGACCTCGGCCTGCCGGACCTCGGCGGCCTGCAGGACGGCTTCGCCCCCGGCGCCCCGGAGCGGGGCGAGGGCGGCTCCTCGGCCGACCCGTCCACCAGGCTCACCGAACTGGCCTCCGGCACGCACACCCTGCGCGTCGCCGCCGACGGCCCGGACCGGCAGAAGGTGTCGCTGCTGGAGGACGCCGCCGAGTACAGCCTGATCCACAACGGCAAGGACGTCTGGGGCTACGACAGCAGGTCCAACGAGGTCTACCACGCCACCGTCGACGACTCCGGCGAGGACCGAGGGCAGCAGCCCCCGGCCACTCCGAAGGACTTCGCCGAGGAGGCCCTGAAGGCGGTCGACGACACCACGTCCGTGACCGTCGACGGCACCGCCCAGGTGGCCGGCCGGGACGCCTACCGGCTGGTCGTCAAGCCCAGGCAGTCCGACTCCACGGTCGGCGCGATCAGCATCGCGGTCGACCACAGGACGGGGATGCCGCTGAAGTTCACGCTGACCCCGGCGAGCGGCGGCGCCGCCGTCGTGGACGTCGGCTTCACCCGGGTCAGCTTCGACCGGCCGGCCGCGTCGACCTTCGACTTCACCCCGCCCAAGGGCGCCAAGGTGACCGAGGACGGCGAACTCGACCGGGACCGGGGGCACTCCGGGAAGCCCGGGAACCCCCCGAAGTCCGAGGAGGACCTGGCCAAGGGCCTCGACGGGCTGACGGTGCTCGGCGAGGGCTGGAACTCCGTCGCCGTCCTCGACACCGGCGGCCCGGGCCTGCCGGCCGCCGACGCCGGGGGCGACCTCGGCGGCTTCCTCGGCTCGTTCGGCGACCGGGTCGAGGGAGGCTTCGGCACGGGCACGGTGTTCAGCACCCGCCTGGTCAACGCCCTGGTCACCGAGGACGGCAAGGTCTACGTGGGCGCCGTCACCGAGGAAGCGCTCGTGAAGGCGGCCGACCGGGGGAAGTAAGGTCCCGGGACCTTACGGCACGGCGGGAGACGGGGGAACCGATGGGCGAGGCGTCCGCCACCGGACCGGACACGGCGGGCGCGCGTCCGGATCCGGTGGACGCGGGGGACGGCGTCGTCGTCACCCGGGCGCTCACCAAGCGCTACCGCGGCGGACAGCTCGCCGTCGACGGCCTCGACCTGACCGTCCCGGCGGGCAGCGTCTTCGGTTTCCTCGGCCCCAACGGCTCCGGCAAGACCACCACCATCCGCATGCTGATGGGTCTGATCGAGCCGACCTCGGGCACGGCGCACGTCCTGGGGCGCCCCATGCCGCGCTCCGCACGCGCCGTGCTGCCCCGCGTCGGCGCCCTCATCGAGGGTCCGGCCCCGTACGGCTTCCTCTCCGGTCGCGACAACCTGCTCCGCTACGACGCCGCCGACCCGACCGCCGATCCGCGCACCCGGCGCGCCCGCGTCGCCGCCGCCCTGGACCGGGTGGGCCTCACGGCCGCCGCCGGCAAGAAGGCCAAGGCGTACTCCCTGGGCATGAAGCAGCGCCTCGGCCTCGCGGCCGCCCTGCTCCGGCCCCGCCGGCTGCTCGTCCTGGACGAGCCGACCAACGGCCTCGACCCGCAGGGCATGCGGGAGATCCGCACCCTCGTCCGGGAGCTGGCCTCCGACGGCACCACCGTCTTCCTCTCCTCCCACCTGCTCGACGAGATCGAGCAGGTGTGCACCCACGCCGCCGTGATGGCCCGGGGCCGGCTGATCACCCAGGGCGCGGTGGCCGACCTGGCCGCGGGCGCGCGCGGCCGGCTGGTGGTGACCACGCCGGACACCGGGGACGCGGCCCGGGTGCTGAAGGAGCAGGGGGTCGCCGATGTCGTCGTGGCGGAGGACCGGGTGACCGGCGAGGTGCCCGGGCGGGACCTCGCGGAGGTGAACGCGGCGCTGGTGACGGCCGGGGTCCGGGTGCGCGGCCTCGGGGTCGAACGGGCGTCGCTGGAGGACGCGTTCGTGGCGCTGACCGGGGAGGGGTTCGATGTCGCGGGCTGAGGCGTCGTCACGGGCCGAGGCGTCATCACGGGCTCAGGCATCGGCACGGGCCGAGGAGACGCGGAGGGCGAACCCGCTGTGGACCCTCGGTCTGTTCCGCAGCGAGCTGCTCACCACCTTCCGGCGCTGGCGCACCCTCGCCCTGCTCGGGGTGCTGGCCGCCGTACCGGTCCTGGTCGGCGTCGCCGTGAAGATCGAGACCGGCGACGGTTCCACGGCCGGCGGCCCGGGCGGCGGGGGACCGGCGTTCATCTCGCAGATCACCAATAACGGCCTGTTCCTCGTCTTCACGGCGCTGGCCGCCACGCTGCCCTTCTTCCTGCCCATGGCGGTCGGAGTGGTCGCGGGCGACGCCCTCGCCGGCGAGGCGAACGCCGGCACCCTGCGCTACCTCCTGGTCGCCCCCGCCGGGCGGAGCCGGCTGCTGCTCACCAAGTACGCGACCGTCCTCGCCTTCTGCCTGGCCGCCACCCTGGTGGTCGCCGTCTCGGCCCTGGCCGTCGGCGCGCTGCTGTTCCCGCTCGGCGACCTCACGACCATCTCCGGCACCCGGATCGGCTTCGGCGAGGGCCTGGTCAGAGCCCTGCTGATCGCCCTCGTCGTCGCCGCGTCACTGACCGGGGTGGCGGCGCTCGGCCTGTTCGTCTCGACGCTGACCAACAGCGGCATCGCGGCGATGGCGACGACGGTGGGGCTGCTGACCACCGTTCAGATCCTGGACCAGATCCCCCAGCTGAGCGCCCTGCACCCCTACTTCTTCTCCCACTACTGGCTTTCCTTCGCCGACCTCATGCGCGAACCCGTCCACTGGGAGGGCCTGACGAGGAACCTCGGCCTGCAGGCCCTGTACGCGGCCGTGTTCGGCTCGGCGGCCTGGGCGAGGTTCACGACGAAGGACATCACCGCCTAGGAGACGCGGTGGCGCGGTGCGACCCCGCGCCGCTCCGCCTCCCGGGCCGCGGCGAGCAGCAGCTCCTCCCGGCCGTGCGGTGCCACCCACTGGAGCCCGGCCGGGCAGCCGTCGGTGCCGAACCCGGCCGGGCTCCAGTGGGT
>NZ_MSGP01000427.1 GCF_002078235.1 Streptomyces viridosporus
ATCCGGCCGCCGTCGACGGCGAAGCGGATCCGGCCGGTGGCCTCGTCGACGACCTCCAGGTCGTGGACGCCGGGCAGGCGGTCCAGGCCGGTGGCGGGCCGCTCGGTCTCCGCCTCGACGGTGGTGCGGGTCAGGTGGCGCAGCTCGCCGAGGGTGCCGGACTGGACGGTGCGCCCCAGTCGGATGATGCTCACGCGGTCGGCGAGCTTCTCCACCTGCGCCAGGATGTGGCTGGAGAGCAGGACCGTCCTGCCGGCGGCCTTGGCCTCGCCGATGACGTCCTGGAAGACGACCTCCATGAGGGGGTCCAGTCCCGCGGTCGGCTCGTCCAGGAGCAGCAGCTCGGCGTCGGAGGCGAGCGCGGCGACGATGGCGACCTTCTGCCGGTTGCCCTTGGAGTAGGCGCGGCCCTTCTTGGTCGGGTCCAGGTCGAAGCGCTCGATGAGCTCGGCGCGCCGTTTCCGGTCCAGGCCGCCGCGCAGCCGCGCCAGCAGGTCGATGGCCTCGCCGCCGGTGAGGTTCGGCCAGAGCTCGACGTCACCGGGGACGTAGGCGAGGCGGTGGTGCAGCTGCACGGCGTTCGCCCAGGGGTCGAGGCCGAGCACCTGCGCGGCGCCCGAGTCGGCGCGCATCAGGCCCAGCAGGACGCGGATGGTGGTCGACTTGCCGGAGCCGTTGGGCCCGAGGAATCCGTGGACCTCGCCGGACTCGACGTCCAGGTCGAGACCGTCGAGTGCGCGGGTGCGACCGAACGACTTGTGGAGTCCGGAGACGCTGATGGCCTTCGTCATGCTTCGGAACGTACGCTTCTTTCAGAAATTTGTGAAGACAGGGAAGTGTGTGAAGTGGAGGTTAGACTGGCGGAAGCTGTCTGAGCAGGGGAGATGATCGGGCGATGGCGGAACCGGCCGGGGCGGACCGGGACCCGGAGGCGGTCTCGCGGTTCGTGGAGCAGTTCGCCGCGCAGCTGGTGGAAGCCGGACTGCCGCGGATGCCCGCCCGTGTCTTCGCGGCCCTGCTCTCCTCCGACACGGGCGTGCTGACCTCCGCCGAGCTGGGGGAGCGGCTGAAGATCTCGCCGGCCGCGGTCTCCGGGGCGGTGCGCTATCTGGCGCAGCAGCACATGGTCTCCCGTGAACGGGAACCGGGCTCGCGCCGGGAGCGGTACCGCGTGCACGGCGACCAGTGGTACGAGGCCCTCGCCAACCGCGAGACCGTCATCCGGCGCTGGGAGGACGGTCTGCGCGAGGGGGTCGCCAGTCTGGGCCCGGGCACCCCGGCGGGCCGCCGGCTGGCGGAGACGCTCGCCTTCTTCGAGTTCGTCGAGAAGGAGGTCGAGGCGATGATGGGACGCTGGCGGGTGCACCGGGAGGAGCGGTTCGGGCGGGGGTGAGGCGGGATCCCCGGAGCCGGTCATGCAGATGTAGTCGATCGACTACGCCGGGTTGTGGCTGGTCCGTCTCCAGGGAGGGCGCATCATGACAGTCATGGCAGAGCGACCGACGACAAACGGCACCGAGCCCCACAGCTTCGAGGGCCTGCTGGACACGACGGGGTTCAAGGCCCCCTGACGCGGATCCCGGGGCCGCTACCGCGCCGGCAGCACGATCCCCCACGCCTCCTCCCGCACCTCCCACGTCCGGGTCCGCACCGGCCCCGACACCAGTGCGTCCGCCCGGTAGCGGAAGTGCGCGCCCGACACGGTCACCGTGCGTCCCTCGGCCGCCAGCGGGGACGCCTCCGCGCCCACCGACGCCGGCCGCACCTCGACCCGGGCCGTCCCGGACGCGCCGGGGACCACCGACACGGTCCGCACCGACTGGTGCAGGTCGACGAGCGTCTTCCCGTCGACCTCCACCCGCAGCCGCGCGGGCCCCGTCTCGGGCGCGGAGACGATCCGGGACGGCCGGGCCGGCACCAGGGTCCGCACCAGGGACTGGCACGTCCGCAGCCAGGGACGCCCCTGCTCGGCCTCCGGCGCCGGCGCCGCCCCGAGGGGCGGGATCCGCACCGCGCCGAGCACCACGCCGTCGCTGTCGTCCACCAGCAGGTCCATCCGCCGCTCGACCCCCTCCAGCACGGCCCGCGCCGCGGCCACCGCCCCCGTCGGCACCCCCAGCGACCGGGCGAGGTCCAGCGCACCCCCGACCGGGACGAGCGACAGGGCGCAGGCGGCGAGTTCCCGCCGGCGGTGCAGCAGGGCGACCGCCCGCACCAGGGCGCGGTCGTCCCCGATCACCACCGGCCGCCGCGACCCGCGCCGGGCCAGTGCCCGGGCGAACTCCTCCGGGCCGTCCGGCAGGCACAGCTTCGTCTGCGCACCCGCGCCGAGCACGTCCTTCGCGATGCGCACGGACTCACCGTCCGTGCGCCGGGCGACCGGATCGATGACCACCAGGAGCTGATCGGACGTCGCGGAAGTCGCCACCTCGGCCATGCCTCGCTTCCTCGGGTAGCATCTTTGTGCAAGAGCCCCTTTGCGCTATTGCGCCGGGGGCTTCGTCTATTCCGGGGCATCCGGTCCGACGGTTGGCGGCCAACGGTGGTCGCGGTGCACGCGGCGGAGATCCTCCGCGTACGCCCCTGACCTTGGACATGCCCCGCCCGGAAGGGGTGTACGCGCGTGCCCGCACTTGTGCTGCTCGGTGCTCAGTGGGGTGACGAGGGCAAGGGAAAGGCCACGGACCTGCTCGGTGGCTCTGTCGACTACGTGGTGCGCTACCAGGGCGGCAACAACGCCGGCCACACGGTAGTCGTGGGTGACCAGAAGTATGCCCTCCACCTGCTCCCTTCCGGAATCCTGTCACCCGGCTGCACGCCGGTCATCGGCAACGGCGTCGTCGTCGACCCCTCGGTCCTGCTCTCCGAGCTGAGCGGGCTCAACGAGCGCGGCGTCGACACGTCGAAGCTCCTGATCAGCGGCAACGCCCACATCATCACGCCGTACAACGTGACGGTGGACAAGGTGACCGAGCGCTTCCTCGGCAAGCGCAAGATCGGTACGACGGGCCGGGGCATCGGCCCGACCTACGCCGACAAGATCAACCGCGTCGGCATCCGGGTCCAGGACCTGTACGACGAGTCGATCCTCACCCAGAAGGTCGAGGCGGCGCTCGACGTCAAGAACCAGGTCCTCACCAAGCTCTACAACCGGCGCGCGATCGCCGCGGACCAGGTGGTCGAGGAGCTGCTGGGCTACGCCGAGAAGCTGGCGCCGTACGTCGCCGACACCGTGCTGGTCCTCAACCAGGCGCTGGACGAGGACAAGGTGGTCCTCTTCGAGGGCGGCCAGGGCACGCTGCTGGACATCGACCACGGCACGTACCCCTTCGTCACCTCGTCCAACCCGACCGCGGGCGGCGCCTGCACGGGCGCCGGCGTGGGCCCGACGAAGATCAGTCGCGTCATCGGCATCCTGAAGGCGTACACGACCCGCGTCGGCGCCGGCCCGTTCCCGACGGAGCTCTTCGACGAGGACGGCGAGGCCCTGCGCCGCATCGGCGGCGAGCGCGGTGTGACGACCGGGCGCGACCGCCGCTGCGGCTGGTTCGACGCGGTCATCGCCCGCTACGCGACCCGGGTGAACGGCCTGACCGACTTCTTCCTCACCAAGCTCGACGTCCTCACCGGCTGGGAGCAGATCCCGGTCTGCGTCGCCTACGAGATCGACGGCAAGCGCGTCGAGGAGCTGCCGTACTCGCAGACGGACTTCCACCACGCGAAGCCGGTCTACGAGATGCTCCCGGGCTGGAGCGAGGACATCAGCAAGGCCAAGTCCTTCTCCGACCTCCCGAAGAACGCCCAGGCGTACGTCAAGGCGCTGGAGGAGATGTCCGGCGCCCCGATCTCCGCGATCGGCGTGGGCCCGGGCCGCGACGAGACGATCGAGATCAACTCGTTCCTCTGAGCGGGCCCTCCCGGAGGCCCGGAGACCCGGAGACCTGAAGGGGACGGCCGGCGCGGTGAACCCGCCCGGCCGTCCCTCTTTTTTTCCCGGTTTTTTCCCTGCCTCTCTCCTCGGTTTCTCTCCTCAGTGCCGGGCGGGCCGCGGCGCACGGGAGGCGTTCCCGCGGTGGACGACGACCACCGCCGCGAGGCCGACGGCCAGACCGAGGGCGGTCTGCGGGCCGAACGGCTCACCGAACGCGAGGGCTCCCCAGACCGCAGTGACCGGGGCCATGAGGAACATGAGGGTGTTGACCTCGGTGACTCCGGAGCGCCGCAGGATGAGCCAGTACAGCCCGTACCCGCCGAAGGTCGACAGCACCACGAGCCAGGTGATCGCGACCCAGAAGGAGGTCCCGGCGGGCGGCTTCGCGCCCCCGGTGCCCACGGCGAGCGCGGTGAAGACGACGGCGCTGGTGGCGCAGTGGACGGTCATCGACACCATGGGCGCGACCCGCACACGGGAGCGGCTTTCCAGGAACGTGGCCGCCACCAGCGAGAACATGCCGAGGAAGGGGATGAGATAGGCCCACCAGGCCGCGCCGGTGCCGGCCGCGGCGTCGGCCAGGGTGACGAGGGCGACGCCGCTCACCCCCAGACACAGGCCGAGCCACTGCCGGCGTGAGACGTACTGGCGCAGCAACGGCCCGGCGAGGGCCCCGGCGACGAGGGGCTGGACGCCGTCGATCAGGGCGGTGGTGCCGCTGGAGACCCCGAGCCGGATCGCGGAGTAGACGGTGAGCAGGTAGCCGCTCTGCGACAGCGCGCCGATCACGGCCTGCCGGGCCCCGTCCCGTACCGAGAGGCCCCGCCACGACGTTCTGGAGAAGGCGGCGACGGCGACCAGCACGACGGCCAGCGGCAGGAACCGCCACATCAGGATCGTGACCGCGGACGCGCTCTCCGCGCCGAGCTTGGCCCCGATGAACCCGGAGCTCCAGCAGAGCACGAAGGCCGCCGAGAGCAGGAGGTGCATGCCGTCCCCTCCGTCCGTCCCTCCTGGTAAACAGATCGGTATACCGACTGCCCACTATACAGATCGGTATACTTCGGAGGCATGGGCACTGCCGAGGGACCCCGACGGATCACGCTGACGCCTGCCGCACGGCGCGTCCTGGAGGCCGCCGGAAGGCTGTTCTACGAGCGCGGCATCCACGCCGTCGGGGTGGACCTGATCGCCGCCGAGGCCGGGGTGACGAAGAAGACCCTCTACGACCGGTTCGGCTCCAAGGAGCAGATCGTCGTGGAGTACCTCGCGGCTCGTGACGAGCGCTGGCGGGCCTTCCTCGCCCCCTACCTCGACGCCGCGGGGCCGGAGCCGGCGGCGCGCGTCCTGGCCGTCTTCGAGGCCTCGCGCGCGTGGGCGGCGGAGCACGGCTCCAAGGGGTGCAGCATGGTCAACGCCCACGCCGAGATCAGCGACCCGGCCCACCC
>NZ_MSGP01000428.1 GCF_002078235.1 Streptomyces viridosporus
GCAGGGCGTCTGCGCGGCGGTACCGAAGCACCGCCGCGCAGACGCCCTGCACCCCACGAAGCACACCCCCGGGCCGTCGGAGGGCCGACGGCCCCTCACCTCACCACAGCGGGCTGAAGCTGATGGCCACGTTGTCGTTGCCCTGGTTGACGGCCGTGAACGCCGAACCGTCGACCTGGGCGGTGTTGCTCTGGTTCGCCGCTCCGGAGCCGTTGGCCTGCTGCTGTGTGGTCGCCGAGTTGCCGGAGTTGTCGCCGCCCACCCCGCTGCCGAGGACACCGGCGTCGGCGCTGGTGGCCGTCGCGTTCGATCCGTCGTCCGCGAGGGCGCCGTTGTCCGCCGCCGCGACACCGGTGAAGAGGGCGGCCGCGAGCGGAAGGGCGGAGACGGCGGCGATGACACGGGCGGTACGGATGCTTGCCATGTTGTGTTCCCTCCAGAACAAAGGACGCACCGGCTCGTGGCCGTTTGTGCGTGCGGTACGGCTGATACCGGAGGAGTCGGCCGACCCGTCCGGCGCTGTGCACGACGTCGCGGGATCAGAGTTGCCCACCGCATCCCCGCGAACCACCCCGGAAGGCGCTCTTCGCACGGAAGCGTGACGACCCGCCGATAAACCCCTTCACGCCCCCGCGCCCCGGCACGACCGCACAGAGGCGGTGCCACCCCGGTCCCCGCAAGGGATGAAGCGTTCCGGCACTTCTTCCGCCCCTCACCACCCCGGCGCGCCGCGCCCGCTCCCCCCTTTCCTTTTTCGAACGTGCGTACGAAAATAGAGGTATGGCCACCCCCGACCGGCAGGGCGCGACGCTGGCCCTCGCACACGCCCTGTCAGCCGCCGAGCGCGGTCTGGCCGTCATCCCCCTGTCCCGGACGAAGCTCCCGGCCCTGCGCTCCCCGCACCGCGACGACCCCGACCCCGCCCCCTGCCGCGGCGAGTGCGGCCGCCCGGGCCACGGCGTCCACGACGCCTCCACCGACCCCGTCCGCATCCGCGACCTGTTCGCCGCCGCGCCCCGCGCCACCGGCTACGGC
>NZ_MSGP01000429.1 GCF_002078235.1 Streptomyces viridosporus
GGGCGGGGCCGGTGGGACGGGACTGGCGCGCCCGGTAGTTTTACGTATAACCTCTCCGGTCGACCCCCCTTCCGAAAGGCCACGATGAGACGCGTCGCCCTGGTCACCCTCGTCGTCGACGACTACGACGAGGCGATCCGCTTCTACACCGAGGCCCTGGGCTTCCGGCTCGCCGAGGACACGCCCCGGCCCGACGGCTCCCGCTGGGTCGTCGTCGCACCGGACGACGGGCGCACCGGAACGGGACTGCTGCTCGCCCGCGCCAAGGGGGAGGAGCAGCGCGCCCGGGTCGGCGACCAGACCGGCGGACGCGTGGGCTTCTTCCTGCACACCGACGACTTCGCCCGCGACCACGCCCGGATGGCCGCCGCGGGCGTGGCCTTCCTGGAGGAGCCGCGCCACGAGCCGTACGGCTCGGTCGCCGTCTTCCGGGACCTGTACGGCAACCGCTGGGACCTGCTCCAGCCCGCCGAACGACCCCTTCGCCCCCGAGAAACCACCTGCCGAGGAACGCACCGCCCATGACCGAGCCCCGCATCGACACCGACACCCTCCGCCGGCTGCCCAAGGCCGTGCTGCACGATCACCTCGACGGCGCCCTGCGCCCCGCCACCCTGGTGGAGCTCGCGGACGCGGTCGGCCACACCCTGCCCACCACCGACCCCGACGAACTCGCCGCCTGGTACGTCGAGGCCGCCGGCTCCGGCGACCTGGTCCGCTACATAGCCACCTTCGAGCACACCCTCGCCGTCATGCAGCACCGCGAGGGCCTGCTGCGCACCGCCGAGGAGTACGTGCTCGACCTCGCCGCCGACGGCGTCGTCTACGGCGAGGTGCGCTACGCCCCCGAGCTGATGACCAAGGGCGGGCTGACCCTGTCCGAGGTCGTCGGGACGGTGCAGGAGGGGCTCGCGGCCGGCATGGCCAAGGCGGCGGCCGCGGGCACGCCGGTGCGGGTCGGGACGCTGCTGTGCGGCATGCGGATGTTCGACCGGACGCGGGAGATCGCCGACCTGGTCGTGGCGTTCCGGGACGCCGGTGTCGTCGGCTTCGACATCGCCGGCGCCGAGGACGGCTTCCCCGCCGCCGACCACCTCGACGCGTTCGAGCACCTGCGCCGCGAGAACGTCCCCTTCACCATCCACGCCGGTGAGGCCCACGGCCTGCCCAGCATCCACCAGGCCCTCCAGGTGTGCGGCGCCCAGCGCATCGGGCACGGGGTGCGGATCACCGACGACATCCCCGACCTCGCGGCCGGCAAGCTCGGCCGGCTGGCCGGGTGGGTGCGCGACCGCAGGATCGCGCTGGAGATGTGCCCCACCTCCAACCTCCAGACCGGCGCCGCGACCTCGATCGCCGAGCACCCCGTCACCGCGCTGAAGGACCTCGGCTTCCGCGTCACCCTCAACACCGACAACCGGCTGGTGTCGGGCACCACCATGATCCGCGAGATGTCCCTGCTGGTGGAGCAGGCCGGCTGGACGCTCGAGGACCTGCGCACCGTCACGGTCAACGCGGTGAAGAGCGCGTTCCTGCCGTTCGACGAGCGCGGTGCCCTGATCCGGGACGTGGTCCTGCCCGGTTACGCGTCCGCGCTCTGAAGCAGTCCCCGTACGTAGGCGGCCTGTCCGACGTGCTGCAGATCGTCGGACAGGACGCTGACCAGCCGCACGCCCAGGCTGACCGGGGGATCCCAGCGCTCGTCCACGATCCGCTCCAGGTCCTTGGCGGTCAGCGCGCGCAGGGCCCCGAGCGTCTGCTCGTGCACCGCGTCGTGGTAGCCGGTCAGCAGGTCGGCGGAGCCGACCCGCACCTCGGCCACCTTCACCGGATCGTGCCCGTACCCGGTGTCACGGCGGGGCAGAGCGAGCCCGAGGCGTTCCTCCCAGCCCCGGGAGAGCCACACCTGGTCGAGGCCGAAGGCGTCCGCGACGTGGTCGTCCTGGATCCGGGTGAGGTGCCAGACCAGCCAGGCGACGGAGTTGGCGCCGGAGGCGGGCCGGAAGCCCAGGTCGTCGGGGTCCAGGCCCTCGACGGCGGCGTGGACCTCTTCGCGGACGCGGCCGAAGCCGTCGATGAGGATGTCCTTGGCATGCATGGGTCCACCCTCGCGCATCGCCGCCCCTCACGCGCCCCCGTCGTCCAGCAGGGCCATCAGCGCCCGCGCCGCCGGGCTGGTGGCCCGCGGGGCCGGCACCAGGGCGACGGTCTCGTAGGCCGACTCGCCGGTGTCCTTCAGCGGCAGCGCGGTCAGTGCCTCGCGCTTGTGCCGGAAGTGGCGCGGCACCACGGCGACGCCCAGGTTCTCGTCGACCAGGTCGAGCAGGCTGTGCACGTCGTTCACCTCCAGCGCCACCGTGCGCCGCACCCCGGCGGCGGCGAAGGCGGCGTCGGTGGTGCGGCGCGGGCCCCAGTCGGGGTGGAAGTCCACGAAGACCTCGTCGGCCAGGTCGCGCGGGGTGGGCGGCGCCCCGGCCCGCGCGAGCCGGTGGCCGGGGTGGCACAGCACGGTCATCGGCTCGCTGGTGAGCGGCACCGACCGCAGGTGGTCGGAGTCCGCCTCCGTCCGGTAGGCGAAGGCGAGGTCCAGCCGCCCCGCCGCGACCTCCTCCGCGAGCGCGGCCGAACCCCACTGCCGCAGCCGGATCTCCACGTCCGGGTGGCGCCGCCGGAACGCCGCGAGCAGCTCCGCCACGTGCACCCCGGCGATGCACTGCTCGGCGCCCAGCGCGAGGGTGCCGCGCAGCACGCCCTGCACCGCGGCCACCGCCTCGTGCGCCGCCCGCACCTGCGCCAGGATCCGCTCGGCCTCCGCCAGCAGGGCCCGCCCGGCCTCGGTGAGCGTCACCCTGCGGGTCGTCCGTACGAACAGCGGGGTCTGCAGTTCGCGCTCCAGGGCGCGGATGGACGCGGACAGGCCCGACTGGGAGACCATCAGCCGTTCCGCCGCCCGGGTGAAGTGCTGGTCCTCGGCGACGGCGACGAAGTGCTGGAGATGGCGCAGTTCCATGATTGAGAAGCGTATCCGCTGAATCCCATCGGATTCTTCTGTTGGACCACTGCCCCCGGGCCACGACAGAGTGGAACGGCGGTTCGACGGAACCGCCGAGACCTGTGCCAACCCCTCTGGAGTCGCGTTGTACACCGCACACCCCGACCGTTACGCGGACATGCCCTACCGGCGCACCGGACGCAGCGGCCTGAAGCTCCCCGCGCTCTCGCTCGGCCTGTGGCACAACTTCGGTCCGGACCGCCCGGCCGAGACCCAGCGCGCCATCCTGCGCCGCGCCTTCGACCTCGGCGTCACCCACTTCGACCTCGCCAACAACTACGGGCCGCCGCCCGGCGCCGCCGAGTCCGCGCTCGGCGAGGCGCTGAAGGCGGACTTCGCGCCGTACCGCGACGAACTGGTGATCTCCACCAAGGCCGGCTACCTCATGTGGCCCGGCCCGTACGGCGAATGGGGCTCCCGCAAGTACCTGCTGTCCTCGCTGGACCGGAGCCTGGACCGGATGGGTCTGGAGTACGTCGACATCTTCTACTCGCACCGCTTCGACCCGGAGACTCCCCTGGAGGAGACGATGGGCGCCCTGCACACGGCGGTCCAGCAGGGCAAGGCGCTCTACGTCGGCGTGTCCAACTACTCCGCGGAGCAGACCCGCGAGGCCGCCCGCATCCTCGGCGAGCTGGGCACCCCGCTGCTGATCCACCAGCCGCGCTACTCGATGCTCGACCGCCGCCCGGAGGACGAGGGCCTCCTGGACGCCCTGGACGAGCTGCAGGTCGGTTCCATCGCCTACTCCCCGCTGGAGCAGGGTCTGCTGACCGCCCGCTACCTCGACGGCATCCCCGAGGACTCCCGGGCGGCGAGCGACAGCCCGTTCCTGAACACCGACGCCCTCACCGAGGAACTGGTGGGCCGGCTGCGCGCGCTGAACGAGATCGCCGCGTCCCGCGGCCAGAGCCTGGCGCAAATGGCGCTGTCCTGGGTGCTGCGCGGCGGCCGGGTGACCTCCGCCCTGGTCGGGGCGAGCAGCCCGCGGCAGCTGGAGGACAGCGTCGCGGCCACCCGCGCCCTCGACTTCGACGCGGAGGAGCTGGCCCGCATCGACGCCGTCGTCAAGCGGTAGGCACCGCACCCGCGGACCGGCGGCCGCGCGCCCTGCCCTCCCGGGGCGCGGCCGACCGCCCCGCGGGCTGTGGGGCCGCCGACCGCGCCCCGTCCGTACGGCCACCGGGCGGCGCAGTGTTTCGGCCAAGCGCGACCGTGAATATGCCAGGAGACTGGCCGGAAACACATGGTGACAGTGTTTCAGCGGTGAACATACTCGACAACGAGAGCGCTTCACACCGCGCGACGGCGCCCTCACGCACAGCACGCGAGCCACGCCGGGCGGTGAACCCGCCCGGCGTGGCTCGCGTG
>NZ_MSGP01000043.1 GCF_002078235.1 Streptomyces viridosporus
GCCAGTAGGGGTTCTGCGGCGGGTACGGCGCCCGGCGGTCCCCACGCCCAGCCGCAGCCGCCGTACCCGCAGCAGAACCCCTACTGGCAGCCCCCGCGGCGCTGACGCCGCCGCACCTCACGGCACCGTGCCCCGCCGGTGCCGGAGACCTCTCACCCCGGCCCCGCCGGCGGTGAGAGCAACGTTCCCCGCCGGTCACCGGGGACCACGGACCGGAAACGCTTCCTCCCTACCTTCGGGACCAGCCCTTCGGGGCACCGTCCGCACCCCGGAGAACAGTGGAGGCGTCATGACAGCTCCCCGGGCCCGGCTCAGCCCGGACCCCGCACCCCCGAGCGGGGGCGGCCGCTGGATCCGGCACTGGGATCCGGAGGACGAGGCCTTCTGGAACGCGACCGGGGAGAAGGTCGCCCGCCGCAACCTCCTCTTCTCCGTGCTGTCCGAGCACATCGGCTTCTCGGTGTGGACGATGTGGTCCGTGCTGGTGCTCTTCATGGGACCGGAGTACGGGCTCACCCCGGCCGACAAGTTCCTGCTGACGTCCGTGGTCACGCTGGTCGGTGCCGTGGTCCGCGTCCCGTACACCTTCGCCGTCGCGGTCTTCGGCGGGCGGAACTGGACGGTCGTCTCCGCCGGGCTGCTGCTCGTGCCCACCGTCGCCGCGTTCGCGGTGATGGAGCCGGGGACCTCCTTCTCCACCTTCCTGCTGGTCGGCCTGCTGGCCGGCATCGGCGGCGGCAACTTCGCCTCCTCCATGACCAACATCAACGCCTTCTTCCCGCTGCGGAAGAAGGGGTGGGCGCTCGGCCTGAACGCCGGCGGCGGCAACATCGGGGTGCCCGTGATCCAGCTCGCCGCCCTCGCGGTCATCGGGGCGAACGGCGGGCCGCGCGTGCTGCTCGGCCTCTACGTCCCGCTGATCGTCGCCGCCGCCGTGCTGGCCGCGCGGTACATGGACAACCTCGCCCCGGTGCGGAACGACACCGGTGCCGCCAAGGACGCCGTGCGGGAGGCGCACACCTGGGTCATGTCCTTCCTCTACGTCGGCACCTTCGGCTCCTTCATCGGCTACAGCTTCGCCTTCGGGCAGGTGCTGCAGAGCCAGTTCGGCCGCACCCCGCTGCAGGCCGCGTACGTCACCTTCCTCGGCCCGCTGCTGGGCTCCCTGGTCCGCCCGGTGGGCGGACGGCTCGCCGACCGGTACGGCGGCGCGCGGATCACCCTGGGGACCTTCACCGCCATGGGCGCGGCGACCGCCGTGCTGGTCGTCGCCTCCCTGCGGGAGTCGCCGGCGCTGTTCACCGCCGCCTTCGTGGTGCTGTTCGTGCTGACCGGCGTCGGCAACGGCTCGACGTACAAGATGATCCCCGGCATCTTCCAGGCCGAGGCCCTGGCCCGGGGGCTGCACGGGGAGGAGGCCGCCGCGCACGGACGCCGGCTGTCCGGGGCGGCCATGGGGCTGATCGGCGCGGTGGGCGCGCTCGGCGGGGTCGGCATCAACCTGGCCTTCCGCCAGTCCTTCCTCTCCCACGGCTCCGGCACCGGCGCGTTCGTCGCCTTCCTCGCCTGCTACGCGGTCTGCTCCGCGGTCACCTGGGCCGTATACCTTCGCCGCCCGGCGGCCCGGCCGGCCGCCGCGGGCGTCGCGGCGGAGGGGGAGCCGCGGCTCGGCCGCGCCGAGGTATGACGTAACACTGGTGACACGAAGCCGAACCGGGCCCGTCACGGATCGTTGGCAGGCTCGCTCGGCGTGGAGGCGGAGCCGCCCTCCACGCAGGACGCCGACCCGAGCGGGACGAGAGCCATGGACGACGAACGACAGCGACCGGACCACGGGCCCCTCGCGGGGTTCACCGTGGGGGTGACCGCGGCGCGCCGGGCCGACGAGCTGGGCGCGCTGCTCGAGCGGCGCGGAGCCGCCGTGCTGCACGCCCCGGCCCTGCGGATCGTGCCGCTGGCCGACGACGGCGAGCTGCTGGCCGCCACCGAGGAACTCATCGAGCGGGCCCCGGACATCGCGGTCGCCACCACCGCCATCGGCTTCCGGGGCTGGGTGGAGGCCGCCGACGGCTGGGGGCTGGGCGAGCGCCTGCTGGCGAGGCTGGGCGGGGTGCGGATCCTGGCGCGCGGCCCCAAGGTGAAGGGCGCGATCCGGGCCGCCGGACTGACCGAGGAGTGGTCGCCGGCGTCGGAGTCCCTGGCCGAGGTGCTCGACCGCCTGCTCGCGGAGGGCGTCGACGGTCTGCGCATCGCCGTGCAGCTCCACGGCGAGCCGCTGCCCGGGTTCGTGGAGTCGCTGCGGGCCGGGGGAGCGGAGGTGGTGGGGGTGCCGGTCTACCGGTGGCTGCCGCCGGAGGACCTCGGCCCCGTCGACCGGCTGCTGGACGCCACGGTCTCCCGGACCCTGGACGCGGTCACCTTCACCAGCGCCCCCGCCGCCGCGTCCCTGCTGTCCCGGGCCGGGGAGCGCGGCCTGCTCGACGACCTGGTCGCCGCCCTCGGCCACGACGTCCTGCCCGCCTGCGTCGGCCCGGTCACCGCGCTGCCGCTGCAGGGCCACGGCGTCGACACCGTCCAGCCCGAACGCTTCCGGCTCGGCCCCCTCGTTCAGGTGCTCTGCCGGGAACTGCCCGCCCGGGCCCGCGCGCTGCCCGTCGCCGGGCACCGGGTGGAGATCCGCGGACACGCGGTCCTGGTGGACGACGAGCTCAGGCCCGTACCGCCGGCCGGGATGTCCCTGCTGCGGGCGCTGGCCCGGCGGCCCGGCTGGGTCGTCGCCCGCGCGGACCTGCTGCGCGCCCTGCCGGGAGCGGGCCGCGACGAGCACGCGGTGGAGACCGCCATGGCCCGCCTGCGCGGCGCCCTCGGCGCTCCCGGACTGATCCAGACGGTCGTCAAGCGCGGCTACCGGCTCGCCCTGGACCCGCGGGCGGAGTCGAAGTACGCGGACGCCTGAGCGGGGCGACCGGCCCGGCGGACGAGGACGCCGTGCGGGGGGTTACGGGTGCGGGAGCGGGCAGGCACTGTAGGGAGGGGATGTCCCGGTCCCTCACTCGCGTCGCACCGGTCCCCACCCGACCGGGGCGGAACCCTAGGCGGTGACAGGCACATGGCACTGGGTACGGCCACGGCGCCCCACGAGCTGCGGTTCGACACCGGGCGGGTCTGCCTGGACCTGCTCGCGACCACGCACCCCGTGGAACGGCTCGACTCCGTCGAGGTGCTGCGCGCCTGGATCACCGGCTCGGGACTCGTCCCGCCGGGCACCTCGCTGGTCCACGCCGACCCCTCGTGGCCGGCGGCCTTCCGCGAACTGCGCGGACGCCTCGCCCTGTTGGTGCGCGGCCGGGCGGGCCGGCCGCCCGGTGCGGCTCCCGGCGCCCCCGCGTACGACCTCGCGCTCGCGCGGGTCAACGACCTCGCCCGGGTGGCACCCCCGGCCCCGTGCGCGGTGCCCGGTGACGACGGCCTGCTGGTGCGCCGTCTCGACGGCCCGCCCGGCCGCGCCGCGCTGCTCGCGGCGGTCGCGCGGGACGCCGTGGACCTGCTCACCGATCCGGTGGCGCGCGCGGGCCTGCGGCAGTGCGAGGGCGACAACTGCCCGATCGTGTACCTCGACACCTCCCGGGGCCGCAGGAGGCGCTGGTGCTCCAGCGAGGTCTGCGGGAACCGCGAACGGGTGGCCCGCCACCGCCGCCGCGCCGCCCTCACCCGCGCCTGAGACACTCGGGCCTGAGACACCCGGGCCCGGGGCACCTGAGCCTGAGACACCCGCGCCTGGGGCAGCCGCACTTGAGGCACCCGTTCCCCAACGCCTTCGTCCCCTATGCGACTTCTGTGCCGCGCCCCTAGTCGAGCAGGTGAAGTGATATCGGTCACGCCCGGTTTGACGTCCCCGTTCCACGGAAAGCGCGCCCGCTCCTTCGGCGTGTCGGAAATGTGAAGGAGAAGTGCGGGGAATGTGACCCCATGTCCCGGTCCGCGCGCCGTCCCGCAGAAAACTGCCGCCTCCCTTTGAACACCCAACCCCTCGCGTCCGTACCGGTTGTGGAGCGACCGGCTGGGGGATCCCCCGGACATCGGAGGTGGGCGTGCGCAAGGATTCTGTCGTGGCCAATGAACGTGCATCGAGGGCCCGACATCGCATGTCCCAGCCCTCGGAACCCGATGAGGAGCTGATGCGTGCGCTGTACCGAGAGCACGCCGGACCCTTGCTGGCCTACGTCCTGCGGCTGGTCGCCGGAGACCGGCAGCGCGCCGAGGACGTCGTGCAGGAAACGCTCATCCGTGCCTGGAAGAACGCCGGTCAGCTCAATCGGGCGACCGGTTCGGTACGCCCCTGGCTGGTGACGGTCGCCCGACGCATCGTCATCGACGGCCACCGCAGCCGGCAGGCCCGGCCGCAGGAGGTCGATCCGTCGCCGCTGGAGGTCATCCCCGCGGAGGACGAGATCGACAAGGCGCTGTGGCTGATGACGCTGTCGGACGCACTCGACGACCTGACCCCTGCTCACCGGGAGGTGCTCGTCGAGACGTACTTCAAGGGGCGTACCGTCAATGAGGCGGCGGAGACGCTCGGCATACCCAGCGGTACCGTCCGCTCCAGGGTCTTCTACGCCCTGCGTTCGATGAAGCTGGCACTGGAGGAGCGGGGGGTGACGGCGTGATGAGTGTGTACGGGGGAAATCAGGGATTCGGCACGGGTGGCGCGGGTATGTCTGGAGCCATGCAGGGATCACCGGTGCCGAATGAACACGAGACCGTCGGTGCCTACGCCCTGGGCATCCTCGACGATGCCGAGGCCACCGCGTTCGAGGCGCACCTCGCGAGCTGCGAGTGGTGCGCCCAGCAGCTCGACGAACTCGCGGGCATGGAGCCGATGCTGGCCGCGCTCGCGGACCTGCCCGGCGCCGGGACGCCCGCCATCGGCGAGTCGCTGTCGGCCAAGCCGAGCCCGCGCGTGGTGGAGAAGCTGGTCGACGAGGTCGCCGAGCGCCGCGCGAGGAAGCGCCGCCGCAACTTCTACATGGTGGCCGCGGCGGGCGCGCTGATCGTCAGCGGGCCGTTCGTGGCCGTGGCGACCACCGGCGGGGACGGCGGTGGCGGTGGCGGCGGTGGCGGCACCAACCGGACGCTCGCGGCGGACCCGGTCAAGGACGCCTTCGACAAGGCCTCCGACAAGGTCTCGGCCACCGACCCCGGCACCAAGGTCTCCGCGACCGTGGCGCGGGAGAAGAAGCTCTGGGGCACCGAGATCGTCACGGAACTGAAGAACGTCAAGGGCCCGCAGAAGTGCGCGCTGATCGCCGTCGGCAAGAACGGCGAGCGGGAGACCGTCACCTCCTGGTCCGTCCCCGGCGAGGGCTACGGCCTGCCGGACGCCAAGACGGAGAAGGCCAGGCAGCCGCTGTACATCCAGGGCGGCTCCTCGTTCGATCCGAACAAGATCGACCACTTCCAGGTGATGACCTTCGACGGCAAGGTGCTGGTCGAAGTGGACGCGTAGCCTCCCGGGGCCCCCTTCGCGTACGGTTGACGGCTGCCCAGCACGTCAGAAGGGGGCCCGGTGGCCGCTCAGGCTCAACAGGAAACCGCGGTCGGTCCGGTTCACGACTCCGTTCGCGACCGGGAGATCCGCGTCGAACAGGAACACCTGGACCGGGTGTACCGGCGTCTCGAGGAGAAGATCCACGAGGCCGAGTTCCTCATGCGCGACGCCGCCCGGCGCGGCCAGGTCGGCACGCCCGGCGCCCTCGCCGAGCGGGACGCCCAGGTCTTCCGGGCCGGCGTTCACCTCAACCGGCTGAACAACGAGTTCGAGGACTTCCTCTTCGGCCGCATCGACCTGCTGCTCGGCAAGGACGGCAAGAAGGGGCCCGACGGCGCCTACACCGCCGTCGAGCCCGCCGAGGGCGCCGTGCGCCCCGACAACACCGCCGACATCGCCGAGACCCTGCACATCGGCCGGATCGGCGTCCTCGACGAGGACTACGCCCCGCTGGTCATCGACTGGCGGGCGCCCGCCGCCGCGCCCTTCTACCGCTCCACCCCGGTCGACCCCGGCCGGGTCGTGCGCCGCCGGGTGATCCGCTCCAAGGGCCGCCGCGTCCTCGGCGTCGAGGACGACCTGATGCGCCCCGAGCTGGCGGCGTCCCTCGACGGCCACGAGCTGCCCGTGATCGGCGACGGCGCCCTGATGGCCGCGCTCGGCCGGGCCCGTACCCACACCATGCGGGACATCGTGGCCTCCATCCAGGCCGAGCAGGACCTGGTGATCCGCGCCCCCGCCGCCTCCGTGACCCAGGTCGAGGGCGGCCCCGGCACCGGCAAGACCGCCGTCGCCCTGCACCGGGCGGCCTACCTGCTCTACCAGGACCGGCGCCGGTACGCGGGCGGCATCCTGATCGTCTCGCCCACCCCCCTGCTGGTCGCCTACACCGAGGGCGTGCTGCCCTCCCTCGGCGAGGAGGGCCAGGTCGCCATCCGCGCCATCGGCTCGCTGGTCGAGGGCGCCGAGGCCACGCTGTACGACTCCCCGTCGGTGGCCCGCGTCAAGGGCTCGTCCCGCATGCTCAAGGTGCTGCGGAAGGCCGCGCGCGGAGCACTGGAGGGGAACGATTCGCCCGAGCGGCTGCGGGTCGTCGTCTTCGGCCGGCGGCTGGAGCTCGGGGCCGGGGAGCTGGCGGACGTCCGCCGCGCCGCCCTCGGCGGCACCGCACCGGTCAACCTGCTGCGACCCCGCGCCCGCAAGCTGCTGCTCGACGCCCTGTGGGAGCGCTACGGCGCGGCGGGCCGGCACACCGACCCGGAGCTCGCCGCCGAGCTGCGCTCCTCCTTCGACGAGGACGTCACCTCCGAGGACGACTTCACCGCCTTCCTCGACGCCTGGTGGCCCGAGCTGACCCCGGCCGCCGTCCTCGGCGCCATGGCGGACGAGAAGCGCCTGGGCCGCTGGGCCCGTCGCGTCCTCAACCCCGGCGAGGTCCGCAGGGTCGCCCGCTCCCTGCAGCGGGCCGGGTACTCCGTGCACGACATCGCGCTCCTCGACGAGCTCCAGGCCGTCCTCGGCGCCCCGGCCCGGCCCCGCAGGAAGCGCGAGATCGACCCGCTGGACCAGCTCACCGGCCTGGAGGAGCTGATGCCGGTGCGCGAGGAGTCGCAGCGTGAGCGGGCCGAGCGGCTCGCCCAGGAGCGCGTCGAGTACGCCCATGTGATCGTCGACGAGGCCCAGGACCTCACCCCGATGCAGTGGCGCATGGTCGGCCGGCGCGGACGGCACGCCACCTGGACGGTCGTCGGCGACCCGGCCCAGTCCTCCTGGTCCGACCCCGACGAGGCCGCCCGGGCCCGCGACGAGGCCCTCGGCACCCGGCCGCGCCGCCGGTTCCGGCTCACCGTGAACTACCGCAACCCGGCGGAGATCGCCGACCTGGCGTCGAAGGTGCTGGCCCTCGCCATGCCCGGCTCCGAGCCGCCGCGGGCGGTGCGCTCCACCGGCGTCGAGCCGCGCTTCGCCGTCGTGCGCGACGCGCTGGGCGCGACGGTGCGGGAGGAGGCGGCACGGCTGCTGGAGCGGGTCGACGGCACGGTCGGCGTGGTCGTCGCCATGCAGCGCCGCGAGGAGGCCCGGCGCTGGCTCGACGGGCTGGGCGACCGCGTGGTGGCGCTCGGCAGCCTGGAGGCCAAGGGGCTGGAGTACGACGCCACCGTCGTCGTCTCCCCGGCCGAGATCGCCGACGAGTCCCCGGCCGGCCTGCGCGTCCTCTACGTGGCGCTCACCCGGGCCACCCAGCAGCTGACGGTGGTCGCGCAGGAGCGCGACGAGCCGGACGCGGCCGGGGTGCCGGATCTGCTGAGGGACTGATCCGGGCGCGCGGAAAAACCGCTTGCGTGACGGGAATGGCACACCGGGATCCTTTTGTTAGCCTGGACGTGGCACCGGCCCGATCCAAGCCCCCGGGCCCAACCTTCGTCGCTTCGAGCGACCACTTGCCGCGAGGCGAGCATGGCGGGTCGGTGTCATCAAACGTGCGAGAGGCCCACGTCATCCGTGTGACGTGGGCCTCTTCCATGGCCGGGGCCCCTTCACCGGGGCGGATCTTCCCTCGTAGGGTGGAACAAGTTTTCCGAAATGTGCCGGAGGTACCCACTCCGGCCGCGAACAAAACGTTCGCAATACGAAGCGGCTACCGCGTACTCGGCGGTAGGTGCGACGATCGGACGGCACAGTGCTGTGACACGCAGCGACAGCAGCGAAACGGTGAAAGAGGAAGCCCGCCATGGCAACGGCGCCCAGCGTCTCCTACTCGATGACCATCCGGCTGGAGGTGCCCGCGAGCGGAACCGCGGTATCCCAGCTCACCGGGGCTGTCGAGTCCCACGGAGGCTCGGTGACCGGCCTCGACGTCACGGCGTCCGGCCATGAGAAGCTCCGCATCGACGTCACCATCGCGGCCACCTCTACCGCCCACGCCGACGAGATCGTCGAGCAGCTGCGCGGCATCGAGGGCGTCACCCTGGGCAAGGTCTCGGACCGTACGTTCCTCATGCACCTCGGCGGCAAGATCGAGATGGCGTCGAAGCACCCCATCCGCAACCGTGACGACCTGTCCATGGTCTACACGCCGGGCGTGGCCCGCGTCTGCATGGCGATCGCCGAGAACCCCGAGGACGCCCGCCGCCTCACCATCAAGCGCAACTCCGTCGCGGTCGTCACCGACGGCTCCGCCGTGCTGGGCCTGGGCAACATCGGCCCCAAGGCCGCGCTGCCGGTCATGGAGGGCAAGGCGGCCCTGTTCAAGCGGTTCGCCGGCATCGACGCCTGGCCGCTCTGCCTCGACACCCAGGACACCGACGCGATCGTCGAGATCGTCAAGGCCATCGCCCCGGGCTTCGCCGGCATCAACCTGGAGGACATCTCCGCCCCCCGCTGCTTCGAGATCGAGGCCCGGCTGCGCGAGGCGCTGGACATCCCCGTCTTCCACGACGACCAGCACGGCACCGCGATCGTCGTCCTGGCGGCCCTCACCAACGCCCTGCGGGTCACCGGCAAGGGGATCGAGAACATCCGCGTCGTCATGTCCGGCGCCGGCGCGGCCGGCACGGCCATCCTGAAGCTGCTGCTCGCCGCGGGGGTGAAGAACGCCGTCGTGGCCGACATCCACGGGGTCGTCCACGCGGGCCGCGAGGACCTGGCCGACGTCGACCCGGCCTCGGCCCTGCACTGGATCGCCGACCACACCAACCCCGAGAACCTCACCGGCACGCTGAAGGACGCGGTGCGCGGCGCGGACGTCTTCATCGGCGTCTCCGCCCCGAACGTCCTCGACGGCGCGGACGTGGCCGCGATGGCCGAGGGGGCGATCGTGTTCGCGCTCGCGAACCCCGACCCCGAGGTGGACCCGGCGGTCGCCCGCCAGACGGCGGCGGTCGTGGCCACCGGGCGCTCCGACTTCCCCAACCAGATCAACAACGTGCTGGTGTTCCCCGGTGTGTTCCGCGGCCTGCTGGACGCCCAGTCCCGCACCGTCAACACCGAGATGATGCTGGCCGCCGCGCAGGCGCTGGCCGACGTGGTGACCGAGGACGAGCTGAACCCGAACTACATCATCCCGAGCGTGTTCAACGACAAGGTCGCGGGCGCGGTGGCCGGTGCGGTGCGGGACGCGGCCAGGGCGGCCGGGGCGTGAGCTCCCGGACGTTGCGGGGCCGGTCGGCCGCTCCCGGGCTGTGAGGATCGCCACGGCCGGTTTCACACCGGCGCGTCGTGGAACGCGTAGGTCCTGACCGCCTCTAGGGTGGCGGCCAGGCTCGGGCGCAGATCCCTGCGGTCCGTCGCCGGAAGCGGACCGAACGTCACCGCATCGGGGGCCGTGGTGTTCTTCGTGTGACTCCCTCGGGTGTTCTCACGACTCCTGCGGGTGCCGGATTGGCATTACCGCCGCTGGTAGAGGCAGGATGCGTCTCTGGGCGCGAGGGTCTGACGACGGACCCGGGTCCGGGGACTCACCGAGGAACCTGGCAGCATCGGCTTCGCCGTGCCCGACATGCGGCTCCGCCGCGTGGCACGCCTCAACGGCAAGAAGAACACGGGAGTAACAACATGAACCGCAGTGAGCTGGTGGCCGCGCTGGCCGACCGTGCCGAGGTGACCCGCAAGGACGCCGACGCCGTGCTGGCCGCGTTCGCCGAGGTCGTCGGCGACATCGTCTCCAAGGGCGACGAGAAGGTCACCGTCCCCGGCTTCCTGACCTTCGAGCGCACCCACCGTGCCGCTCGCACCGCGCGCAACCCGCAGACCGGTGAGCCGATCCAGATCCCGGCCGGCTACAGCGTGAAGGTCTCCGCGGGCTCCAAGCTGAAGGAAGCCGCCAAGGGCAAGTGACCCCGACGCTCGTGCGTCCCGGGACGGCGTACGAGACACGGTGACACCGAAAAGGGCGGCCCCCGCAGAGGGGCCGCCCTTTTCGACGTGCGTGTGAGCGCTCCGGCCGGAGCCGGGGCCGGACGAGTGCCTCGCCCGGCAGTTCGGTCTCGACGCCCCGGGCTCGCCGGCTTCTCCGTGCCGTCTCCGCCCGGGGGCGACCCCCGCACCCCGGCCGG
>NZ_MSGP01000430.1 GCF_002078235.1 Streptomyces viridosporus
CGCGATGTGCTCCTGGGCGCGGCGGCGGGGCGCGCCCAGGAGCACATCGCGCCCCAGCTCCGCGACGCCCCCGCGCCCCGCCCGGACACGGCCCGGGCCCGCTCCCGACCGCCGTGAAGGACCGGTCGGAGCCCCGCGTCGACGCGGTGCACCGCGCCCGGGAACGCTACGGCGCCGGAGCGGGCGAGACCTCCCGGCCCTCCCCCGTCCGCAGACGCGCGGCCTGCCGCACGCCGAAGTCCGTCGTCCGCCTCATCCGGTCGATGAACAGGGCCAGCTCGGAGTCGTCCAGGTCCTCGAAGAGCGCGGCCCAGTCGCCGCCGAGGCGCTCCCACACCCGCTCGAACTCGGCGGCCCGCTCCGGCACCGTCGCCACCAGCACCCGCCGCCGGTCGCCCTCGTCCCGCTCCCGGACCACGTAGCCCGCCCGCTCCAGCCGGTCCACCAGCCGCGTCGCCGACCCGGTCGTCAGTCCGGTCAGCTCCGCGATCCGGCCGGTCGTCACCGGACCGCCCTCCAGCGTGAGCAGGTTCAGGCACTGCAGATCGGTGGGGTGCAGACCCAGATGATCGGCGAGGGCCTGGTTGAACAGGGCCTGGGACGCCATGGAGCGCCGGGAGACCACGGTCAGCTCCGCCATCAGGCCCGACCGCGTGCTCTCCGGCATCTCCCGCTCCTCACCCTCCGCGGCTTCCGCGTCCTCTACTCCTTCTGTGCCCGCTGAGCGGATGTATCCCCCGCGCGGCCCGCACCAGGCGCCGTCCATCAGGTGACGCGCCGGGGACCGGAACGGGCGTGCGAAGCTGCCCGCATGCTGATCCTCCGCTCCGCCGCCCTGTTCGTCCTCGCCGCCCTGTTCGAGATCGGCGGCGCCTGGCTGGTCTGGCAGGGCGTGCGCGAGCACCGCGGCTGGATGTGGGCGGCCGGCGGCGTCCTCGCCCTCGGCGCCTACGGCTTCGTCGCCACCTTCCAGCCCGACGCCCACTTCGGCCGCGTCCTCGCCGCCTACGGCGGCATCTTCGTCGCCGGCTCGATCCTGTGGGGCGTGGTCGCGGACGGCTACCGCCCGGACCGCTGGGACATCGCCGGCGCGCTGGTGTGCCTCGCCGGCATGGCCCTGATCATGTGGGCACCGCGCAACGGCTGACGGGGGCACCCCGGCCCGCCGGGACGCCCCCGTACCGGGACAGCCCGGTGCCGGGACATCCCCGTACCGGGGCAGCCCGGTGCCGGGACACCCCTGTACCGGGGCACCCCCGTGCCGGAACACCGCCCCGCCGCAGGCCCTCCCGCCCGCCTTATGCTGGCCGGGCCCGCCGCACCACGGCAGACCACCGCACCGCACACCGCACACCGCACACCGCACACAGCACACAGCACACAGCACACCGCAGCCGCGCGCCCGCACCGTCCGAGGAGCAGCCCATGGCCACCGCCGTCCCGCCCGCCGCGTCCCGTATCGCCGTCGTCACCGGCGCGAGCAGCGGGATCGGCGCCGCCACGGCACGCCGGCTCGCCGAGGCCGGCTACCGCGTCGTCCTCACCGCCCGCCGCAAGGACCGCATCGAAGCACTCGCCGAGGAACTCACCGCGGCCGGCCACTCCGCGACGGCGTACCCGCTCGACGTCACCGACCGGGCGGCCGTCGACGAGTTCGCCACCGCCTTCAAGACCGTCGGCGTCCTCGTCAACAACGCCGGCGGCGCGCTCGGCGCCGACCCCGTCGCGACCGGCGACCCGGACGACTGGCGCACGATGTACGAGACGAACGTCATCGGCACCCTCAACCTCACCCAGGCCCTGCTGCCCAAGCTGGAGGCGAGCGGCGACGGCACGGTCGTCGTCGTGTCCTCCACCGCCGGCCACGCCACCTACGAGGGCGGCGCGGGCTACGTCGCCGCCAAGCACGCCGAGCACGTCCTCGCCGAGACCCTGCGCCTGGAGATCGTCGGCCGGCCGGTGCGCGTCGTCGAGATCGCGCCCGGCATGGTCAGGACGGAGGAGTTCGCGCTCACCCGCTTCGGCGGCGACGCGGAGAAGGCCGCCAAGGTCTACGAGGGCGTCGCCGAGCCCCTGACGGCCGACGACGTCGCCGACACCATCGCCTGGGCGGTGACCCGCCCGAGCCACGTCAACATCGACCTGCTCGTCGTCCGCCCGCGCGCCCAGGCGTCGAACACCAAGGTCCACCGGGAGCCGCGCTGACGGCGACCGGGAGGCAGCGCCTGACTCTGAAGCAGAAGCGCGGGCGCTGCGTCCGGTACTTCTTCGGCTCCTCCCTGTTCGGCATCCACGTCGCGGCGTTCGCGACGACCCATGTCGCGAAGCACACGGAGCAAGGGGATCGGAAAGAAGCAAGGACTCGGAGAACGGACGACGCGGTTAACTCACAGGGATGAAGAAGACCGATCACCCGAACGGAATGCGAACGGAAAATCTAGGCTCCTGCCACACCTGCAACGCGACGGCCCTCGCCGGGATGCCGGTCCCGACGAGAGCCTGACCAGCAAGGAAGTGGAGGCTTCCCTGTGGCTGACTGCGAGCCTATCGCTCACCAGTTCATGGATCTCTCGGTGCCTGATTACGCGTACATGTTCGGCTTCCTGCAAGCGGACGGACACCTGGAGAAAGGAACGGGCCGGAAAGGGCGGCTGACCGTCGAGATCAGTGCCCGAGACTCTCATGTCCTGCATGAGTTCCAGAGACTCACTCCCTACTACAGCAACATCACCGAACGCACGCGGGCGACGAATTTCGCCGAGGTCCACACCTCGGCCATCTGGACCTTGTGCGCACTCGAGGCCAGAACCCGGATCAACGAACTCGGCCTTCCCTACGGGCGGAAGTCCCGGACGATCGCACCGCCACGGGGAACCTTTTCGGCACGCGACTACGTGCGTGGGATCATCGACGCGGACGGCTCCGTAGGCATTACCGAAGCAGGGTTCCCCTTCGTCGCCGTGACGACCGCGAGCACAGCGGTCGGCTTGTACGTCTGTTTGTACACACAGCAGGTCACAGGTGCGGAGCGCGCCCTCAACCGCAATGCACGAGACGGCGTCTACAACATCCTCTACACGAAGGAGAATGCGCAGAGACTCGCCGCCCACCTCTACTACCCGGGTTCACTGTGCCTGGCGCGCAAGCAGGCCGCCGCAAGTGCGCTGAGCGAGTGGGTCAGGCCGGCCGGCATGAGGAGCGCGCCTCGGCGCAGGCGCTGGACGGAGCAAGAAGACCGCATTCTGCTGCGGCTGAACAACGACGCCGAGGCGGCCGCGGAACTGGGGCGCACGGAGAAGAGTTGCTGCATCCGCCTATGGCGCCTGCGGAACGGCCGAGCACGGATGCCCGCGGATCAGTGACCGACCGCGGGGCCCAGGGACCCAGGGGCCCCGTGCCTCAGCCCTTCACGCACACGAACTGCTTCAGCTTTGCCACGACCTCCACGAGATCGCGCTGCTGGCCCATCACCTGGTCGATGTTCTTGTAGGCCCCCGGAATCTCGTCCAGAACACCGGAGTCCTTCCGGCACTCCACTCCGCTTGTCTGCTGCTCCAAGTCCCGTACGGTGAACCGACGCTTCGCCGCGTTCCGGCTCATACGCCGGCCCGCTCCGTGCGAGGCGGAGTTGAACGCCTTCTCGTTGCCGAGCCCCTTCACGATGTACGAGCTGGTCCCCATCGATCCCGGGATGATCCCGTACTCGCCGGAACCCGCCCGGATCGCGCCCTTGCGGGTCACGAGCAGATCCATACCCTCATACCGCTCCTCCGCCACGTAGTTGTGGTGGCAAGAGATCTCCGGCTCGAAGGTCGGCCTGGCCTTCTTGAACTCCTTGCGGATCACGTCCTTCAGGAGCGCCATCATGATCGAGCGGTTGTACTTCGCGTACTCCTGCGCCCAGAACAGGTCGTTGCGGTACGCCGCCATCTGCGGGGTGTCCGAGACGAAGACGGCGAGGTCGCGGTCGACCAGGCCCTGGTTGTGCGGGAGCTTCTGGGCCACGCCGATGTGGTGCTCGGCGAGCTCCTTGCCGATGTTCCGGGAGCCGGAGTGCAGAGTGAGCCACACCACACCTCCAGAATCGAACAAAAGTTCGATGTAGTGGTTTCCGCCGCCCAGCGTCCCCATCTGCTTCGCGGCCCGCTCCTCGCGGAACCTCACCGCGTCCGCCACCCCGCCGAACCGCCCCCAGAAGTCGTCCCAGCCGCCGGCCGCGAAGCCGTGCAGCCGGCCCGGGTCGACCGGGTCGTCGTGCATCCCCCGCCCCACCGGGATCGCCTGCTCGATCTTCGACCGCAGCCGGGAGAGATCACCGGGAAGGTCGTTCGCCGTCAGGGACGTCCGCACCGCCGACATGCCGCAGCCGATGTCGACGCCCACCGCCGCCGGGCACACCGCACCCTGCATCGCGATGACCGACCCGACCGTCGCGCCCTTTCCGTAGTGCACGTCCGGCATCACGGCCAGGCCCTTGATCCACGGCAGGGTCGCCACGTTCCGCAACTGCTGGAGGGCGCCCTCCTCGACCGTCGCCGGGTCCGTCCACAGACGGATCGGCACCTTCGCACCCGGCAGTTCCACGTACGACATAACGTACCCTTTCCCCCGGCACACGAACAGAAGTATCGAAAAATCCAGAATCGCAAAACTGGCGCCAAGGTCGGTGAAAAGGGATGACGGACCGGCGTCCACGGCAGTGCGTGCGATACACATTGTCTGCGGGGGGCGCCCCCCTGCGGCAAGCGAATAACCAGCGGGGACACTGGGGAACACCAGTGAGGACGCTGGGGACCCCGCGGGCCCGCCGGCCCGCACCCACACCGTCGAGAGGAGCCCGGCCGTGCAGCGGAGGGCGTACGTACCCGGCGTCGCCGCACTTCTGGCGGCCGTGCTGGCCGGCTGCACCGGCGGCTCGGGCGAGGGCGGCACGGCGGACAACTCCAACCCGGGGAGCGCCGGCACCGCGACGCAGGCGGCCCAGCCCGGCAGGTACGCCACGCTCCCCGAGCCCTGCGGCGTGATCGGCGACCGGACGCTCGAGGAACTCCTGCCCGGACTACGGGAGTTGACCGACGAGGCGCAGCGCGAGAAGGCGTACGCGGGCGAGGCGACCCTCACGTACGACACCGACCGCAAGGTGGGCTGCCGTTGGAAGGTGGAGTCGGCGGAGGCGACCGACCACCTGCTGGTCGACTTCGAGCGGATCGTCTCCTACGACAACGCCGTCAGCGACGACAGCCAGGCCGAGCGGCTCTTCGCGAGGAAGCGGACCGCGGCGCACCTCCCGGAGCCGGAAGCCACGCGCTCCGGTCCGACCGGCGCCGGCAGCAGCCCTTCCGCGGACCCGAGTTCGTCGCCGTCCTCGTCCGGTTCCCCGTCCGGTTCCTCCTCTCCTCCCTCCTCGTCCGGTTCCTCCTCGGCGTCCGATTCGCCCGCCGACCTCCAGCCCCGGCTCCTGGAGGGTCTCGGCGACGAGGCCTTCCTCGACGACGCGCTGGACAGCTCCGGTTCGACCGCCCAGCAGCGCACGGTGACTGTGGCGTTCCGCACGTCCAACGTCATCGTGACCGTCGAGTACGCGGAGCAGCCGGCGGTCGTCGGCGTCGCCCCGGACAGCAAGGAAATGCAGGACAGGGCACGGAAACTGGCCTCCCGGCTGGCCGATTCGCTGAGCGGCTGAGCACCCTTCACGGCTCCTCCGCGCCCGTGCGCACAGCGCGCGAAGGGGGACCGCACGGACGACTCACCGCGTACCGTGACCCCTCGGACCCCGTTCTGACCGCAGGGAACACGAGCGTCATGAGTGAAGGAACCATGCAGCGACGAGCACAGCGAGACCAGCGTGAAGACCAGCGAGTGAAGCGCCTTGCCCGCGTCCTTGTCTGCGCGGCTGTCGTCCCCGTGATGCTGGTCGCCGCCGGCTGCTCCTCGGACTCCGGCTCCGACGACGGCAAGGACAAGGCGTCACAGGCGTCGGCGTCGGCCTCGGCGAGTCCGTCCCCGACGGTGCGGGCGGCCGCGTACGGGACGCTCCCGGAGTCGTGCAAGGTACTGCCGAAGAAGACCTTGGAGGACCTCGTCCCGAAGGCGAAGTCCGGCAAGGAGGGCGCGTCGGACGACGTGGCGACGCGCGCCAGTTGCTCCTGGAACAGCCTCGACAACAACGGTGTGAAGGGCTCGCAGTTCCGCTGGCTGAACGTGTCGCTGCTGCGCTTCGAGTCGGACGTGACGCGGGGCCCGGGGGACAAGCTGGCCAAGGAGTACTACGACAAGCAGGTGCGGGACGCGCAGGCGGTCGAGGGCGCCCAGAAGACCGAGGCGGAGCCGCTCGCCGAGACCGGCGACGAGGCGACGGCCGTGCGGTACGACCTGAAGAAGAAGGAAGGCACCTTCAAGCAGCAGACGGTGGTGGTGCGCGTGGAGAACGTGGTCGTCACCCTCGACTACAACGGTGCCGGTCTCGCCGGTGACAAGACCCCCAGCGCCGACGACCTGATGAAGGACGCGCAGAAGGCGGCCAAGGAGGCGGTGGCCGCGGTGACGAAGGCGAACGACGAGGGCGCCGGAGCCGGCGAGTCGAGCGGCGCGCCGTCGGAGGCGGGATCGCCGTCGGCGTCGGGCGCGGACTCGGAGACGGAGTCCGCCTCCAAGGCGCCGGCCAAGAGCTGACCGAGCGTTGAACCAGAACCGGCCACCCGTCCTCCGCACACATGTGCCACTCTGTTGCGCGCAACAACACGCAACGGGAGGGGAGTACGGGTGGCCGCGCCACTGCAGCTGACACGGATGCACCGGGTTCTCATCGGCGTGGTCGTCACCGGTGCCGTGATCATCGCCGGAATCGGCTTCGCGGGTTCGTACGCGGCCGTCCGGGAACTGGCCCTGAAGAAGGGCTTCGGGGACTTCAGTTATGTCTTCCCGATCGGCATCGACGCCGGTATCTGCGTCCTGCTGGCCCTGGACCTGCTGCTGACGTGGATCCGCATCCCCTTCCCGCTGCTGCGGCAGACGGCGTGGCTGCTGACGGCGGCGACGATCGCCTTCAACGGTGCGGCGGCGTGGCCGGATCCGCTCGGCGTGGGCATGCACGGGGTGATCCCGGTGCTGTTCGTGGTCTCGGTGGAGGCGGCCCGGCACGCGATCGGCCGGATCGCCGACATCACCGCCGACAAGCACATGGAGGGCGTCCGCCTCACCCGGTGGCTGCTCTCGCCGGTCCCCACGTTCCTGCTCTGGCGGCGGATGAAGCTGTGGGAGCTGCGCTCCTACGAGCAGGTGATCAAGCTGGAGCAGGAGCGTCTGGTCTACCAGGCCCGGCTGCGTTCCCGCTTCGGCCGCGCCTGGCGCCGCAAGGCCCCGGTGGAGGCCCTGATGCCGCTGCGCCTGGCCAAGTACGGCGTCCCCCTCGCCGAGACCGCCCCGGCGGGCCTGGCGGCGGCGGGCATAGAACCGGCGCTGATCCCGCCGGCGCCGCAGCCCGACCGGGCCGAGGTCACCCGGGACGACCGGACGGCGCCCGCCCTGCGGAAGGCGGCACCGCCCGCCGAGCAGCGCCCCGAGCTGGTCGCCGACCGGAACCCGGACCCGGAGCAGGTGCGGGACGCCGAGCCGGAGCAGGTGCGGGACGCGGAGCCCGCGCGGGACGAGCCCGCCCCCGACCAGCAGAACCCCTGGCTGCACGCCCGGAACCCGCAGTCCGTCGAGTACCACGGGGGCTACGACCCCACGTACGACCCGGACGCCGCGTACGCCCAGTGGTACGCGGAGCAGCAGCAGGCCGAGCAGTACCAGGACCAGTACCAGGAGGAGCCCCCCGTCCAGGAGCCCACTCCGGAGGAGACCGGCAGCTTTCCGATCCCGGTGAGCCCGGGCCGCACGCGCGAGCTCGGCGAGGGCGGCGGCACCCCGGTCGCCGAGCCGGACGAGGAGGCGTACTACCAGGTGTTCCGCCAGTCGATAGACGGCAGCTACCCCACGCCCCGGGTCCTCGGCGACAACATCCAGGCGACCTACGGCACGACGCTGAGCCCCAGCGCCCTGAAGGTCCTCGCGGAACGCTTCCAGAAGCGCCACTCGGCGGAGCTGGAGGAGGACCACATCGCCTGACCGCGACGCGGGACGGAACGCAGGGCGGAACGAAGGACGAACGGAAGCCGAAGAGGGGGCGCCCGGTGATCTCACCGGGCGCCCCCTCTTTCGTCGCCCTCGTCGGTCTCGTCGGTCTCGTTCGTCGCCCTCTTCGGCGCCGGACCGCGGGCTCCTTACTCCCCGAGCAGCGTCCGCACCCGGTCCTGCCCCACCGCGAGCAGCAGCGTGGGCAGGCGCGGGCCGGTGTCCCGCCCGACCAGCAGGTGGTAGAGCAGCGCGAAGAACGACCGCTGGGCGGTCTTGATCTCCGGCGGCAGCTCCTTGGGCGTGGCGTCGGCGGAGAAGCCGGCCCGGACCTTGGGCACGCCGTAGACGAGGTGGGTGAGCCCGTCCAGCGACCAGTGGTCGGCGAGCCCGTCGAGCAGCAGCCGCAGGGCCTTGCGGTCCTCCTCGTCGAGCGACTTCAGCAGCTCGGCGTCGGGCTCCTCGCGGACGATGGTGCGCTGGTCGGCGGGGACGTGGGTGTTGATCCACGCCTCGGCCTTGTCGTAGCGCGGCCGGGCCTCGTCGAGCGAGGCGAGCGGGTCGGCCGGGTCGAGCTCGCTGAGGATGCGCAGCGCCTGGTCCTCGTGGCCGGCGGTGATGTCGGCCACCGAGGCGAGGGTGCGGTACGGCAGCGGCCGGGGCGTCCGCGGCAGCTCACCGCTCGCCGTGCGCACCGCGCGGGAGTGCGCGGCGACGTCGGCGGGCAGCGCGGAGCCGTCGGCGACCTTGGCGTCGAGCCGGTCCCACTCGTCGTAGAGACGCTGGATCTCCTGGTCGAAGGCGATCTTGAAGGACTGGTTGGGCTTGCGGCGGGCGTACAGCCAGCGCAGCAGCTGGGGCTCCATGATCCTCAGCGCGTCGGCGGGCGTGGGCACGCCGCCGCGCGAGGACGACATCTTGGCCATGCCGCTGATGCCGACGAAGGCGTACATGGGGCCGATGGGCTGCTTGCCGCCGAAGATCCCGACGATCTGCCCGCCGACCTGGAACGACGACCCGGGCGAGGAGTGGTCCACGCCGCTCGGCTCGAAGACCACGCCCTCGTAGGCCCACCGCATGGGCCAGTCGACCTTCCAGACCAGCTTGCCGCGGTTGAACTCGCTGAGTCGGACGGTCTCGGAGAAGCCGCACGAGGTGCAGGCGTACGTCAGCTCGGTGGAGTCGTCGTCGTAGGAGGTGACGGTGGTGAGGTCCTTCTCGCAGTTGCCGCAGTACGGCTTGTACGGGAAGTACCCGGCGGAGCCGGAGCTGCCGTCGTCCTCGGCGGCGGCGCCCGAGCCCTCGGCGGCCTCCAGCTCGGCCTCGTCGACCGGCTTCTGCTGCTGCTTCTTCCGGGCGGCGTCGGCCGGCTTCGGCTTGGTCCGGTACTGGGCGAGGACCGCGTCGATGTCGTGCCGGTGCTTCATGGCGTGCAGGATCTGCTCGCGGTAGACCCCGGAGGTGTACTGCTCGGTCTGGCTGATCCCGTCGAACTCCACGCCCAGCTCGGCCAGCGACTCGGTCATCGCGGCCTTGAAGTGCTCCGCCCAGTTCGGGTACGCGGAACCTTCGGGTGCCGGGACGGAGGTCAGCGGCTTGCCGATGTGCTCGGACCAGGACTCGTCGACGCCGGCGATGCCGGCCGGGACCTTGCGGTACCGGTCGTAGTCGTCCCAGGAGATCAGGTGCCGGACCCGGTGGCCGCGGCGCCGGATCTCGTCGGCGACGAGGTGCGGGGTCATGACCTCGCGGAGGTTGCCCAGGTGGATCGGACCGGACGGCGACAGCCCGGACGCGACGACGACCGGTTTGCCCGGGGCCCGACGCTCCGACTCCTCGATGACCTCATCCGCGAAACGGGAGACCCAGTCGGTGGTCTCGGTGCTCTGAGCCACGATCGGCACGTCCTTCTTTCTGCTGGGGCAGCCACTACGGTCGCACGGCTGACCGCTCCATTCTCCCAGGCCGGGCCGCATCCGCGAAAACCGCTTTTCACCGCGTGGGATACTCGGTTCCCGTAGCAGTCCACGAACCCGAGAGAACGGCAGCCACTCCATGGCCTCGGTCACGTCCCTCAACGACTCCGTCCAGCAGCAGCTCGCGTCCGCCCTTTCGGCCACCCGGCCGGAGGCAGCCGGCGCGGACCCGCTGCTGCGACGAAGCGACCGGGCGGACTTCCAGGCCAACGGCATCCTCGCGCTGGCCAAGAAGGCGAAGGCGAACCCCCGGGAGCTGGCCGCCGAGGTCGTCGCGCACGTGGTCACCGGTGACGTGATCAAGGACGTCGAGGTGTCCGGACCGGGCTTCCTCAACATCACGATCACGGACCGGGCGATCATCGAGAACCTGGCCGCGCGGTACGCGGACGACACCGGCCGCCTCGGCGTGCCGTTCGCCGAGCGGCCCGGCACCACGGTGATCGACTACGCCCAGCCGAACGTGGCGAAGGAGATGCACGTCGGGCACCTGCGGTCCGCGGTGATCGGCGACTCGGTGGTCCAGCTCCTGGAGTTCACCGGCGAGAACGTGATCCGCCGCCACCACATCGGTGACTGGGGCACCCAGTTCGGCATGCTCATCCAGTACCTGGACGAGCACCCGCACGAGCTGGACCACAAGTCCGCCGAGGACGGCGCGGTCTCCGGCGAGGAGGCGATGTCGAACCTCGACCGCCTCTACAAGGCGGCCCGGAAGCTCTTCGACTCCGACGAGGAGTTCAAGACGCGCGCCCGGCGCCGGGTGGTCGACCTGCAGGCGGGCGACCCGGCCACGCTCGCCATGTGGCAGAGGTTCGTCGACGAGTCGAAGATCTACTTCTTCTCCGTCTTCGAGAAGCTGGACATGGAGATCCGCGACCCCGACATCGTCGGCGAGTCCGGCTACAACGACATGCTCGCCGAGACCTGCCGCCTGCTGGAGGAGTCGGGTGTCGCGGTCCGCTCCGAGGGCGCGCTGTGCGTGTTCTTCGACGACATCAAGGGCCCGGACGGCAAGCCGGTCCCGCTGATCGTGCAGAAGTCGGACGGCGGCTTCGGCTACGCGGCGACCGACCTGTCGGCGATCCGCGACCGCGTCTTCCACCTGAAGGCGGACACGCTGCTGTACGTGGTGGACGCCCGCCAGGCGCTGCACTTCAGGATGGTCTTCGAGACCGCGCGCCGGGCCGGCTGGCTGAACGACGACGTGAAGGCGGTCCAGCTCGCCTTCGGCACGGTCCTCGGCAAGGACGGCAAGCCGTTCAAGACCCGTGCGGGCGAGACGGTCCGCCTGGTCGACCTGCTGGACGAGGCGATCGAGCGTGCGTCCGCCGTCGTCCGGGAGAAGGCGCAGGACCTGTCCGAGGAGGAGATCGCCGAGCGGGGCACCCAGGTGGGCATCGGCGCGGTGAAGTACGCGGACCTGTCGACGTCGGCGAACCGGGACTACAAGTTCGACCTGGACCAGATGGTCTCGCTGAACGGCGACACGTCCGTCTACCTCCAGTACGCCTACGCCCGTATCCGCTCGATCCTGCGCAAGGCCCCCGAGGGCGTCCGCCCGGCGGCGCACCCGGAGCTGTCGCTGCACGAGGCGGAGCGGGCGCTGGGCCTGCACGTGGACGCGTTCGCGGAGACGGTGGCGGAGGCGGCGCGGGAGTACGCCCCGCACAAGCTGGCGGCGTACCTCTACCAGCTGGCGTCCCTGTACACGTCGTTCTACGACAAGTGCCCGGTGCTGAAGGCCGAGTCGCCCGAGCAGGTGGCCAACCGCCTGTTCCTGTGCGACGTCACGGCCGCCACGCTGCACCGGGGCATGGCGCTGCTGGGCATCCGGACGCCCGAGCGGCTCTGAGCGGCCGCCGCTCCCGGCACCCCGCACGCACGCGGCCCGTCCTCTCTTCGGGGAGAGGACGGGCCGCGGCGCGTTCCGGCCGACCGTGCGCCGGCTCCCGATCAGGCGGGTCCGGGGGCGGCGCGGTCGGTCAGGGGTGCAGCACGACCTTCGTGTAGCCCTCGATCCGCTTGTCGAACTTGTCGTAGGCCGACGGCGCCTGGTCCAGGCCCAGTTCGTGGGAGACGACGAAGCTGGGCTTCGCCCTGCCCTCGATGATCATGTCGCGCAGTTGCCGGTTGTAGCGCTTCACGTTGCACTGGCCCGTCCCCACCCGCAGGCCCTTCTCGAAGAGCTTGCCGATCGCGACGAGGAGCATGCCCTGCTTGGCCTGCTCGTCCGGGCCTCCCGGGTCGGACGGGACGTAGAGTCCGGGCACGCCGAGCGCTCCGGTGGGCCTGACCGTGCCGACGAGCGAGTTCAGCACGACCGCCGGTTCCTCGTGGCCGGCCCCCTGCGCCATCGCCTGGTAACCGACGGCGTCCACGCCCTTGTCGGTGCCGACGCCCTCGGTCTGCTCCTTGATCTGCTCGACCGGGTCTCCCTCGGCGAAGTTGATCGGGACCGCGCCGATCTCCTCGGCCTTCTGCAGGCGCTCGGGGACCCGGTCCACGGAGAACACCTTCTTCGCGCCGCGCAGCAGGGCCGAGTAGGCGGCCATGAGCCCGACCGGCCCCGCCCCGTACACCGCGACGCTCTCGCCGGGGCGGACATCGGCGAGTTCGCAGCCGTGGTAGCCGGTGGGGAAGATGTCGGCGAGCAGGATGAAGTCGGTCTCGTGTTCCTTCCCCTCGGGAAGTTTCAGACAGTTGAAGTCGGCGTAGGGGACACGCAGGTATTCGGCCTGCCCGCCCTGCCAGGGACCCATGGCGACATAGCCGTAGGCACCGCCGGCGAATCCGGGATTGACGGTCGTGCAGTACCCGGTGAATCCCGCGGCACAGTTGGGACAGAATCCGCAGGCGACGTTGAAGGGCATGACCACGCGGTCACCCTCCTTGAGCAATGTAACGCCCTCGCCGACTTCCTCGATGATTCCCATGTTCTCGTGGCCGAAGACGATGCCGGGCTCGGCGCCGGTACGGCCCTCGTACATGTGCAGGTCGGAACCACAGATCGCGGTGGAGGTGACCCGTACGACCACATCGTTCGGATGCTGGATCCGGGGCTTGTCGACCTCTTCGACCGCAACGGTGAACGGTTCCTTGTAAACGACGGCCTTCATGCTCGTGACCTCCGCTCGGCAGTGCAGGCGTCCGGTCACGCGTCCGTCTCCGCTATCTCCGCGTGACCCATCTCTCATGATTCTCCGGGCCACACAATCGGGCAACTCGGTAATCTCGCGATGAAAGGAACGCTCCATGCCGCACCGGCACCTCATGAAGGCGAGAGAGAAGTGCCAGCACAACGCCTGGGGACCCTGCTGGTCCCCGTGCCGGGCCTGTCCGGCACCACCTATCCGCCGGGGACGACCGTGACCGTCCGTGGCCGGGGCGCTACCGTCGACGCCTTCGTCGACGGCGACTGGCTCCCCCTGGCCTGGTGGGAGTTCTCCGACGGCCTGCGCGAGGACATCGCCGACCGCTGAGGCCTCCCGTGCGGCCCTTGGCCGACCGGAACCCCTCCCGGGGAGCGGGCGTCCCGGCCGTCAGGTGACCTTGACCCAGTCCAGGGTGCGCTCCACGGCGAGTTTCCAGCCCGCGTAGCCCTCCTGCCGCTGCTCCTCGCTCCACTGGGGGCTCCAGCGCTTCGACTCCTGCCAGTGGGAGCGCAGCTCGTCGGTGTCGCTCCAGAAGCCGGTGGCGAGTCCGGCCGCGTAGGCGGCGCCCAGCGCGGTGGTCTCGGCGACCACCGGCCGGCTGACGGGCACGCCCAGCACGTCCGCCTGGATCTGCATGCACAGGTCGTTCGCGGTCACCCCGCCGTCGACCTTGAGCACGTCCAGGTGGACGCCCGAGTCCTGCTCCATGGCGTCGACCACGTCGCGGCTCTGGTAGCAGATGGCCTCCAGCGTGGCGCGGGCCACGTGCGCGTTGGTGTTGTAACGGGCGAGGCCGACCATCGCGCCGCGGGCGTCCGAGCGCCAGTACGGGGCGAACAGGCCGGAGAAGGCCGGGACGAAGTACATGCCGCCGTTGTCCTCCACCAGGCGGGCCAGGTGCTCGCTCTCCGCCGCGGTCCTGATGATCTTCAGCTGGTCGCGCAGCCACTGCACGGCGGCGCCGGTGACGGCGATGGACCCCTCCAGCGCGTAGACGGCGGGGCTGCCCGCGAACTGGTACGCCACGGTGGTCAGCAGGCCGTGCTGCGAGCGCACCAGCTCCGTACCGGTGTTGAGCACCAGGAAGTTGCCGGTGCCGTAGGTGTTCTTGGCCTCGCCGGGGGCGAAGCAGACCTGGCCGACGGTCGCCGCGTGCTGGTCGCCGAGGACGCCGGTGATCGGGACCGCGGCGCCCAGCGGCCGGGACTTGCGGGCCTGGCCGAAGGCCTCGGGATCGGACGAGGGGTTGATGACCGGCAGCATGGCGCGCGGAATGCCGAAGATCCCCAGCAGTTCGTCGTCCCAGTCCAGGGTCTCCAGGTTCATCAGCATGGTCCGGCTGGCGTTGGTGACGTCGGTGGCGTGCACACCGCCGTTGGGGCCGCCGGTGAGGTTCCACAGCACCCAGGCGTCCGTGTTGCCGAAGAGGGCGTGGCCCGCCTCGGCGGCCTCGCGCAGTCCGTCCACGTTCTCCAGCAGCCACTTGATCTTGCCGGCGGAGAAGTAGGTGGCCGGCGGCAGGCCCGCCCTGTGGCGGATGGTGTCGCCGTGACCGTCGCGTTCCAGGGCGGCGGCGATGCTGTCGGTGCGGGTGTCCTGCCAGACGATGGCGTTGTAGTAGGGACGGCCGGTGCGGGGGTCCCACACCACGGTCGTCTCCCGCTGGTTGGTGATGCCGATCGCCTTCAGGTCGGCGGCGGTCAGCCCGCCTTCGCGCAGGCCGTTCTGGATCACCGTGTTGGTGCGCTCCCAGATCTCCACCGGATCGTGCTCGACCCAGCCGGACCGCGGCAGGATCTGCCGGTGCTCGAGCTGGTGCTTGGCCACCTCGTTGCCAGAGTGGTCGAAAATCATGAAGCGCGTACTGGTGGTTCCCTGATCCACCGCGCCGACGAATTCGGGCATCGTTGCCGCCTCTTCTCGTGTTCCTGGTGTCGTTGCGCTCCGGGGGCGACGGTCCTGACCAGGCGGTGTCCTCGCTGCTCCGAAGCATCGGGGGAGGCGTGGAGCGCCCTAGGGCTCCTGGGTGGCGGGGCCCTCCTCGGCCTCCTCGGCCTCCTTGCGCCTGGCCTTGAGCACCGGGGTGATGAGCAGGTCGTACACGAGGACACCGGCGACCGCGCCGATGAGCGGGCCCACGATGGGGATCCACCAGTAACCGCTGAACCACCCGAACGTGCCGGGGAGGGCGATGGAGCCCCACCCTTCGAAGAAGGTGAACAATCGGGGGCCGAAGTCGCGTGCGGGATTGATCGCGTACCCGGCGTTGGTGCCGAACGTGAAGCCGATCGCGACGACCACCAGGCCGATGAGGAACGGACCGAGGTTGGACATCGGAGCCGTGTTGCGGGTGTCGATGAGCGCGCAGATCAGCAGGAGCAGGATCCCGGTGCCCACGATCTGGTCGAGCAGGGGGCCCCACCAGGAATTCCCGAAGTACTCGGCGGGGAACGTGGCGAAGATCGAGTACGTCGCCAGCGATTGGTCCCGCGCCACCCCCGCCTGCGCGTTGGCCGCGTCGATCGCCCACCGGTAGCACGCGTAGACGAGTGCGGCGCCGACGAAGGCGCCCACGACCTGCGCCAGCCAGTAGGGCAGGACCTTCCGCCAGGGGAAGTCCCGCCGGACCGCGAAGGCGAGGGTCACCGCGGGGTTGATGTGGGCACCGCTGACGCCACCGGCGACGTACACGCCGAACACGACGGCGAGGCCCCAGCCCCATCCGATGATGAGCCAGTTGGCGGGCCCGAACTCCACGACCTGCCGGCCCGACCCGGGCAGACCGACCACCGCGACGGCCACCGACCCGGCACCCAGCAGGAGCAGGACGAACGTTCCCAGGAACTCGGCGATCATCTCGCCGCCGAGGCCTTCTCGATAACCTCGTCGACGAACAGCGCTTTGTGCCATCGGTCCTCCTATGCCGGAAAGAGTTGAACCATCCGGTATTCACCCGAGTACATGGCCGAAGAGAAATGTGAAGGTGCGGGAAGGGGCGATCCGATGGGTCCGCGGGGTCGCGGGTCCTTCTCCACGGAACGCCGCGCGGCGCCCGTCACGGCCGTCCGGGAAGAGACCGCCGGTGCGCGGGCCGAACAGGGGCGGAGGCGTCCGTCACCCGTACGGGATCGGTGACCGAACGCCACCTAGAGTGAAGATATGCGCCTTATCGGCGATATGCATCTTCACATCACCCGGACCCCGGAGTGATCACGGCACTCGGCCGCTCGGCGCACGGGCGGCGTGAAGCGACGTGGGGAGCGGCATGAAACGGCATGGGGAGCGGCGTGGGGAGCGGCACACCGCGATGCCCGACTCCCCGGCACGGCGGCCGACACGAAACGCTCCGCCCGCCCCCGAGGGGCGGGCGGAGCGGGAGAGATGGGCTATCGGTACCGGTCAGCGCAGGGTGCGGGCCACCTCGACGGCCCAGTAGGTGAGGATGTTCTGCGCACCGGCCCGCTTGATGCCGGTCAGCGCCTCCAGGATCGCCCGGTCCCGGTCGATCCAGCCCTTCTCGGCGGCGGCCTCGATCATCGAGTACTCACCGGAGATCTGGTACGCGGCCACCGGCACGTCCACCGCGTCCGCGACCCGCGCCAGGACGTCCAGGTAGGGGCCCGCCGGCTTCACCATCACCATGTCGGCGCCCTCCTCCAGGTCGAGCGCCAGCTCGCGCATCGACTCGCGGAGGTTCGCCGGGTCCTGCTGGTACGTCTTGCGGTCGCCCCGCAGCGAGGAGCCGACGGCCTCCCGGAACGGCCCGTAGAAGGCGGAGGCGTACTTGGCGGTGTAGGCGAGGATCGCGACGTCCTCCCGCCCGATCTGGTCGAGGGCGTCGCGGATGACGCCGATCTGCCCGTCCATCATCCCGCTGGGGCCGACCACGTGGGCGCCCGCGTCGGCCTGCACCTGCGCCATCTCGGCGTACCGCTCGAGCGTCGCGTCGTTGTCGACCCGCCCCTGCTCGTCCAGCACCCCGCAGTGCCCGTGGTCCGTCGTCTCGTCGAGGCACAGGTCGGACATGACGAGCAGTTCGTCCCCGACCTCGGCCCGCACGTCCCTCAGGGCCACCTGGAGGATCCCGTCCGGGTCGGTCCCCGGCGTGCCCACGGCGTCCTTCTTCGACTCCTCCGGCACCCCGAACAGCATGATCCCGGAGATCCCGGCCGCCACGGCCTCCGCCGCCGCCTTCTTCAGGCTGTCCCGCGTGTGCTGCACGACGCCCGGCATCGCCGCGATCGGCACCGGTTCGCTCACGCCCTCGCGCACGAAGGCCGGAAGGATGAAGTCGGCGGGGTGCAGCCGGGTCTCGGCGACCATCCGACGCATGGCGGGGGTGGTCCGCAGACGCCGCGGTCGCGTGCCGGGAAAGGATCCGTACGTCGTCATACCACCTACGCTACGCCCGCCGCTCCCGTGCCTTTACCGACGCGGAGTCGGCCCGGAGCGGGCCCCGGTCCCGCTCGGGATCCTTCGCGTCGCGCGCCCCGGCCGCGGACGCGGTCCGGCCAGGGGCACCGTTCGGCCGTACGGGTGACCCGTGCCCACGGCCCTGCCCCTGGTGCACAGCCGCTACGGCGAGCACCGCGGCCCTGGCAGCAGCTGCGCCGCCGGTATGCGCCGGTGCGGGCTTCTCCACGGGGAGAACCGTTTCCGACGCAATCGCCGGGTAATCGGACGGTGACGGGTCGGCACCGCAGCCGACCCGCCACGACTCGGGAGAGCCATGGTCGACTCGAACTCTTTCACCGGCGCGGACAAAGTGAAGCGCAATCTGAAATTCACAGCGATCGCCACCGTCCCCGTCCTGGTCGTAGCGATCTTCCTTCTGAACCGGGGAATCAGCGAAGCATGGATCCTCATCGCTCTCGCTGCCGCGGTGTGGACTCTCCTCTGGGTCCGTTTCGCGGGCGTGGGAACCCGAGGTCTTCCCGACCAGAAGTAGCTTCCCCGCGCTTCGTCCGTAACGCGCGTACACCCCGTTACGGACGAAGCCTCGCTTTCGTCCTGTGGCCCGTTCCCACCGGACCGGCTCTCTCTGCTGGAGGAATCATCGTCTACGGTTTGCTCGCGGTATCACTGATCGCGATGGCTGTCGCCGCCGGCGCGATGACGACCAGTGACGCGGGATCGTCCCGTCACCGATCAGCACGAAAAGCCGTGCTCACGATCGCGCCTTTCATCGTGCTCGGCATCGCAGTGGTTCTTCTGACGTAGCCGACGCAGAAGCCCGAAGCTCAGGCGGGCGGGTCGGACCGATTGCTATGATCTGCAGGTCGGCCTTCGGCGCCCCCACGGGAGCGTTCGGAGGCTTTTTTCATGTCTTCCGACACTCCCTCACCCACCGCTCCCTCCCCCACCGGCTACCGCGCCCTGCTCCGCAACCGCGAGTTCGCCGGCCTGTACGCCGGCTTCACGCTGACGGTCGCCGCGAGCACCCTCTCGGGCTTCGCGCTCGGCACGCTGGTCGACCGCCGGACCGGGTCCCCGTTCCTGACGGCCGTGAGCATGTACGGCGCCACCTTCGCGACCGTGCTCGGCGCCCTGACGCTGATGTCCGTCGCGGACGGCGACCGCCCCCGCCGCACCCTGGTCACGCTCCAGTGCGTCTCCCTGGTGGGTGTCGCCGCACAGGCGGTCCCGGGGCTGCCGCTGGCCGCCCGGTTCGGCCTCCTGCTGGTGCTGGGTTTCTTCCAGTCCCTGGCGACCGGCACGCGGATGGGACTGCTCGCCGAGGTGGTGCCGGCCTCCGCGTACGTGCCGGCGCGCTCACTGATGAACATCACCGCGGGCGGCACCGCCGTCCTCGGCTTCGCGCTCGGCGCCGTACTGCTGCGGTACCTGAGTCCGCAGGGCCTCTTCGTCACGGCGGCGGTCCTGACCGCGGCCGGACTGGTCGTGGTGGCGACGACCGTCCGGGAACACTCGGTCCGACCGCCCCGCCGCCCCGGACTGCGCGAGACCTGGACGGCGAACACCGCGCTCCTCTCCCGCTCCGGCCCCCGTGCGCTGCTGCTGAACCTGTGGGTCCCCAACGGTCTGATCGTCGGCTGCGAGGCCCTGTTCATCTCCTACGCCCCGGACCACGCCGGCGTCCTCCTGGCGGCCGGGTCGGCGGGCATGCTCCTCGGGGACCTGGCCGTCGGACGGCTGCTCACCGCCGAGTGGCGACGCCGCTGCGCGTTCGCCCTGCGCCTGCTGCTCGCCGCCCCCTACCTGCTGTTCGCCCTCCACCCTCCCCTGCCGGTGGCGACGGCCGCCGTGTTCGTCTCCGGTGCCGGGTTCGCCGCCACCCTGCCCCTACAGGAGCGGCTCCTGGCGCTGACGCCCGACGCGGTCCGCGGCCAGGTCCAGGGCGTCGAGTCCGCCGGGCGCATGACCTGGCAGGGCATCGGGGCCGCGCTCGCCGGCGGCATCGCCCAGTACCTCACCCCCGGCACGACGATCACCGTCCTGGCCGCGGTCTCCCTCACCCTCACGGTCCTCTCCCGGCCGTTCGTGGCCCGCACCCCTACCGTCCGCCTCGGGAAGACCGGCACCTGACGCGGTACGGGGGGATGTGCGGACAGGGGGATGTGCGGGCAAGGGCTCAGGCCGCGCATGCGTCGCCTTCTCCCGCCGCCGTCGGGCCGGTCCGGCAGTCGCGGCAGCGGCCCGGTTCCGGTGCGCGGAAGACCCGTTCGCAGCCGTCGCAGTCCTGGAAGGGGTGGCGGTGCGGCCGGTGGACCGTCCCGCCCGTGTGCGCCGCCGTGCCCGGCGAAGGCGCCGGGGCCGCGGGGAGGGGCGGGGGCAGCAGAGCGCGGAGGCGGTAGGCGATCACGCCCGCCGGGTGCTTCATGACGACGGGGAGGTCGGCGGTCAGCGTGCGGTGGACGGCGGCGGAGGTGGCCCCTCGTTCGAGCCAGTCGACGACGCTCGGGGCCAGTCTGTTCACGTCCCTCAGGGACAGGGTGAGGCGCTCGTCGGTACGGCGCAGTCCCGCGAGGAGGGTGACCGCCTCCTCGTGCCTCCGGTCGGGACGGACGGAGGCACGCGACGGGACCACGGGCGCGGGGGCGTCGGAGACGTCCACCGGCATGTCCGGAGCGACCGGGGCGACCGGAACGACCGGGGCTACCGAAGCGGACGGGGCGACCGGAACGACCGGGAGGACCGGGGCGACCGGAAGGCCAGGAACCACCGGCTCACCGGGGGCTTGGTCGTCCTCCTGGAGCGTCTCCCGCGCGCCCGCGCCCGTGCCCGCAGCGGAGTCACGGGTCCGCGAGCGGGCGCGGTTCACCGCCGCTCGTCCGGCCGCCCGGACGGGGGCGGGCACGGATGACGCGGCCGCCCGGCCCGGCAACGGCGTGTGGTGGAGGTAGGTACGCGTCACCAGCCGCCCCGCCTCCGTGTGCTCACGGACCCGCTCCAGGTACCCGTGCGCCTCCAACTCCCGCAGTGCGAAGGCGATCCGGTCCCGCCCCTCGGGGAAGCGCTCCGCGAGGCTGCGGATGTCGACCGGGGTGCCCTCGGGCACCGACAGCATGTGGGTGGCCAGTCCGATCGCGGTCAGCGACAACTCGTGGTGCTGGGCGAGGTGGTTGCCCACCACCACGTACTGACCGGACTGGTACGTGCGTACGTGTGTGACACCGGAGGGGATGGCGGATCGTCGAACGCCCTGATTCGGGCGCGGGGCAGGGCTAGGCTTCGTCTCAGCCATGGGGAAGGTCACTTCTTCCTCGTTGGTCAGGCCCTCGCAGTGGGATGGCAGTCCCGGCGGGGGCCGATACATGCGTACAGGTTTGTGGGGAGGCCGAGTTGCTTCGGCCGCTCTCCTGCCGAGACTGCCCGCCCGCACCACCGCCGCGCCAGCCCGTTCGACGCGTTTCACCCGCTCGAGTGATCAACGCGAGGTTTGGTGAGGTTGGTTGGTTTTTACCCTTGGTTCTTAGGTCTTTTACCGCCCGCAGCCCCGGCCCGCGGACCGCCGCGTCCCGCACCTCCCGGCTCCGGTGCGCCGCCGTCCCGGGGTAAGGGTCAGGGCCCGAGGAGAACGGTCAGGGAGTGAGGAGCCGGCGCAGCGCCAGACGTGCCAGCGGGGCGTAGGCGGCCAGGACGGGCGCCGGCCCCTGCATGCCGAGCCGGGTCTCGGTCCCGTCCCGGTGGGGCCGGACCTCGTGCGTCAGACGCATCCGCAGCGGCCCGAGCCGCACCCGCCAGGCCCAGTTGCGCCGTTCCTCGTCCACGGACTCCACGAGGAACGCGGCGCGGACCCCGAGGAAGGAACGGATCGTCCCCCGCGCCCCGGGCCCGATGCGCTCGTCAGGCGTCTCCACCCGGACGATCTGCGGCGACCAGGCGGGCCACTGCCGGAAGGAGGTGTAGCGGAACCACACCGTGTCCGGATGCGCGCCCCCGACGGCCCGCAGGGTCAGCTCGGCCATGCCCCGCAACCACCCTCCGCTCGACCGGTCGCCATCGCCCCGTACCCCCAGGGTCGCCGCACCCCGGCCCGCCCGCACGTCGAAGCGGGCCGCCTCGCGGCGAGTCCCGCACGAACCCTCGCCCCGGTCCGGGACCGGCGGAGCACAGAAGCAGTCAGAGGTCCGGCGCGAGCAGGGTGAGCCGCAGCGCCCGCCTCCGGGTCCCGTTGTCGGTGACGGCGGTTACGGTGCCCGGGTGAACCAGACAGCCGCTGACGACCGCAGTTTCCCTCCCGCCCTCGCCGACGTGGCCCGCGTGGAGTTCGACTACGACGACGGCGAGGGGATCGACTTCGAGCCCTACGCCGCCTTCGACTCCGCCGAGAAGACCACCGGCTGGCTCCGCCAGTGGACCGGAAACCCCGATCTCGACGGTGACGCCTACCTGCCGTTCGGCCAGGACGGCACCGGCGGCCTCGCGGCCGTCTGGTACGGACGGCCGGGCCGGCCCCTCGCCGAGCAGCCCGTGGTCTTCATGGGCTCGGAGGGTGAGTGCGGGGTGGTGGCCGGCAACCTGTCCGACTTCCTGTGGGTCCTGGCCGACGGCTACGGCCCCATGGAGGCCGTGCTGTACGAGGAGCGCGAGCCGCGCCCCGACGCGGCACTCACCGAACTCGCCGAACGCCACGCCACCACACCACGCCGCCCGGCCCGCGCCATCGTCGCGGAGGCCCGCGCCGAGTTCCCGGCCTTCGTCGAGGACATCGACGCGCTCTGCCGCTGAGCCACCGCCGGTGGCGCGGTCACCGGCAGCGGCGGAGTTCCAGCTCGGCCCACACGGTCTTGACCGGTACCGGGCCCTCGCGCACACCCCAGCGGTCGGCCAACTCCTCGACCAGCAACAGGCCGTAGCCGGACTCGGCGAGTTCCGAGGGGACGCTCCGGCACACGGGCAGGCTCTCGCCCCGGGCGTCGGTCACCTCGATGCGGAGGGTGGCGGGCGCGGTGACGGCGAGACCGAGCCGGAAGCTCCGGCCGGTCACGCGCCCGTGCAGCACGGCGTTCGCGGCGAGTTCGGCGACGATCAGCCGGGCCGGGTCCAACGGCACTCCCCAGGCGCCCAGTTGTTCGGCGGCGAGCAGCCGGGCGAGACGGGCGCCCCGGCGGGTGTGAGCAGGACGCGGGCGTATCCGTGGAGCCGGCCCGAGAGCGTCAGCAGGATCTTGCCGCCCGGCCGGGTCTGGGCGACCAGGGCCGGGGGCACGGCACGGAAGGAGCAGGCCGCGACGATCCGGTCGAACGGCGCCTCGGGCCAGTACCCGTACAGCCCGTCCGCGACCGCGAGGGTCGGCGTGTGACCGCAGCCGTGCAGCGCGCTCGCGGCCCGCTCCAGCCGGCGCGCGTCCACCTCGACGCTCGTGACACCGGCCGACCCGAGGCGTCCACAGGCGAGCGCGGTCGAGTAGCCCGTCCCTGTGCCGATCTCCAGCACCGTGTGCCCCTCCCGCACCTCGGCGTCGGCCCACATCCGCAACACGAGCGACGGCAGGGTGGAGGACGAGGTCGGGGCCCCTCCGTACCGCTCGGCCGGCTCCTCCCAGTCGGGCTCGTCGCCGTCGAACTGGGTGATGAGCGTGGTGTCGGAGTACGCGGCGGCCAGCCAGCGCCCGTGGTCGAGGTCGGCGGTGACGGGCTGCCACCGGGTCAGCCCCCGCCCGTCGCACTCGTCGGCGGGCAGGTAGAAACCGGGCACGAACCGGTGCCGGGGCACCGCCTCCACCGCCGCCCGCCAGCCCGGATCGTCCAGGAACCCGCGTGCGGCGAGGTCTTCCGCCATCGCCCCGCGCAGCCGGGCGGCATCGGTTTCGAGGTCGATGGGCATCGCCATGAACCGCCCTTCCTGTGGTGTGGTGTTTTCCCGATTCACATCACTCAGTGTGTTCACGCGTACGCACTGTGTGAATACGGGCAGCTCGTACGGCCGGTGGCTGTACGCAAGGCGCCCGGTCCTGTCCGGCCTGCCCGGGGTGACCGGGTGCGGGCGGCCGGGGTTGGTCCGGGGAAGGGCGCGCGACGGGAGGACGGCGAGCATGAGCGAGTGGGAAGCGGGGCTGGACGACGAAGAGGCCGGGGCCGTGATGCGCACGGTCACACGGCAGTTGAAGCTGTGGCGGGAAGCGGCCGGCCTCACCCAGGCAGAGTTCGGGGCGGCGATCGGGTACGGGGAGGAACTGGTCTCGTCCGTGGAGCGGGGACGGCGGATTCCTCGGCCGGAGTATCTGGACGCCGCGGACGAGGTGTTGGCCGCAGGCGGCAGGATCGCTGCAATGAAGGGGGACGTGGCGGAGGCCCGATACCCGAAGAAGGTACGGGACGTGAAGCGCCTGGAGGCGGAAGCCGTCGAAATCTGCTCCTACAACAACTCCGTCATCGACGGGCTTTTGCAGACCGAGGCATATGCGCGGGCCGTGTTCGGCTCCCGACGACCGCAGTTCACGGAAGAGGAATTGGAGCAGCGGGTAGCCGCTCGTCTGGATCGACAGGAGATCTTCTGCGCCCCAACAGCTCGTCCACTCTTCAGCTTTGTGCTGTGCGAAGCGACGCTGCGCCGCTTGACCGGGGGCAAGATGGTGATGCACAACCAGCTCGAACGACTGTCGGAAGTGGCCCGGCTGCGGAACGTCGACCTACAGGTGCTGCCTCTGAGCCGGGAGGAGAACTCGGGTCTCGGGGGCCCCTTCCGACTGCTCAAGCTCAAGGACGGAGCGGCCGTGGGTCTGAACGAAGTCCAGCTCACCAACCGTGTGATCACCGACCCGAAAGAGACCACGGTCCTCGACATGCGCTATGGGATCATCCGGGCGCAGGCTCTCACACCACGAGAGTCGCCGGCCTTCATCGAGAAAGTGCTGGGAGAGTCATGACCCTCAAGCCCTCTGACGGAGCCGACGGCAAGCTGGAGTGGATAAAGAGCAGTCACAGCTCGGACGACGGCCCGTCCTGCGTCGAGGTCGCCACCACTCCGGCAACCATCCTCGTCCGCGACTCCAAGAACCCGAACGGCCCCCGCCTCGCCCTCGCCCCCACCACCTGGACGGCCTTCCTGCCGTACGCGTCCGGGCACTGACCGAGTAAACGCACGTGGCCCGCACCCGAATGCACGGGTGCGGGCCACCTCTGCGTGTCAGTCGGCGACCGGGGTCGCCGCCTCCTCCACCGAGCCCCCGGGTCTGCCGTGCACGGTCTCCGCGATCGCGGCGAACTCCTCCAGCGCGGCCTGAAGGTCCTCGACGATCCCGGCGGCCGTCCCGAAGCGGCTCGGCGCCTTGATCGGCCCAGAGGCATTCGCCCGGATCCGCCGCACGGCCGTTCCACTCTGCTACCTTTCAACTGTGACATGATCACCAGCAGGGAGGGAAAGTAAAATGAGTCCCACGATCCGGGTGGACGACGAGGTGTACGAAGAGCTGCAGAAACGGGCGAAGCCCTTCGTCGACACGCCGAACAGCACGCTCCGCCGGGTCCTCGGCCTCCCGGAGAAGGCAACGCAGTCGGGGAGCGGGGCTGCCGCGCCCTCATCGCCGGAAGCCGCACTCCGTCCCCTTCTGGCGGACCGGCGGCTTCACCCCGGTCAGCGGCTGGTGTGGCGGCGGCGAAATCTCAACCGGGTGCACTATGCCGAAGTGCTCGAGAACGGCACGCTCCGACTGGAGGACGGCTCCGTTCATGACACCCCCTCGGGCGCGGCAACGGCACTCGCGGGCAACTCCCAGAACGGCTGGACGGCCTTCGCCACCGAGGACGGCACCCTGTTGCGGGACATGCGATGAGCACGGGCACCTCGACCCCCCGGACCTACGATGGCACGACACTCGGAGGTGGGACATGGCAGGTGTGACCAAGCCCAAAGTCGGCCGTGTCGCGCCGCTGGAACTGGTCGAATGGGCTCTGAGCGGGCGCATCCGGATTCCGCGCTTCCAGCGTTCGTACCGCTGGGAAGCCTCCGACTCCGAGCGGCTCTTCGACAGCATCCTGCGTGGCTATCCCATCGGCAACCTGCTGATGTGGCGCAAGCCCGCGCCGGCCGCCGAGATCACCTTGGGCGAGCTCCGGTTCGACGCCCCGGAACGATCCGACGCGTTGTGGGTGGTTGACGGACAGCAGCGTCTGACCACGCTCATCGGTGCGCTCACGGCATCCGAAGATACGGTGGACCGTCGGTTCCGCATCTTCTACGACCTGCGGGAGAAAGACGCCCGCAAACGGTTCCTGTCCGCGCCGCACTCCCAGAACGTGCGTGATCACTGGCTGCCGGTCTGGGTCGCCGGCGACAACCGGCGGCTCATCGCCTGGCAACGTGAACGGCCGTGGCTGACCGACGAGGAATACGACCTCTGCGACTCGGTGGCCACCGCCATCCGCACCTACGAGATTCCCATGTACGAGATCGAGGGCGACGACGAGCAGGCGCTGCGCGAGATCTTCGACCGGATGAACACCTTCGGCAAGACCCTGAAGAGAGCCGAGATCTTCCAGGCTCTGCATTCCGCTCCCCTCGACGTGCAGCCGTCCGATCTCGATGCGCTGCGTGACCGGGTCGGAGCACTCGACTTCGGGGACTTCAGCCCCCAACTGCTCATGCAAAGCGTGATGGCGACGCGGGGCGGGCAGGTAGACCGCGACTTCCGCCAGGAGTTCAAGGACGACGAGGACCGACAACAGGCCTTCGCCCGGACCGAGAAGGCTCTTCGCCTGGTGGTCGACTGGTTGCGCAGCGAGGCCGGAATCCCCCACCTGCGCCTGCTCCCGTACGCCCTTTACGTACCCGTACTCACCCGTTACGCCGCTCTGTTCGGGCACCCGACCGGGCGAGGCAGTGAGCTCTTGCGCCGCTGGGTCTGGCGGGGAGCAGCGGTCGGGGCGGCCCCGCAGGGGAACACCGTCGCTCTGCGGCGCAACGCCAGCGCTGTACATGACGATCCTGTCGCCAGTGCCACCCGGATGCTGGACCTGCTGCCGATCGGCGGAGAACTCTGGAAACCGGATCTGACCCAGACAGCGCTGAACCGAACGCAAGCGAAGATCAACGTGCTCGGTCTCCTGTCGGCTCGCCCTGTCCTCCTCGCGCAGGCCACGGATTCGGACGGGAACCACTACCCGACGGGCACACGGCTCAGCGACTCCCGCCTGTTGGTGGACATGCTCAACAGCGGGAGCTCCCCACTGCAGCCACTCGTGGCCGGCCGGACCATGGCCGCCAAAGTGCTCCATCCTGCGAACAAGACAGGGTTCGGCTTCTTCTCGGAGCGGTGGGACCCTGCCGTCCTTCGATCGCACTGCATGGACGAACGGTGCGTGGAACTACTCGACACGCACACCACCGAAAGCACCGACGAGTTCCTGGCCCGCCGCGCCGACATCATGACCACGGTCATCTCGGATCATGTGCAGCGCATGGCGTTGTTCGGATTCTCCGACGGGCCCGAGGCCGAGGCCCTGTTCGACGACAATCTCTGGGGAGACAGCACCGATGCAGCGTGATGTGACCGCCACGGTCTTCCTGAGGGACCGCCGTGTCGGTGTGCTGGGCTACCACAAGGGCAACACGTGGTTCGAATACACGGACCTGACAGCCGTTCACCCGATCCTCGGGCAAGGTTTCGAACGTGATCCGCGCAAGCGCCGGACAGCGAGCGGCAGTGTGCCGGAGTGGTTCGCGAACCTGCTTCCGGAACAAGGCAGCGGGCTCCGGCGTCTGGTGGCCGCCGAGTTGGGCAAGCAGCGGATTCACGACTTCGTACTGCTGAACCATCTCGGTGAGGACCTGCCTGGTGCGGTGCGCGTGGTACCGGACTCCCCGCTGGACGACCTCCCCGACCACGACCAGCCCGAGACATGCAGCCACGACCATGCCCTGCGCTTCTCACTGGCCGGCGTGCAGCCCAAGTTCTCCATGCGTTTCTCAGGGAAGGCGCTGGTGCTTCCGACCACCGGGAGCGGCGGCGACTGGATCGTCAAACTCCCCGACGAGCGCTTCCCCGCCGTCCCCGCCAATGAATACGCCATGCTGCACTGGGCCGCTCTGTCGGGCATCGACGTACCCGAGGCCGTCCTCGTCCCCGGCTCAGAGGTCAGCAATCTGCCCGATGGGCTGGCCGACCCCTCGGAGCCTGTACTCGCGGTTCGTCGCTTCGACCGGACGAGTGAGGGCCGGATCCATCAGGAAGACTTCGCGCAAGTGCGCGAAGTCGCCGCCGACTCCAAATACGATCGGGCCAATTACGCCGGCCTCGGTCGTGTGATCAACGCGGTCTGCCCACCCGAGGACGTCGTCGAGTACGTACGTCGACTCGTCGCCATGATCGTCATGGGAAACGCGGACGCACACCTGAAGAACTGGACTCTGCGCTACCCGACCGGGAGACAGGCCCGGCTCTCGCCCGCATACGACCTGGTCTGCATCGCCGCCTACCCGAAGGCCGACCAGAAGCTGGCTTTCCCTCTGAGTGGAACCGCCGACTGCGAACGCATCACTCTCGACAGCTTCCGCGCCATGTCACCGTCGCTGATGCTTCCCGACGAACAGATCGCCTCGACGGTGCGGGAGAGTGTTGCGGCCCTGGCCACCTCCTGGCCCCAGGTGAAACGGGACTGCCCCGTTCCCGACATGGTGGTCAGGGCCATCGACGAACGTCTTGAACAGCTTCCACTGATGCGTGCCTGATGTGATGACCACGGAGATCCCGGGCGACGTGATCGGGACGTCGGAGGCCGGACGAGGCGGGGCGCCCCCGAAAGGGCGCCCCGCCTCACCTCAGGTGCTCGTCGACCGCCGCCTGCGCGACCCCGGCCGCCGCTCGCTCGGCCGGGTCACCGGGTCGCCGGCCTCGATCGCGGCGGCGCGGCGCCGGGCGCCGAAGTCCGCCAGCGCCTCCGCCAGCTTGTGCACCGACGGCTCGGGGGCCATGACGTCGACCCGCAGCCCGTGCTCCTCGGCCGTCTTGGCCGTGGCCGGGCCGATGCACGCGATGACCGTCACGTTGTGCGGCTTGCCCGCGATGCCCACCAGGTTCCGCACCGTCGACGACGACGTGAACATCACCGCGTCGAAGCCGCCGCCCTTGATCGCCTCACGGGTCTCCGCCGGCGGCGGCGAGGCGCGCACGGTCCGGTAGGCCGTGACGTCGTCGACCTCCCAGCCCAGCTCGATGAGACCGGCGACCAGCGTCTCCGTGGCGATGTCCGCCCGCGGCAGGAACACCCGGTCGATCGGGTCGAAGACCGGGTCGTACGGCGGCCAGTCCTCCACGAGCCCGCGGGCCGACTGCTCGCCGCTCGGCACCAGGTCCGGCCGCACCCCGAAGTCGATCAGGGCCTTGGCCGTCTGGTCGCCCACCGCCGCGACCTTGATCCCGGCGAAGGCGCGGGCGTCGAGGCCGTACTCCTCGAACTTCTCGCGGACCGCCTTGACCGCGTTGACGGACGTGAACGCGATCCACTCGTAGCGGCCCGTCACCAGGCCCTTGACCGCCCGCTCCATCTGCTGGGGCGTGCGCGGCGGCTCGACCGCGATGGTCGGCACCTCGTGCGGCACGGCCCCGTACGACCGCAGCTGGTCGGAGAGCGACGCCGCCTGCTCCTTGGTGCGCGGGACGAGGACCTTCCAGCCGAACAGCGGCTTGGACTCGAACCACGACAGCCGGTCGCGCTGGGCGGCGGCACTGCGCTCACCGACCACGGCTATCACCGGTCGGCCGCCGTCCGGGGACGGCAGCACCTTCGCCTGCTTCAGCGTCTGCGCGATCGTGCCGAGCGTCGCCGTCCAGGTGCGCTGCCGGGTCGTCGTACCGGCGACGGTCACCGTCATGGGGGTGTCGGGCTTGCGCCCGGCGGACACCAGTTCGCCCGCCGTGGCGGCGACCGAGTCGAGCGTGCTGGAGACGACCACCGTGGCGTCCGACGCCCCGACCTCCGTCCAGCAGCGGTCGGACGCCGTGCGCGCGTCCACGAACCGCACGTCCGCGCCCTCGGCGTCCCGCAGCGGCACACCGGCGTACGCGGGCACGCCGACCGCCGTCGCGATGCCGGGGACGACCTCGAAGGGCACCCCGGCCGCGGCGCACGCCAGCATCTCCTCGGCGGCGTACACGTCGAGCCCGGGGTCACCGGTCACCGCACGCACGACCCGCCTGCCGCCCCGCGCGGCCTCCATGACAAGATGTGCGGCATCCCTCGCCGCGGGGACGGCGACGGTTGTTGATGCACCATCAATAACCGTCAACTGGGGCGTGCCCGTGCCCGGAGCGGACGACGCGGAGGAACCCGCCGCGTCCGTGTCCGTGTGCACTTCGGCGACGCCCTGCTTGGCGTGCGGGCGCACGACGTCGAGCACCTCGTGCTCGGCGACGAGGACGTCCGCGTTCGCCAGCGCCTCCACGGCGCGCAGAGTCAGTAGTCCCGGATCCCCGGGTCCGGCACCGAGGAAGGTGACGTGCCCGTGTTCCGGAGGGGCGGGAAGGGTGGTGGGGCTCAATGTGCTCGCTCCCCCATCAGACCGGCCGCGCCCTGCGCCAGCATCTCGGTGGCGAGTTCGCTACCGAGCGCCATCGCCGCCTCGTGCGTCTCGGGCACGGGACCGGTGGTGGACAGCTGCACCAGCTTGGTGCCGTCGGTCGTACCGACGACGCCGCGCAGGCGCATTTCCTTGACAGTCTGCCCGTCGCCCAGAAGGTCGGCGAGCGCGCCCACGGGGGCGCTGCAACCGGCCTCCAGGGCGGCGAGCAGTGACCTCTCGGCCGTCACGGCGGCCCGGGTGAACGGGTCGTCGAGCTCGGCGAGCGCGGCGATCAGCGGCGCGTTGTCCGCGGTGCACTCGACCGCCAGGGCCCCCTGGCCGGGGGCGGGCAGAACCGTGTCGACCGACAGGAAGTCGGTCACTTCCTCGCTGCGGCCGACCCGGTTCATGCCGGCGGCGGCCAGCACGACGGCGTCCAGCTCACCGCTGCGCACGTACCCGATCCGGGTGTCGACGTTCCCGCGGATCGGCACCGTCTCGATGTCCATGCCGTGGGCGCGGGCGTACGCGTTCAGCTGCGCCATGCGGCGCGGCGAACCGGTGCCGATGCGGGCGCCGCGCGGCAGGTCGGTGAACTTGGGCACGTCGCGCCCCACCATCACGTCGCGCGGGTCCTCGCGCACCGGAATGGCGGCCACGACCAGCTCGTCGGGCTGCGTGGTCGGAATGTCCTTCAGGGAGTGCACCGCGAAGTCCACCTCACCGCGTGCCAGCGCCTCCCGCAGCGCGGCCACGAACACGCCCGTGCCGCCGATCTGCGCGAGGTGCTCGCGCGAGGTGTCGCCGTACGTGGTGATGGGGACGAGTTCGACGGGCCGTCCGGTCACCTGGCGCACGGCTTCCGCCACCTGGCCGGACTGGGCCATGGCGAGCTTGCTGCGCCTGGTCCCCAGCCTCAGTGCCTTCTCAGTCATGCCGGCCCTCGGTTCTCTGGGTTCTTCTCGGTGCTTTCCCCGGCCCGGGAGACGGCTGCCACCGTCTCGGGGTCGAGGTTGAACAGGGTGCGCAGTGCGTCGGCGTACCCGGCGCCGCCGGGCTCGGCTGCGAGCTGCTTGACCCGTACGGTCGGCGCGTGCAACAGCTTGTCGACCACCCGCCGTACGGTCTGTGTGATCTCCGCGCGGTGCTTGTCGTCGAGGCCGGGCAGTCGCCCTTCCAGGCGGGCGATCTCACCGGCGACCACGTCCGCGGCCATGGTGCGCAGGGCGACCACGGTCGGCGTGATGTGCGCCGCCCGCTGCGCCGCCCCGAAGGCCGCGACCTCATCGGAGACGATACGCCTGACCTGGTCCACATCGGCAGCCATCGGAGCGTCCGCGGAGGCCTCCGCGAGCGATTCGATGTCGACCAGCCGCACCCCGGCGAGGTGGTGCACGGCCGCGTCGACGTCGCGCGGCATCGCGAGGTCGAGCAGGAACAGCACGGGCTCCGGACGCGGCGGTTCGGCCACCGGCTCCGGGCGGCGCAGCTCGGGGATCCGGCCGGCGCTCGTCGCGGTGGCGGCCAGCGCGCCGATCAGCTCGGCGTCGGCCTCGGGGCCGCGCTTCCCGGCCTCCCTGCGGTCGACCGTGCCGCCGGCGACCCATGCGGCGTGCTGCTCCAGCGTCGCCGCGTCCATGCCGGCGACGGCCGCCTCGCCCATCACGGAGAAGCCGGGCTGCACGGCGGACAGCTCCAGCGGACAGCCTTCCTCGGCGCCGACGGAGGGGGGCGCCGACGAGGCCGGTACGTCCGGGGAACGCTCGTCGGGGGCGACGGCCGGCTGCTCGCCGGTACGGCCCTGCACCGCGGCGGCGACGGCGTCGGCCGTCAGGACGAGCCCGGTCGCGCCGGTGCAGGAGACGACGACGTCGGCACGTGTCAACTCGTCCGGCACCGATCCCATCGGTACCGCGCGGGCCAGGACGTCCGTGTCGTCGTCCTCGGTCAATATCTGTGTGAGGCGCTCGGCGCGCTCGTGCGTGCGGTTGGCGACGACTATCTCGGCGACACCGGCCCGCGCGAGGGTGGCCGCGGCCAGCGACGACATCGAACCGGCGCCGATGACCAGGGCCTTCTTGCCCCGGGCCCAGCTCCCGACGTCCGTGCCGGCGGCGAGCTGCTCCAGGCCGAAGGTGACCAGGGACTGCCCGGCGCGGTCGATGCCGGTCTCGGAGTGGGCGCGCTTGCCGACCCTGAGCGCCTGCTGGAACAGGTCGTTCAGCAGCCGGCCGGCGGTGTGCAGCTCCTGGGACCGGGCGAGCGAGTCCTTGATCTGGCCGAGGATCTGGCCCTCGCCCACGACCATCGAGTCCAGTCCGCAGGCCACCGAGAACAGGTGGTGGACGGCCCGGTCCTCGTAGTGCACATAAAGATAAGGAGTGAGCTCCTCCAGGCCGACCCCGCTGTGCTGGGCCAGCAGCGTGGACAGCTCGGCGACACCGGCGTGGAACTTGTCCACGTCGGCGTAGAGCTCGATGCGGTTGCAGGTGGCGAGCACCGCGGCCTCGGCGGCCGGTTCGGCGGCGACCGTGTCCTGCGCGAGCTTGGCCCGCGCGTCCGGGTGCAGCGAGGCCCGCTCCAGCACGCTGACCGGGGCGCTGCGGTGGCTCAGTCCGACGACGAGGAGACTCATGCCGGCATCACGGCGGGCACGTCCCCGTCGGGTCCCTGGTCGGTGCCGGACTCCTCGCGGGCGGCGGCCGGGACGGCGGTCTCGGCGGCGACCCCGGTCGTGGCCTCCTCGCCGGCCTTGCGCTGCTCGTGGAAGGCGAGGATCTGCAGCTCGATGGAGAGGTCCACCTTGCGCACGTCGACGCCGTCCGGGACGGACAGCACGGTGGGCGCGAAGTTCAGGATGGAGGTGACGCCGGCGGCCACGAGCCGGTCGCAGACCTGCTGGGCGGCGCCCGCGGGGGTCGCGATCACGCCGATCGAGACGCCGTTGTCCCGGATGATCGATTCCAGCTCGTCGGTGTGCTGCACCGGGATCCCGGCGACGGGCTTTCCGGCCATCCCTGGGTCGGCGTCGATGAGCGCGGCGACCCGGAAACCACGGGAGGCGAAGCCGCCGTAGTTGGCGAGTGCGGCACCGAGGTTGCCGATTCCTACGATCACAACCGGCCAGTCCTGGGTCAGGCCGAGTTCACGGGAGATCTGGTACACGAGATACTCGACGTCGTAGCCGACGCCCCTGGTCCCGTAGGAGCCGAGGTAGGAGAAGTCTTTGCGCAGCTTCGCGGAGTTGACGCCCGCGGCGGCCGCCAGCTCCTCCGAGGAGACCGTGGGCACCGAGCGCTCGGAGAGCGCGGTGAGGGCGCGGAGGTACAGCGGAAGCCTGGCGACGGTGGCCTCGGGAATCCCTCGGCTACGGGTCGCCGGTCGGTGAGTTCGGCCAGTTGCCACGGTGCTCCTGCGGGTAGAGCGGGGCTTCGGGCGGTCATACGTCCCCGGACCGCCCCGTCGAATGCAGGCTATGTCTTTGTGAACGCGTGCACAAAGATGGTGTCCGATTTGCCCGGCCAACGTGACCGGGGTCACGAAACCCCGGGGCCGTCGCGTGGAACCGGCGCACCCGCACCGCCGCTCCTTGACTTCTGGGGGCAAAACCGCACACCTTCCTCTGTGAATCCCGCCCCCGAGACCAAGTCACCATCGATCCTAAGCGACTTTCCGGTCCGTTTGGACTGATCGGTCAGTTGATCGTCCGGGCGGCCCGAACGCCTCAGGGGCCGGTGAGGGCGCCGCGGAGGCGGTCCTCGTTCACGCGCCAGAAGGTGTGCTGCCGGCCGTCGACGAGCACGACGGGGATCTGCTCCCAGTACCGCTCGTGCAGGTCCGGGTCCTGGGTGATGTCCTTCCGCTCCCAGCGGACGCCGAGCTCACCGCACACCTTCTCCACCACCACCTGCGCTTCGTCGCACAGATGGCAGCCGGGCTTGCGGACGAGGGTGACGAGCCGGTCCCGCGGGGCGGCCGGGGTGTTGCGGCGGAAAAGAGGGCTCATACCGGCCATTGTCGCGCGCGGCCTTAACGACACGGACGCGAAGAGTTCACGACGTGCGAACGTCTCGGGTCCGGAACCACCGTCCGGACTGGCTATGCTCACGCCATGGCCGCTCTAGGATGGCTCACTCCCCGTAGGCGTTCCGCCACGGCGCGGAGCGTGTTGGCAGGCGAGGCCTCTGCGGAGGCAGCACGCAAATCCACCCAGGACGTTTCCGACCGCGAACCGGAGTTCCCGGTTCACGGCGACGACCGGGCTGCCGCGTTCTTCGACCTGGACAACACGGTGATGCAGGGCGCGGCCCTGTTCCACTTCGGGCGGGGCCTGTACAAGCGGAAGTTCTTCGAGACGCGCGAGCTGATGCGGTTCGCCTGGCAGCAGGCGTGGTTCCGGCTGGCGGGCGTCGAGGACCCCGAGCACATGCAGGAGGCCCGCGACTCGGCCCTGTCGATCGTCCAGGGCCATCGCGTCTCCGAGCTGCAGTCCATCGGCGAGGAGATCTACGACGAGTACATGGCCGAGCGGATCTGGCCGGGAACGCGGGCGCTCGCCCAGGCGCACCTGGACGCCGGACAGCGGGTGTGGCTGGTCACGGCGGCACCGGTGGAGATCGCCCAGGTGATCGCACGCCGGCTGGGGCTGACCGGGGCGCTGGGCACGGTGGCGGAGTCGATCGACGGCGTGTACACGGGCAAGCTGGTGGGCGAGCCACTGCACGGGCCGGCCAAGGCGGAGGCGGTGCGCGCGCTGGCGCTCGCGGAGGAACTGGACCTGAGCCGCTGCGCGGCGTACAGCGATTCGCACAACGACATCCCGATGCTGTCGCTGGTGGGCCACCCGTACGCGATCAACCCGGACGCCAAGCTCCGCAAGCACGCGCGCCGGATGGACTGGCGCCTGCGCGACTACCGCACCGGCCGCAAGGCGGCGAAGGTCGGCATCCCCGCGGCGGCGGGCGTGGGCGCGGTGGCGGGCGGCACGGCGGCGGCCATCGCCCTGCACCGCAAGCGCCGCTGAAACGATCGTCCCGATCGTCCGGGGGCAGGAGCACCGCCCCGCCGGGGAACCCGGCCAATCCGACTGCTCTACCCCGCAACCCCTCTGCCCAGTCCTGTTGGCTGCACACGGCCACAACTCGTCCCGTACCGAACCGGAACACGAAGAATTCCGGTCACCAATCGGTCACCCTTCGATGGGCGAGAGGACGTCAACCGGTTACGGAAGCGACGTAATCGACGATTTGAGCAACTGGGCGTAGCAGCGCCTGTACGAAGCGTTATTCTCCTCAGACGCAAACCGGTACCCCTCCGTCGCCACGACGGGTGAAAGGTTCCGTACTGCACGTGATGGAAGCTCTGCCTCTGGGAGTCCCGTGTATCCACACGTCGGGGTTGACGCCTCGGGCCTGGCTGCGCTGCGCGCGACAGTCGTGAGGGCCCGGGACACGTTGCGCGGCATCGTCCCCACCGCGTACACCGTCCCCGCTTTCGCCATCGCCCCCGTCGGTCCGTGCTACGCCCTCGCCGACGGCCTCGAGCAGGTGCCGACGCGCAGCGCCGTCGTCGAGGGGCGGCGGTCGGGCGACGGGCGGACGGTCGGCCGGCGGGGACGCCCCTCCGGCCCGGCCGCCGCGCGCCGTCCCGCCGCCGACAGCGACAGCGCCCGGATGATGGACCTCGTGGAGCGCGCCCAGGCCGGCGAGGCCGAGGCCTTCGGACGGCTCTACGACCAGTACAGCGACACCGTGTACCGGTACATCTACTACCGGGTGGGCGGCAGGGCGACCGCCGAGGACCTCACCAGCGAGACCTTTCTGCGGGCGCTGCGCCGCATCGGCACCTTCACCTGGCAGGGGCGCGACTTCGGCGCCTGGCTCGTGACCATCGCCCGCAACCTGGTCGCCGACCACTTCAAGTCCAGCCGCTTCCGGCTCGAGGTCACCACCGGGGAGATGCTCGACGCCAACGAGGTCGAGCGGTCCCCCGAGGACTCCGTCCTCGAATCGCTGTCCAACGCCGCCCTCCTCGATGCCGTACGACGACTCAACCCCCAACAGCAGGAGTGCGTCACGCTCCGATTCCTCCAAGGCCTCTCCGTCGCCGAGACCGCCCGCGTGATGGGCAAGAACGAGGGCGCCATCAAGACCCTCCAGTACCGGGCCGTCCGCACCCTCGCCCGGCTCCTCCCGGACGACGCGCGCTGACCGGAGCGGCCGGAGCACTCTCCGACACATTCAACTCACGTTCCGTGAAACCCCGTTGGCTTCCCCATTCGGTCGTCCGGCGTCCGTAACCCAAGTGCCGCGCCGCTCGTTGTGCGGGATACAGGCTCCCTGCGGCCACCCCTGACCGGCTCCGATCACCCGATCGTGTGGACACGGCCGGGGTGTGGAACCCTCAGGCCCCCCGGGGAGTCGACCGTCATGACGAGAGGAGGTGCCGCCAGTGATCGCGAACGTATCGGCGCACCGGCGGGCGAACGCCTTCGCCCAGGCCCTGGAGGAGCAGTCCGACCGGGACCCGGCGGCCGAGCAGTCCGAAGGACCGGCCCCGGCCACCGGGGAGAGCGAGCGGGCACGGCTGCTCACACTCGCCTCCGGTCTCGGCGCACTGCCCAAACCGGAGCTGGACCCCGAGGTCAAGGTCGTCCAGCGGGCCCAGCTGGTGGCCGCGTTCGAGGCCATGCTCCAAGAGGGCACCGCGGCGGGCGAGGCGACGGACCGGTCCGTGCCCGAACAGCGCTCGCGCCGGGCCCGGGGCACCCACCGGGCGACCCCCCTGGGCAGACTGCGACCGCGCTCACGGCTGGCCAAAGGGCTCACCGCGGGCGGACTCAGCGTCGGTGTCGCCGCCGGCGCCCTCGGCGGAGCCGCCGCCGCCAGTTCCGACGCCCTGCCCGGCGAATCCCTGTACGGCCTCAAGCGCGGCATCGAGGACGTCAGGCTCGGCCTCGCCGACGACAACACCGAGCGCGGCCGGATCCATCTCGACCACGCCTCCACCCGCCTCAGCGAGGCCCGTCGGCTGATGGAGCGCGGACGCAGCGGCCCGCTCGACCACGAATCCCTCGGCGAGATCCGCCGCACCCTGTCCGGCATGCGGCACGACGCCTCCGAGGGCCACCGGCTGCTGCGCGAGGCCTACGCACGCGACCCGGACTCCCTGGGCCCCATGCGGACGCTCTCCTCCTTCTCCCACGCGCACCGCGAGACCTGGGGCACCCTGCGCGACCAACTGCCGGTGCAGTTGGGGGACGTCAGTGAGCAGGTGTCGTCGGTGTTCGACGCCATAGAGCAGGACGTCGCCCCGCTGCAGTCCCTGCTCCCCGCGCCCCCGTCCCGGAAGGACGGCGCCGACGAACGGCAGCGCGGCTCCGGTCCGACGCCCGGCACCCCGTCCGCCACGGGCCCCTCACCGGCGCCCAGTACCAGCAGCGGCGACGGCGCTTCCGACGGGAGCGGCACCGGCAGCCAGGGGCCCAGCAGCTCCGCCGGCACCGACGCCGAGGACGACGGCCTGCTCGGCGGCAACACCGGCGACCTGCTCGACCCGCCCCGGGAGAGCGGCGCCGACACGTCGCCGCAGGCCCCGGGAGG
>NZ_MSGP01000431.1 GCF_002078235.1 Streptomyces viridosporus
GCTGGTGAGCGGGACGCGGTCGCGCGGGGGGCGCGGCTGTACGAGGCGGCGCAGGCCGTGGCCGGTGATCACGGCAGGGCGGTCGAGGCCGTACGGGCGGCGCTGCGGCCGCTCCACGACGCGGAGGTGAAGCGGGAGCTCGACGCCATCCCCGTCGCCCGGTTGCAGGACGTCACCGAAGGGCGGCTGCGGCTGGGGAGCGTCGAGAGGAGCGGACTGCGCACGGTGGGCGGTGTGCTCGAAGCGGGCCCCTACCGGTTGCGGCAGATCCCCGGTGTCGGGCAGCGCACCGTCGACCAGGTGCTCGCCGCCGCCCGCCGGCTCTCCGAGGCCGCGTACGAGACCGCGGCCGTCCACATCGACGTGGACCGGCCGGAACCGGGCACCACCGCGCTCGTCGTGGCCCTGCACGTCCTGGTGGCGGCCGGCCCGGACGCCCGGCGCGCGGTCGACAAGGCCGCCGCCCTGTCGGAACGGCTCGGTCCGTTGCTGGCCGACGCCGGGCCGGCCGCCGGGCGGATCCGGATGCTCCTGGCGGGCCGGGACAAGCGGGCCCGCGCGCTGGCGGCGGTCGACGAGATCCGGTCGCTGGTGGACGAGGCGGAGCAGGCGGACCTGCCCGGACTGTTCGCGCAGGCTTCGGTGGACCTGCTGCGGGGGCCCTCGTCCGACGTCGAGGCCTGGGTGGACTTCGAACTCCGCTCCGCCGAGTACTACAGCCTGCTCGCCGAGATCTCCGGGCGGCCGCCCGACGCGGCCGCCGTCGAGGGCTTCCTGCCGGACGGGATCGCCGAGCGGGTACGGGCCCAGCACCTCGACGACTCCCACCGGCGGGTCTCCCTGCGCGGTTACCAGGCGTTCGGCGCGCGGTTCGCCCTCGCGCAGCGCAAGGTGATGCTCGGTGACGAGATGGGCCTGGGCAAGACCGTCCAGGCGATCGCCGTGCTGGCCCACCTGGCCGCCGAGGGACAGAGCCACTTCCTGGTCGTCTGTCCGGCGAGCGTCCTCGTGAACTGGACCCGGGAGATCGAGGCCCGCAGCGCCCTGCGCGTCACGGTGCTGCACGGCCCCGACCGGCACGACGCGTTCGCCGACTGGAAGGGGCGGGGCGGGGTCGGGGTGACCACGTTCGACGCGCTGCGCGGTTTCCCCGCGCCGGGCGGAGGGGAGGTCGGGCTGCTCGTGGTCGACGAGGCGCACTTCGTGAAGAATCCGCAGGCCCAGCGGTCCCAGGCGGTCGCCCGGTGGGCGGAGCGCTGCGAGCGCGCCCTCTTCATGACCGGGACCCCGATGGAGAACAGGGTCGCGGAGTTCCGCGACCTGGTCCGGATGCTCGATCCCGACGTCGCGGAATCCCTGGGCGAGCGGGACACGTTGGCCGGATCGGTCGCCTTCCGCAAGGCCGTCGCCCCGGTCTACCTGCGGCGCAACCAGGAGGACGTGCTGACGGAACTGCCGAGCCTCCAGCAGACCGACGAGTGGGAGGAGCTGAGCGCTTCGGACGAGGAGGCCTACCGCGAGGCCGTGCGCGCCGGCAACTTCATGGCGATGCGCAGGGCCGCGTACCTGCGCCCCGGGACGTCGGCCAAGCTGGGCCGGCTCCGGGAGATCGTCCAGGAGGCCGGGGAGAACGGGCAGAAGACGGTGGTCTTCTCCTACTTCAGGGACGTCCTGGGCTTGGTGGAGGAGGCACTCGCCGCCGGCACCCGGGTGTTCGGTCCGCTCACCGGGAGCGTCCCGGCCGGGCGGCGGCAGCGGCTCGTCGACGACTTCGCCGGTGCCCCGGGGCCCGCGGTGCTCCTGGCGCAGATCCAGGCGGCGGGCGTCGGCCTCAACCTGCAGGCCGCCTCGGTCGTCGTCCTCTGCGAACCCCAGATCAAGCCGACCCTCGAGCACCAGGCGGTGGCCCGGGCCCACCGCATGGGCCAGGTCAGGCCGGTCCGCGTGCACCGCCTCCTCGCCACCGGGGGAGTGGACGAACGCCTGGTGAGGATGCTGGAGGACAAGACCCGGCTGTTCGACGCCTACGCCCGCCGCAGTGCCGTGGCCGAGGCCACCCCGGACGCGGTCGACGTCTCGGACGCCGAGCTGGCGCGCCGGATCGTCGAGGAGGAGCAGGCACGCCTGGGCGTGACGGACGGGAGGGGCGCGGCACCCGGATGAGCCGGGCCGCGCCGGACGGAGGGAAGCGGAGGGAAGCGGAGGGCCGGGCGGGGCTCCGGCGCGTCGGCGGCCGGGGCGGGAACCGCGAGCCGGGCCGGCCTCATGGCGCGTCGCGCCCGTCCGGGACGCCGAGCATCCGCAGGAAGGCGGTCGCCGCAGGTGTGCGGCTGTCGGAGGCGGAGAACGCGATGACGTACTCGACGCGGACCGGCGCGTCGACCTGCCCCCGGGACGCGCGAGGTCCGGACCGAGCCGCCCGTCACGCCGGTGCCCCGCGCTTCCTTATCCGGGCCGGGGCGGCCGAGTCGCCGGAGGCGGGAGGAGCCGTCCGCGGAGCGGGGCTTCTCCCGGTGCCGCGGGACACGGTGCGCCGTACAGTGGAGGGCACGACCTCTGCCGGGCCTGCGGTATCGCCTTGCCGCAGCCACCCGCCGGCCCAGCCGGCACGACGCGGAGGATCGACGTGCTCACTCGTTCCGTTCCCTTTGGCCTCTTCGGCACCGAGCCGCCCACCGCCCGTCCGTGGATCCGTGAGGCCGCTTGCGTCGGTGAGGATCCCGAGCTGTTCTTCCCCCTGAGCGAGCGGGAGGACGACCCGCAGGTCGCCGCCGCCCGTGCGGTCTGTCGCCGTTGCCGCGTCCTGCTCGCCTGCCGTTCCTGGGCCCTCGAGCAGGGGGAGGACGCCGGCGTCTGGGGCGGGACCACCGCCGGGCAGCGCCGCGCCATCAGTCGTGCGCTGCTCGACGACTCGGCGGGCGAGCGGGTCCGGAGGAGGCGGCGGGAGCCGGAGAGCGACGGTGACCCGGGCCCGTGAGCGCCGCCGGGCCGGCGGAGGGCTTCTTCGTCCCGGCCGCCGGTCCCGGCGCCCGCGGTGGGCGCCGGTGGCGGGGCCGGACCGGTCGGGCCGCATCGGTCGGGCCGTATCGGTCAGGAACGGAGAAGCGCGGGTCACGGGGCCGTACCTAGCCTGAACGCCATGGACATCACCATTCACACGACCTTCCTCCCGCACGACGACCCGGACGCGTCCCTGGCCTTCTACCGCGACGTCCTCGGCTTCGAGGTCCGCAACGACGTCGGACAGGGCAAGATGCGCTGGATCACGGTCGGCCCCGCCGGCCAGCCCGGTACGTCCATCCTCCTGGCGCCGCCGACCGCCGACCCCGGGCTCACCGAGGACGAGCGCCGCACCATCACCGAGATGATGGCCAAGGGCACCTACGGCTGGATCCTGCTGGCCACCCCGGACCTCGACGGCACGTTCGAGAAGGTGCAGGCCCGTGACGCCGAGGTCGTCCAGGAGCCGACCGAGCAGCCGTACGGCATCCGCGACTGCGCCTTCCGCGACCCCGCGGGCAACCTGGTCCGCATCCAGGAACTCCGCTGAACCCTCCGGCCGCGTCACCGCCGGGCACCCACCGGTCACACCGGTGGGCGCCCGGCCGTGCGCCCACCGGTCCCGACGAGAAACCCCGGCGAGAAGCCGCAGCGAAAAGCCCTGACGAGAAGGAGCCCCTCGTGTGTCACCCCTCGTGGGGGCGCGCCCGCGCCGCGGCGCAGCGCCTGAGCGACTTCGCCCGCCTGCGCCGCGTCCGCGACCGGATCGACCGGGAGTACGCGCGGCCGCTCGACGTCGAGGCGCTCGCCCGCGGCGCGGGCATGGCCCCCGGGCACCTCGGCCGCCAGTTCCGGCTGGCCTACGGCAGGTCGCCGTACGCGTACCTGACGGCACGTCGCGTCGAGCGCGCGACCGTGCTGCTGCTCCACGGCGACCTCGGCGTCGCCGAGGTC
>NZ_MSGP01000432.1 GCF_002078235.1 Streptomyces viridosporus
TCCTGCTGTCGGACGCGCCCGCCCGTTTCTCCCTGGCGGCCGAGGCGTCCTCCTGGCCCGCGGTCCTCACCGCCCACGCCCTGCACACGGTGATCCCCGTCGCCGCCCTCCTGGACTGGCTCCTGCTGTCCCCGCCGGCCCGCACCCGCCTCCACCAGGCCGCCCCCTGGCTGCTGTACCCCCTGGCCTACCTGCTCTTTTCCCTGGTCCGCGGCGAACTCCTCCCCGGCTCCCCGGACCGCTTCCTCTACCCCTTCCTCGACGCCGCCCACCACGGCTACCGGAGCGTCCTCGCCGACTGCCTCCTCCTGGGCCTCTCCTTCTACGCCGCCGCCGTCCTCCTGGTGACCGCGGACCACATCCGCCCCAAGCCGGTCCTCCGCCGCTGAGAAACCGGATTTCGTCTCCGGCCACCAGTGGGCTAAAGTAAACGTCGTCGCCGCGAGAGCAGCGACGATCGGGGTGTAGCGCAGCTTGGCAGCGCGCTTCGTTCGGGACGAAGAGGTCGTGGGTTCAAATCCCGCCACCCCGACAGAGAAATACCAGGTGAGGCACCTACTCAATGGAGTAGGTGCCTCACCTGTTTCGTCTGCGTGTCCACCTGCGTGACTACCGGTTCCCGCGTGTCCACGGCCGCTGCGGATCAACGCCGAAGATCCCGTCCATGACCACGGTGCCGGTCTGGATCACGGGCCGGAGCTGGCCTCCGGTAGACCTCCTCTAGACCTCCTCGGTCACGGCCGTCCCGGGGTGCCCGACGAGCCGGGAGATCACTTCCAGCGGGACGTTACGGTCGGACAGCAGGGACACGAGGCTGTGCCGGAGCTCCCGAGGCGAACCCGGGGGCCCCTGTGCCCGCCCCCTTGAGCGCGGACCTCAAGGGTTCTCCGACCGGTCTAGACGAGCAAGCCGGCGAAAGGCACGGGCAGTGGGCCTGTGAGGCGGCCTGGCTGGAGTTCGCATCGAGGAGCACGTGAAAGCACGACCGTCGTGGCGGTGTCGGTCCTGCCGTGCACAATGCCGCCCATGAGTGATCGCTACGAGGTCGTCCTTTCCTGTTACTTGCGCGACGACACCCCCGAACAGGTCATGGCCGCCTTGCGGTGGCACTTGGGCATGGACGCCGAGTTCCCCGAAGGTCTCGACGATCAAGACGGACAGCTGTACCCGCTGCTCGTCCCCGACGACTACGCCAACCGCCGGGTGCCCGGCGGAGACGTCGTGTCCCTGCGTCGCGAGGTGCAGGAGTTCACGGGTTCCGGGGAGCGGTACGAATGGGAACTCTTCGCACGCAACCACTGGGTCGACGACTCCATGCTGTACCTCCGGACCCTCTTGGACCTGCTCGCCCCGCACATCGCACAGCCCGGCTACGGGGGCCACTTCCGCCACATAGCCGACACCGAAGTGACCGTCTTCGACTTCCGTGATGGAGCGTACGAGCCCATCAAGATATGGGGCATCGACCCGCTGTGACAGGGCGGCACGGGGTTCGCACCCCGCCTGGCCCGTCTCGGACGGGAATCAGCGGAGAAACACAGGACGGCCGCTCCATGCGAAGAGCAGTCGTGCCGGAACGCACGGCCCCAAAGGGAATCAGAATGCACGACGGTACGTGAGGTCAGACTCTCCCCAGAACGAAGAGCCCAGGGTCAGCCTGGGCCCGTCCAACCTCGCTCCTGAAACGGCGCTCTCTCCTGGCCGACGTCAGGCTCAGCCTTCCTCTTCCTCGACCAGGCCGCAGGCGAAGGGGAACGACTCCAAGAACCCCCGTCGCGCGGGATCCGCCTCTGCTTCGGCCAGGTCGGTGAGCACCTGCAAGAGACGTGATCCCAGGTGGGCGCCCGCAGCTCCTCGGTACGCGGGCACCGGTCGGCCACGGATCGCGCTCGATGGAGCTCGACTCGCCCATCGAAACTCCGCCGACCTCTGTTCTCAGGCGTCAGCTGAACCTCAGCCCCGACAAGACGCCATGGCATGAGGGGCGTGCGCGAATCAAACGGTGTCCGTGACTTCCCGCTGTTCCTGCCTGGTGCCGCACGATCGAGCACGTGAGGAAGCACGACCCAGCCGGATCCACAGCGGAGGCAGGCAAGTCCCACACGGCACCGAATCACCCTTTGTTCCTTTGTCTGCAATTCGGCGATATTTTGGTGACTGAGTGGCCGAGCCGTTCTTGGCGGCGGTCACGCGGTGGTGGGGCTCGCCGTACCCGAACCGCGGCATGCGATGCCGCCAACAGTCCCTACTCGTGGAGTGATCTTTGGCCCCTCCGTGGGCCCGCGCGGGTAGGAGGGTCAAGGCATGAAAGGCCCCCGACTCCAGCCCGAGTCGACGCACGATCTTGCGGGCGAGCCCAGAGGCATGTTTCCGGGGCGGGCATGTCGTGCGCTGACCCGGCCGGCGACGACGTGGTCGTGGCTGGGTCAGGCGCTACTGGTGGTACGAAGTGTGCGCGTGATGGCCAGGAGGATGTCATGAGGCCGACGGAAACGGCCCTACAGCTGACGATCTTCATAGAGGAGTGCGACACCTGGCAGCACAAGCCCCTGTCCGCAGAGATCGTGCACCGTGCCCATGCCTTCGGACTGGCCGGGGCGACGGTCCTCCGCGGGGTGGAGGGATTCGGAGCCTCGTCCGTGATGCACGGCTTCCGGCTGCTGTCGATCAAGCAGGACCTGCCGCTGGCGATTGTGATCGTCGACGAGGAGGAACGAGTGCGCTGCTTCCTCCCGACTCTGCGCGGGCTGATCGACGAAGGGCTGGTGATCGTCCAAAACGTCGAGGTCATGCAGTGCGAGGACCAGGACCCGGCGCAGAGGCGTGAACATGCCTGAGGGAGAGGGCGCTGTCCGGCGGCCTGTGGCGCGGCCTAGCTGAATGCTGCCTGCGCGAGGGTCAGGCCGATGAATACGGCGCCCAGTCCAGCGATCACCGAGGCCACCACGTTGACCACGGCCAGGAAGCGCGCGCCGGCCGCTGCCAGACCCAGTGTCTCGTAGGAGAACGTGGAGTATGTGGTCAAGGCCCCGCACAGACCCGTACCCACCAGGAGCTGGACGTTCTGCGAGGCAGCCTCCGAGAGGGCCGCTCCGGTCAGGATGCCCAAGATCATCGATCCGGTGACGTTGGCCGCGAAAGTACCCCAGGGGAAGGTGGTGTCGTGGTGCGCCTGGACCGTGCGGTCGATCAAGTACCGCAGCGGGGCGCCGACGGCACCACCGAGCATGACGAGCAGAAACCTCATGTTCCTGCGACTTCCCGGCCCTTGTAGTGGACCACCTCGACCTCCTGCAGGGTGATCAGACCACTGATCGGCAGCTCCTCGAGCTGCGGCATGAAGGCTCGGATCCGGTCCACTGCGTCGACGATGACAATCGCCACCGGCAGGTCGTCGGCCATGGACAGCAGACGCGTGGTGTGCACGATCGATGTCGCTCCATAGCCCTCCACCCCGCGGAAGACCGTCGCCCCGGCCAGTCCGAAGGCATGGGCACGGTGCACGATCTCCGTGAACAGGGGCTTGTGCTGCCAGGTGTCGGTGTCGTCGACGAAAATCGTCAGGCAGAACGCGCGTCCATCGAGCCTCACGGTCACGGTCCCCTCGTCACCAGGATGCGGCGGGTGGCCACCATGCCGATCTTCGCGGCGGCCAGAGCGACCATCACGGTCACTGCCAAGTAGGCGAGCGCGGCGCCGGCTCTATCGGCCCGCACCAGACGCTCGATGTCGACGCAGTACGTGGAAAAGGTCGTGAAGCCACCGAGGACCCCGGTCCCGAAGAACGGCCGGAGCAACGGGTGCACAGTGAACACTTCCGTAATCACTACCAAGAACACGCCGATGATCAGGCAACCGACCGCGTTGACGCCCAAGGTCGTCCAGGGGAACGCGGCCTTGTCGGTCGGCCAGAGCAATCCTGCCGCGTAACGAGCACAGGTACCCAGCGCTCCACCCACAGCGATGACCGCAAGCGTCTGCAAGTGTCTGACGCGGGCCTCCCGGCGCTGACGCGCCTGTTCCAGGGCAGACACTTCCACTGCCGCGGTCGCCGTCGCTTGCTGCGCAGACCCGTCACTCACGTTGCCTCGCCCCACAGGCTCCGAGGCCATCCAACCCAGAACGAGCACGAACTGCGGTCGACCCGAGACTTCCCGTACCTCCTGCACCGGGCCGCTCCGCCTACAAACCAACCCTAAGCCTCGAACCGGGCAGCGCCAGCACGTACGACGTTGGCCAGTAGCTCGAGATTCCTTCACTCACCCCCCGGCCCAGCCCGCCTGCCATCGGCCCAGCAGAGGACCCCCGGCGCGGCACCCTGGCCGGTCACGGACCACCCGGACTCCTCCCACCTGGAGCGAGCCGACCAGGTGGTGGCCGCCGTACCCGGGGAGGCTGACACGCGTACGGGAGGGATGAGGGACGAGGCACCCGGTAACGGGCCGCTGACCGAGCAGGTGTGCATGGCTGGTCACCGCTGAGGGACGCGCCACCCCCATCACCCTCGACGCACACGGCAGCGTGGGCGACGTCGAGAGCGCCGATCGCCTCATGCCGTCTGGAGGGGAGTGGTGCTTGCCCATCCCGCAGCAAGCCATGACGAGCTCTGGTCATGGATCGGCAAGCGCAACGAGTCCCATGCGCACGACCCCGACGCGATCACTCCTCCGGAAGCGACCTTCGGCGGTACAGCGCTCGCTCCGCCCCTCCCCGGTCGGACGAATCGCACCTCACTCACGACGGCGTTCCTGCGGCCGTGATCGCGGCACCGGAAACCGCTCGATCCCGGTTCCCGAGTCGCCGCGCGAGGGCGGGTCGGCCTACGCCGACCCGTACGCCGACAGCAGCGCACACCTCCAACCAACCGAGAGCACCCACGGACGATCCGGTGCCGCCGTTCGGGTGCCGGCCGCTCGTTGGTCCGGTCCCCTGTCGCTCGCACTGTGCGGCCGGCACCGCGGACCTCACCCTGCGGCACCGGTGCCGCGCAGTGCCGGCCGCACAGGTCTGATTCCTGCGGTGAGCGACTTCCGGCTGTGCAACGAAAACATGCCTCTTGTGACCGGATTCACTCATGGATAACTGGACTGGTTTGCACAACAGAATTTAGCTTCCTTGGAAGGCCTGCGCCTTTTAAGGTGTTTCCACAGCGTCGCGGACGGTCGCGAAAAGTAGTCGATCAATGGTGCCCGGGTACCGACCGCCGTTCGGACTTCGAGGTGCATGGGGAGATGCGGCGAATACGCGCCGGATCACCATAGGGGCGACTGATTCCGGAGGTGGAAAAGTGAGCAACGACGCCGTATGGGTGCGGGGCGTGACGGGTATTCAGCTGCACCACGTCACCGATCTTCAGGATGCTCGACGGTTCCTGGGCAACGCCGTCATGGCGCTGAATGCGGCCCACACAAGAACCGGCGACGTCAGGTTCTCCGGTCTCGCCGAGCAGCTCAAGGGCATGATCACTGAAGCGGGATCCCTGGAGGACGAGGCCCGGGCACGCATGCGAGGGCTGCATTCCACGGACCCTGAGCGCTTCGTGCGCTGCCGGGAGGGTGAGGAGCCGTGGCCGGACGAGCTCCAGGCGGGCTTCGTCCCTCGCCACACCTGCCGGGACGAGTGCCTCTACCACGATCACGAGGTACTGGACGGCATCCTGCAGTGCACCTGCGGTCGGCCCCCGTGCCGCGCGTGCGCGATAGCCGGCGCTCCCTGAGATTCCGCGCGGGGTGCACCACGGCAACGGTGCACCACGGCACCAAGGTGTCGTTTCGTTCGGCGAGGGTGCTGGAGCGCCAGTTGGGGATCACGGTCCTCAGACGTCGCTTCCTTCGGCTGTCACGAGTGCCGTATGTCTGTCAGTGCGGTGTGAGGGCCTCCGGGCACGAGCTACGACCTGGCTGTCCGGGAAGGCGAGCGGCCGGCGGACGGCAAGATCGCCGGCCGGTCTTCAACGGTGGTCCGGCCGGGCGGCGGTAGCCGATCAGAAGTGCCGCTGGACCGACGGAGGCGAGGAAGTGCTCGGGTTTGCGTTCGTGGCGGTGGTGCAGGCGTCGGCAGCCGGCCAGCCAGGTGACCGTCCGCTCGACGACCCAGCGGTGGCAGTCCGGCCGATGGAGGACTCGATGCCTTTGCGGGCGGTGCGGTGGCGGATGCCGCGCACCAGTGGCTCCAGACCGAGGCTGTCGTGCAGGTTGGCGCCGGAGACGCCCGGCGACAGGGGCAGTCCGTTCCGGTCCGTGAACAGGTGGATCCTCGATTCCGGTCTGCCACGGCCGGTCGGATTCGGTCCGGTCAGCGGTCCTCCTCCGCCACCCGCACACTGACGGAGTCGATCACGCACCGCGGCCGGTCAGGCTTACCGCGGGCACCGAGTGCGTCGAGGACGACCCGGTGCAGCCTGGCCCGCACCCGCTCCCGGCTCCATCGGGCAAAGCGCCGGTGGGCCGGGCCGGGCCCAGGACCGGCGGCAGTTGCCGCCGTACCGCCCGGGGCGGCCACGAGGACGATCGTCGCCGGAGTTCCACGGTCGCCGGCCCGCCGTCGGCCCCCGCCCTGCGGGGCCTCACCTCCGTCCGCGGCACCACTCACCGGAACAGCACCCATGACTCGTCCGGCACCGACCGCTCCGCCAAATCTGTCATGTGTGGTTCAAAAGAAGGATCACGCCATCAGAAATGGCGTCCAAGGCGCAACCGAAGTCGCCACCGCTCGGGGTGACCGCTTCACAGCCTCGCGCCGCGTGCGAGCGCGCATCGGCTCCGTCCGGCCTGCGCGGGTAGCGTCGACGGTGTCCGGGTAAAGGAATTACGGGGGAGTTCCGTTCCGGCCGGCCTTCCCATCGGGCGACGTGCCGGCCGCGCGGCATTCAGAGAGACGGCAGGCGCACAACCGCCCGGACAGCCACTCCGCGGGAATGAGACGTCCACGTCGCCCGTGCGCTCGTGCGCACGCACGCCTGAATAGACGACGGCGCAGTCGCCTCGCCCCCTTCGAACCGTGCTTGACATGCCGCCGTTCAGGGCGTTCCCTTGAATAAAGTGTTCAATTCCATGCCGTTGCTTGGCGCGACTGGATTCGCCCTCATGACCGAAGGCCGACAGCACGGCGACGGTGGAGGCACATTATGGCCACGTACGAGTATTCCTGCAATCGCTGCGGATTTTTCGACGTGAGGCTGCCGGTCGGCACGGCGCCGACGGAGCACGCATGTCCGCAGTGCTCGGGGGCGGCACGGCGGGTGTACTCCTCCCAAGGGCTCGCCTTCACGTCGCCTGCCGTCTCGGGCCTGCGCGAGCAGGAGGAGATGTCTCGCGAAAACCCAACGGTCGTCACGCGGGTTCCCTCCGAGGCAGATGCGTCGCAGTCGGTCCACCCGGCGGTCGCCCGGCTGCCTCGCCCCTGACCGAGAACTCGGGAACGGCGGGGCCGGAGCAGTGGCTGTCGACTGCACCGCCTCGGAGATCATGACGGAGAATCGCGTAGATCGCTTTCCTCTCATGACCGCCCCGGCGGGCCGTTGCTCAGCGAGAGCTGAATATCGGGAGGTGTGTTCCCTTGGCCAACGTCGGACTCCTCTTCGTTGGCGCGGTGCTGTTTCTGAACGGGTTGATGCTGCTGGGAAAGGTGGACAGTCGGGCAGCGGCCGTATTCAACCTTTTCGTGGGCGGTCTGCAGGTACTCACACCCACATATCTCATCATCGCCGCCGACCAGGACGCCAGGCAAATCTTGCTGGCATCGGGTATCTTCCTCTTCGGTTTCACCTACCTCTATGTAGGTATCGGACTGCTCATGGGGCTCGACACGACAGGGGTCGGCTACTACTCCCTGTTCGTGGCCATTGTGGCGCTGGGTTACTCGTTCGTAAGCTTCCGGCTGTTCAGCGACCAGCCATTCGGCGTCATATGGCTTTACTGGGCCTTCCTCTGGTTCTTCTTCTTCCTTTTGCTGGGACTGAAATTGGAGGCGCTCACCCAGTACGTCGGATGGGTGACTGCGATCGAAGGCTGGGTGACCGGCGTCATACCGGCGTTCCTGCTGCTTTCCGGTTACTGGGTGCAGGAGAACTTCTACGAGATCGCCATCGCGCTCGGCGCGTTCGGCGTGCTGACGTTCGGCTCGCTGTGGTTCGTACTCCGCCACAAGGGCCCCGGCAGGCCCGTTGAAGAGTACGGCGGCGCAGGCTCCCCGGCCGGCAGCACCGGTTAGAAACGCCCGGGGCGACCGATGCCGGACGGCCGCACGATCACCTGACATTCGAGATCGGAATGCAGGAGGTGGTTGACGAGACGCGCAAAGCGGCGTGACGAGCACCAGGCGCTCCCCGGGGGCCATGGCGCACCCCTCGGACCGCCGGTACGAGAACCCACGAGGAGTACTGACATGCCAGAAGTCGTCTTCAGCGTCGACCAATCCCGGTCGATGCGCGACCAAGAGGTTCCCGGACACAACAGGTGGCATCCGGATGTACCGACCGTCGCCATGGTCCGTCCGGGGGACGAGTTCCGCGTCGAGTGCCGCGAATGGACCGATGCGCAGATCGGCAACAACGACTCCGCCAACGACGTGCGCGATGTCGACCTGAAGGCCACCCACATGCTCAGCGGGCCGATAGGCGTCGAAGGGGCGGAGCCGGGCGACCTGCTCGTCGTGGACATCCTCGACCTGGGGCCGGTGCCCCAGCAGGTCGGGGACGCGCCGGGTCAGGGCTGGGGATACACGGGCGTCTTCGCCAAAGCCAATGGCGGAGGGTTCCTGACGGACTACTTCCCCGACGCCTACAAGGCGATCTGGGATTTCCACGGGCAGGTGGCCACCTCCAGGCACCTCCCCGGTGTCCGCTTCACCGGCATCACCCACCCCGGTCTCTTCGGCACCGCGCCCTCCGCGGAGCTGCTGGAGCGGTGGAACAGGCGCGAGCAGGCCCTGATCGACACCGACCCCGACCGGATCCCGCCGCTGGGGCTCGCGCCCGACCCCGACCAGGCCCTCGCCGGCAAGGCGACCGGATCGGAGGCCGAAAGCATCGGCCGGGACGGGGCGCGCACCGTTCCCGCACGGGAGAACGGAGGCAACCACGACATCAAGAACTTCACTCGTGGCTCGCGTGTCTTCTACCCCGTCCACGTCAGTGGCGCCAAGCTCTCGGGCGGTGACCTGCACTTCAGCCAGGGAGACGGTGAGATCACCTTCTGCGGCGCCATCGAGATGGGCGGCTACATCGACTTCCACGTCGATCTGATCAAGGGCGGCATGGAGAAGTACGGCGTCAGCACCAACCCCGTCTTCATGCCCGGCAACGTCGAGCCGCGGTACTCGGAGTTCCTCTCTTTCATCGGGATCTCCGTGGACCACGACACCGACACCAACTACTACATGGATGCGACGGTCGCCTACCGCCGCGCCTGCCTCAACGCCGTCGAGTACCTGAAGAAGTTCGGCTACACCGGCGAGCAGGCCTATCTGCTCCTCGGCGCGGCCCCCATCGAGGGACGCATCAGCGGGATCGTCGACATCCCCAACGCCTGCTGCTCCCTCTACCTCCCCACCGGGATCTTCGACTTCGACGTCCGACCCACCACGGAGGGACCGAAGACCGCGGACCGTGGTCAGTGCGCGGTCACTAGCTGAAACCGATCGGAACCCCGCCCCGCCGGGCACCGCTCCGCCGGCAGCAGCCGCCGGGACACCAGCCCCGGGGTGGGCTTTTTTCTCCGTGCGTGGGAAGGCCGGCGCGACGACCGGCAGGACGACCAGGACGCAGCAGCGGAGGCGGACGCACTCAGAGGATGAGGGAGAAAAGTGGGAGGAAAGTGGGAGAGAAGCTTCTCCCAGCGCCTCTCGGACGCCCTTTGGACCAGCTCATACCAACGTCCTGACCTGCACGCACACCCCGAGGCCGGGTGACGATCCCGTCCTGGCCCTGTTCGGGACGGAGAAGGCCGCGGGTTCGAATCCCGCCACTCCGACGACGAGCCGGGAGATCTCCCCCGGCGGAACGCCACGGTCGGAGGGCGGGCAAACGAAGCCGTGCCGGAGCTCCCGGGGCGTCCACTCGTCGGCATGGACTCCCCCGGCGTTCTTGAGCGCCTGGCGGAAGGCCCGCCGGACGTTCGTAACCGCGCCGGACCGAACGCCGGACGGCGATGTGCGGGGGCTGTGGCGGATCGGCGTCCGGCTTCCCCTTCAGATCCCGCCGCCCTGCCCCAGGCCGGAGGTCCCTTCGCAGGATCGCGAAGGGACCTCCGAGTGGTTCCGGGGCCGATTCGGGAGCCGACTTCGGAAGGCGGCTCCCCGGTGGTTCTCCGGCCCCGGAGCTGGGCGCCCTCGTCGTTCCGCACGCGGGCACCGGGTGTACGCGCGCGGCGGGGGTCCCCGGACGCGGTCGGTTGCGTCTGGTCCTGGCGCGCGCGGGGCCAGGTCCTCGTCCTGGTCGGGCGGTGTCCCGGCCGTCGTCAGCGGGCAGGTCCGGCTGGGCGCCTTGTGATCGGACGGCCGCCCTCCTCCTTCCGGTACCGCTAGGCGGATACCCCCGTCGCTATGCCCAGCAGTGTGAGCGTGAAGAAGGCCGTGCCCCAGGCCAGGGCGTGGCGTATGCAGCGGTATTTGGTCCAGGCGGTCTGGGACAGGATCACCAGTTGGCTCAGGTCCCGGGACACGGGGTCGGTGCGGCGGACCGTCCGTTCCAGGTGGGCGACCGACATCGCCAGCCTCGTGTCGCCGAAGTAGTGGGTGCGGGAGCGGTGGGGGTTTCCGAGCCGTGGGGTCACGGCCAGGCCCAGCAGGACGAGTGCCGGTACGCAGGCGGCGCAGCCCACCCAGAGGAGGAGCTGCGGGGCGACGGCGTACTGGCGCGGGGTGACGATGCCGCTGCCGATCGCGCCGAGCAGGGCGGTCAGGGCCGCGCCCAGGGACGCCAGCATGAGGCCGGCCTTGTTGTCGGCCTTCACGAGCTCCTCACGCACCTCGGACAGCAGGATCCTGGCGAGTTCCGCGCCGCGGTCGGTCGCGGTATCGGCGTCCGGATCGGCGCCGGCGTCGCCTCCGGGTGGTGTGGTCATGCCTCCCCCTTCCTTCCGTCGGTGTCGAGCGGCCGCCCCGGCGTGCGGGGCGGCCGTGGTGCCGTGTTCCTGGCGCAGCCGGGTACGTCAGACCGTCGACGAGCGGCGGATCTCGTCCTCCAGCGCGTTCACCGCCTGCCGGACCCGGATGTTCATCGCTGCCGTGTGCTCCCGGAACGCCGCTTCCGACTCGGCTCGGTGACGTCGAACCTCCTGTTCGACAGCGTCCTGGGCGATCTCGAAGTCCGCCATGGCCCGGCGTTCGCCGAGCCGGACCTCCTCGTCGTGGATCTTGACCGCGCTGTTGCTCGCGCTGGTGAGCATCCGGTCGTACGCGCTCTCCCCGCTCAGGTACTTCACCAGCACGGGGAGCACGTCGAGGAACACGAACAGCAGGCGGACCAGCCAGATACCCACGAACAACACCGGGTTCCCGCTCGCGAGCTCGTCAAGCGCCCGGATCCGTTCCAGGACGCCGACCTCCTTCTGCTTGGCGCGCTCCTCGTCCAGCCGCTGCTCGATGCCGTCGGCCCGGGCCTCGAGGAAGGCGCCGCGCGAGGAGGTCAGTTCGGCCTCGATCTTCGAGATGCGGCTGTTCATGCCGGCCAGCCGCTTCTCGTTCTCATCGGTGCGGTGGGTGGTCCGGTAGTCCTGTGCCTTCTCGCGCAGGCGCAGGCACTCGGAGGTTCGCTGGTGCAGACCGGTGGCGGCCACCCGGACCAGCAGACGGCACTCGTCCCGCACCTCGGAGTCGATGGCCTCCAGCCTGGTGGTGTCCCGGTCCACCCGCTTCTGCAGGGCGGCGGCGTCCGAGCGCAGGGAGGTCAGCTCCTCGGCCCGTTCGCCGGGCGTCGTGCCGAAGGACAGGACGTACTTCCTGTCGCAGCCCTCCGGGGTGACGGTCCGCGTCGAGGACGGTACGGGGTTGCAGCGGACCAGGTTCGTGCGCAACCGGTCGAGCGTGTCCGTGCGTTCGCCGGCGACGTGCTCCTCGATGGCCGTCTGGAAGATGCGCAGCACCAGGGGTTCGGCGATCACCACGCCGAGCATCAGGGCGATCAGCAGGCGCATGAGGAGGGGGCCGACCCGTCGTCGCGCGTTCGGCTGCGGGGTGACCAGCCAGCGGTCGAGGTTGAGCACGAACAGCATCCAGATGACCGTCGGGACCAGGGCCGCGAAGGAGATCCTGCCGAGCGCCTGGGTCGCGAAGTTCCACATGGAGAACGCCGCGATGACGGAGGTGCCGAGCACCACCCCGCCGAGGGCCGTGTACTTGCTCCGCTCGTACCTGACCCTGCCCAGCAGTTCCTCGTCGACGCCGGTCAGGGCACGCAGCCGTCGTGCGGCGTCGAAGTCGAAGGGGCGGCGGGCGGTACGGGCGGGGGACCCGTCACCGGGGGTACCGGCGGAAGGCCTGTGCCCCGTGGTGCGGGCTGTGGTCCGGCTCTTCGCGGTACGTACGGCGGTGCCCTCGCCGGCGTCCCGGCCGTCCGCCGGGCCGGAGGCCGTCGCGTGGTTCGTCAGGAGGTCAGTCAACGAAATCGTCCTCGTCCTTGACGAAGCCGCCCCGCGGGTCGTACGAGCCGTCCCGGCCCGTCGCCGTGCGACCGGGGCGCGGCTGTCCCGACTCGACCATGGGGGCGGTGCCGGCGGCGGTTCCGACGCCGGGTGCGGCCCGGCCGCCCGTCTCCCGCAGGACCTGTTCCAGGACCTGGTGGTAGTCGACGTACTCGCTGCCGCCCATCTGCCGCAGCAGCGTCAGCAGCATGTCGCGGCGCATCTGCGCGTCCGCCGTCTCCCGCGCGTGCGTGTGGGCCCGCTCCTCCGTCTCGGTCCGGTGCCGACGGGCCGACTCCTCCTCGGTGATCCGGTGGATGCGGGCCGCCGCCTCGGTGACGTCGATCTCCTTCCGGGCGATGCCGAAGGCGTCCACGTGGTCGGACCCCTGGGAGAGCAGTTCCGCGATCCGGAGTGCGTCCTGGGTCTCGAAGTCGCGCTGTCCCCGCTGGAGTTCCCAGGAGCGCCGCTCGTCGCGCAGCCTCTGCTCCCAGTCCCGCAGGTCGTCCGACGCGTGCACCTCGGCGCTGACGAACTCCACGCTCATGCCCGCGACCCGCGGCGGCACGATCGCGCTGTAGGCGGTCATGCGGTGGCCGACCTCGGTCCGTACCGCGTTGACCTCCTCCACGCGGTGCCCGGCGCTCACCCTCGGCAGGTCGCCGTCGCCCATCAGGTAGGCGCGCAGCGGGACGGTGACGTCGATGACGCCCTGCCGGGCGATGACGGTCGGGTCGGTCACCTGACAGGTGAAGGACGCCCGCACCGTGAAGTTGTCCGCCTCGCTCACCGACGGGAGCGTCCGCTCCACGTCGACCAGGCGCGCCCGGGTGTCAACCAGGCTGACCGATGAGGCGTCGAGCACGTCGGGGTGGGACGGGTCGAACACCATGCCCTCGGGGAACGTGCGGTAGTTGCCGCCGACCCGGAAGACGTAGACCGCGCCGGGCGGCAGCTGCGGCACGTCGTCGCGACGGCGACGCCGGGACCACCAGGTGCCCTGGACCGTGGCCAGGATGTGCTCGGCGATGACCGGGTAGTTCACTTGCTTCGGCCTCCTTGAACAGAAGGGGAGGAAGGGATGGGTATGAGGGGGGCGGTGGGGCGCCGGGAGCCCGCCGGCGGCCGGCCGCGCAGTGACCCGAGGAGCACCTGCGCCAGTTGGCGGGCGCCGGGGATCGCGTAGTCGGGGTGGTTCAGGGCGATGGACAGGTGGTGGCAGAGCGCGGCCCACTGGCGCCCGCTCATGGCGTTCCGCATGGCCTCGCCGAGTTCACGCACGGCGTCGGTGACGGTCGGGTCGTCCCGCAGCTGCACCAGCGTCCGGCACAGGGCGCCGACCGCCCGGCTCCGGTTGCCGCTGTGCAGGACGTCCGCCCACAGGGAACCGAGGTGGCGGGCGCTGTCCGGGACGGTGCGCAGGAGCTGCGCGGTGATGGGCTCGGGGGCGTCCAGCCGGGTGGCCTCCAGGAGCTGCACGGCGTTCCGCAGCGCGATCGACCGCTCCCGGGGCCCCGGCGTCGCTTTGGCCATCACGGTTCGTACGTACCGGAGGATGAACAGCACACGTTCCGGGTCCTGTTCGGCGGTCTGCAGCAGCAGGACCAGCGAACGGCGGGCCGAGAACGCGATCCGCTCCCCGCGCTGCGTCAGGAACCAGAGCCCGTTGAGCGCCCTCAGGCGGTAGAGGGAACCCAGGCGGCCCGTCAGCGCCATGGCCGCCGTCACCGCACGGCCCGGCCCGTTGTTGTCCGTCCAGCTCAGGGCGATGTACAGGGCCTGCGGCGCGAGATGCTCGACGTCGCACATGAACTGCAGCGTCAGCGCGGCGGTCACCCGCTGGCTGGTGAGCCCCTCGGACCACGCCTGCAGCAGGTTCTCGTCGACCTCGACGAGCGCGTGCCGGGCCAGGAGCGCGACACCGCGGGCCACCTCCGTGCGGGTGTCCAGGTCGCCCCGCAGGGCCAGTTCGCCCAGCCACCGGCGCAGCGGGTACCAGAGCTCGTAGCCGTACAGGTCGTGCAGCTCCGCGATGACGAGCTCGCGGACGCGCGGCGAGGTGAAGACCGGACGCCGCTCGCTGCGCCCGGCGTCCCGGCCCGGCCCGGCCCGGTGCTCGATCGTCACGAGCCCCGCCGCCCGCTCCTTCCACCGGGCCCGGGACTGCCGGATCACCGCACCGCGCAACGCCGTCCCGGTCTCGCCGTCCGGCTCCGCGACCGGCGTCTCACCGCTCTGCTCCCAGTTGCGCACGTGGGCGGCGAGCGCGGCGCACTCCTTCTCGAGCGTCCGCTCCGGGATGCCCTCCAGGAAGGCCAGGGCCGCGAGCGGGATCAGGTCGTCCGCGGACGGCTGCTTGCGGAACAGCTCCCGGACCATCTCCCGGTGCCGGTCCCGCAGGGTGTCCAGCGCCTTCTCCACGCCCTCCCGGGACAGGGCCTCGGCCGCGGCGACGACGTCCGCCGGCCGCCGCTGCTCACCGACCCGTTCCAGCAACTCCCGCTCGGCGTCCGGCGTGAGGGCGGTGCGCGGCAGCCTCTTCCCGCAGTGCTCGAACAGCTCCACGGGGTCCGGGGCCCGCCAGGGCACACAGCGGTCCCGCAGCGCCAGCCGCCGACGGGTCGCGTCACCCGCGGTGATCACCAGGTACGAGCCCTTGCGGCGCAGTTCCTCGCTCAGCCGCCCGATCGCGTACGCCTGCACGGCCTCGACGTGCAGCTCGCCGACGTAGTCGAGGATGACGTACCCCTGCCCCGGCTTGAGGTCCCGGGACGCGGCCAGTTCCGCGAGGGCGTTGGCGGGCGACAGGCTGCGCAGCCTGGCCCGCTCGCCCAGAATCTCCCTGAGCAGGGCGAGGGAGCCTGCTCCCCGGCCGCAGTTGTCCTGGCCGGTCAGCACCACGAAGGCGTCCTCGCGGAGCTTTCCGAGCGCCTCGTCGAAGCAGGGCTGCGGCGGGAGGTAGAACCGCAGGGCGCGGTCCGTCTCCTCGGGCCCGATGGTGCCGGGGGCGAGACCGGGGGACGCGGCGGTGCCGAAGCCGAACGCCGCTCCGGAGGCGTCGACGACGCCGTAGAAGTTGTTGTGGACGAGCTGGTGGACGCGGCGCAGGTCGTCGTAGCCCCGGTCGTCCTCCGCTCGTGCGTCCGCCTCCTCACGCCGCCCGGCGGCCGCGTCCGGGCCGAAGGCGTCCTCCCCGGCCTCCGGCGCACCGCGGGTGTCGTCCGGTGCGGGCGGCGCGGGCGGCGCCACGCTCTCGTCGAGAGCGGATACGGGGGGTACGGGCGGTACGGCCGGCCCGTCGTCCGGGTCCGACGCGTCAGCCACCGGTGCTCCCGAAGCCGAAGACGGCACCGCGGGCGTCCACGGGACCGGCGACGTTGGTGACGCTGATCCGGTCGGCCCGGTACTCGTTGCTGATCCCCGTCCCGTGTCCGGCCCCGCCCGCGGCGGCCGGCTCGGGCCGGTCCGCCGCGGGCTCCCCCGACACCGGGTCCGCGGGCTTCCCCGTCCCCGCGTTCCCGGGCTCGTGCGGGGCGGCGGCCGGTGCGCCGAGCGCGGGCACGCGCAGCCAGGCCGTGGCCCCGTACTCCTTCACCTGAACGGTCACCCGGGTGAAGTCCCCGGTGGACAGGGTGGTGTGGCCGCCCGCCACGGTGGAGCGGAAGACGTCGTCGGACAGCAGCAGCGCCAGGTCGGCCTCGGGGTGCGCGGCCAGGACGTCGTAGAGCGGACGCGCGTTCAGCAGACGCGCCGTGGCCACCACGGCCGAACCGGCGAAGCCGTTGTCGGCCAGCTCCACCGGTCCCTGGTGGATGACGGCCCGCAGCCGCATCCGGGCCTCGGGGACCCGCTGGGCGTTGTACTCGCGCAGCTCCGCGGTGAGATGACGGACGTAGTCGTCGACCAGGCGCGGCTCGGTACCGTCCAGGGGGCGCACCGCGAGCTGTTCGTCGCCCTTGCGCTGGATCTGCCACTGCGAGCGGTCCAGGCCGACGCCTCGGGCGGCGCGGTCGAGGAGCCGCGGCAGGTCGTGCTGGGTTTCGGACTGTCCGCGGTCGTTCTTCCTGCCGTAGGCCTCCGCGTCCACGGCTATGCAGATGCAGGGACAGAACCCGGGCCACTCAATCACCCGATCATTCCTCTCTGGGCATGCAAGGGGCAGAAACTGCCCGTGACGTGCTGTTCGAGAGGCTAGGAGAGAGCTGGCGAAGTGATCCCGTATCAATACGGGTTGTCGGCGGCTACTTTGGCGAATTCCAGCAGTTTCGGAACGTCACAGATGGTTATGTGTCGGTAACTGCGTTCCACCAGTCCCTTGGTTGCCAGGATGGCCAGATTCTTTTCGGCCGTGTTGAGGGCCAGGCCGGCCAGTGACGCCAGTTCCTTCTGGGTGAGCGTCACGCCGAGGTCGCACCGTCTGCCGTCGCCGTCCGGCACGGGCTGGGCGTAGGCCTGGCTCAACTCCGCCAGGACCCGGGCCAGTCGGGTCAGCGAGTCGTACGCCTGGAAGTCGATCCGGCGCCGGTTGGCCCAGCGCAGCCGGGCGCACAGCATGTGGAGGATGGCCCGCATGGCGTCCGGGTGGCGGCCGAGGAAGGCCTCCAGCGTCCGCATCCGGATGATCCGCGCGGTCACGTCGCTGCACGCAATCACCGTGCCCGACCGGGGGCGCTCCTCGAAGGCCGCCATCTCACCGACCAGGTCACCCGCTACCCGGACGGCGAGCAGCATGTCGTAGCCGCTCTCCGCGCTGGCGACGACCTTCACGACACCGCTCGTGATCAACAGGACGTGCCGGCTCTCGTCGCCCTGCTGCAGCAGCGCGCGGTGCGTCGGATAGGTGATCGGGGTGCCCTGGCCCAGGAGTTCTTCCCGTGTCGTGTTCCGCAACCGGCCGAGAAAAGTGGACGGCGGCCACGCGTGATTCACCAGTACCCCCGACGGTCCCACTCCGTGGCGCAGCGCGCCGTTCAAGTGCCCGACCATGCTGCCGCCGGGCCGCGCGTCGGCAAACAGACCGGACGGGATATGGCCGGTTTCCTTGCTTCTCAGCCGAAATCGATCGAACGTGCATTCCTCGGGAAAACAATCACTCGGGAGAACGATCAGAAGAACGAACGGCACGGGCGGGAGGTCTCGGCAGCCGTTCCTCGGAGCGCCACCGGGAGCCGACCCGCCTCCTGAACCCCTTCGGGACCACCCGGGGCCACGCCAGGCCGCCCCCCCTGATGCGGGGTGAAGGCCGCCCACTCCGACAGGATCGGCGAAATGGCCTCCCTCGGGGCGAAGGGCCCGTGGGATCACCTCCCGCCACCCCGATCCACCGGTCCCTTGACATGGGGACGCCCCGAGGGGGCATTCGGACGAACAAGTCAAAAGTGAGGAGTGTGCGGCCCGTTCGGTCCGTGCAACCGACAACCGGGAGTGTGCAATGACGAGTTACGGGAGTTCCTCCGCCGCGTCCTCCGGATCGCGCACCAACGGCCTGGCGATCGCGAGCCTCTGCTGCGGCGTCGTCGGACTGTTCATCCTGAACATCGTCCTGGGCCCCCTGGCCATCATCTTCGGTGCCATCGCCCGCCGCCAGGCGGTGGTCAAGAACGGTGCCGGAATGGCGAAGGCCGGCATCATCCTCGGCGTCGTCGACGTGGTCCTCTGGCTGGCGCTCCTGGCCCTCGCCGCCAGCAACGACGGATTCAGCTGGTACGTGGGCGGCTAGCGGCCCGTCGGACCGACATCGGCACGCGGGCGGGCGCCGGCCGAGGGCCGGGTACCCGCCCGCACCGCTGCCGGGATGCCGCCCGGCCGCCGCGGTACGGCGACGGCCCACGGCGACCACCACGGTCCGGCGGCCGCGGGGAAGGCCCCTCCCGGGCACGCCCCGCGTCCCCGGCACCGGACACGCCCCATGCCCCCCCGGCGCCGGGCACGCAGGCGTCACCTACGTCTCCCCGTCCTTCCCGGCACCGCCCGCTCCCGGGCCGCGGACCGTTCCGCGGCCCGGTCCACGTCGGCGAGGTCGCGTTCCAGTTCGTCCAGGGCCCTGCGGGCCGCCTCGATGCGGTGGTGCAGGTGCTGCCGGTCCGTCCGGTCCGGGACCGGAGGGCGGGTCGGCGGTTTCCCCGTTTCCGCCTCGTCCATGGTCCGGGCCTCGTCGAGGGAGGTGAGGACGACGCCGATGAGGACGTTGACCAGGACGAAGGAGGCGAGCAGGACGTAGGAGGCGTAGTAGAGGAGGCTCCAGCGGGAGATCTCCAGTCCGGTGTGCACCGCGTCGCCGATGCCGTCCAGGACCATCAGCAGGAAGAGGGTGAGGACGGCGCGGCCGAGGGAGCCGTAGTGCTCGGGGTCGTGGGCGCCGAAGAAGACCCAGCCGATCATCGCGTACACGTACAGCAGCAGGGCGCCGACGAGCAGGAAGCTCAGGGTGCCGGGCAGGCTGTGGGCGACCGCGACGAGCAGGATGCGCAACTGGGGCAGGAAGCGGGCGGTGCGCAGGATCCTGGCCAGGCGCAGCAGCCGCAGGACGGTGGTGTTCTCCCGGACGAGGGGCAGGAAGGCGCACAGGACCACGACGAGGTCGAAGAGGTTCCACGGGTCCTTGAAGAAGTCCCGGGGGCGGTCGGCGTGCGCGGCCAGGCGCAGCAGGAGTTCGACGGTGAACGCCGCCAGGCAGACGTACTCGGCCAGCCGTAACCAGCGGTGCCACTGGGCGACGACCCCGGAGTACGTCTCCAGCCCCAGCAGTGCGGCGTTGGCGAGGATCACGGCGAAGACGACGAGGGCGAACCAGCGGGTCCCGGTGACGCCCCGGCAGACGTGCGCGAGGCGCCGGCGCCAGGACGAAACGCTGAAATCGACACCGTGGTCCTGGTGGTACTGCGGCATGCTGCTGCCTTGTCCCCTCCGCGCCCGCGACGGGCCCCGGGCCCGTTGAGTGATCATGCTCCGGAAGAGACTTCTACAGCACTGTAGGCACCCATGGACGAGCGCCCCGGGCAAACCGGGGCGCTCGGGTCGGTGGGTGCCGTCAGCCGGGTCGCCGGAAGGCCCACTCCATCGACGGCTCCGTCACACAGCGGAAGACCCGCCGGACGGGAGGCGTGCACAGCACGGTCACGATCGCGGCGGCCACGAGCGTGGCGGCGATCGCGCCGAGGGGGCCCTGGACCCAGTCGGGGCCGTACCAGCCCCAGAACTTGGCCCCCTGGGCGAAGAAGCCGTGCAGCAGGTAGCCGTACAGCGTGCCCGTCCCCAGCACCGTGAACCACGTCCGGCGTCCGGGCACCCAGGCGAGGAAGCAGGCGGACAGGACCGCCGAGCAGCCGAAGGTGGCCAGCGTCATGACCGGCCCGTACCAGCCGGGCGCGCCGAGTTGCTCGGCGCTGCTGTTGTGGAAGAACCAGGCGTAGTCCACCCGCGGCGCCGCCCAGTACGCCAGCGCGAGCGCGCCGGCGGAGACCGGCAGGGCCAGGAGGCGCACCTCACGGCGGCGCACCAGCCGGAAGTGCTCCGGCCTCAGCAGCAGTCCCAGCACGAAGTACGGCAGGAACTGCAGAGTGCGCTGCAGGTCGAGGTCGTTGCCGATGGACGGCGAGAGGGTCGCCAGCATCGCGAGGACGAGCGCGAGCGGCAGCGGCCACCGCACGAGCCTCCAGACGGGCGCGGTCAGCCGCCAGATGAACAGCGCGGCCAGGAACCAGGTCAGGTACAGGGGGTCCAGCAGGCTGATCGGGCGGCCGAACTGCTGGTCCGTCCAGCGGGTGAAGAGGGTGTACGCCACCTCGAACACGACGTACGGCACCGCGACGCCGGTGATCAGGCGTTTGACGCGTCCCGGGCTCGCGTCGCCGCGCCGCGAGAAGTAGCCGGCGATGACGATGAACACCGGCATGTGGAAGGCGTAGACGAGCATGTACAGCGCGGTGACGGCGCGGCTGCCCTCCCGCAGCGGCTCCCACGCGTGTCCCGCCGCCACCAGCACGATCGCCAGGTACTTCGCGTTGTCGAAGAAGGCGTCCCGCTGCTTGGCCGGCCCCGCGTCCGCCTTGGCCGGTCCCGTGCCGACCTCGGCCGGTCCCGCGTCCGCCTTGGCCGGTCCCGCCTCGACCTTGACCGGTCCCGCGTCCGCCTCGGCCGGTCCCGCTCCGACCTTGACCGGTTCCGTGTCCTCCGCCGCGGCCGGCAGCGGTTCCGGCCGACCTTCGGCCGGTGGGCGGGCCGTGCGCACGGTGTCACTCATGGGACCTCCCGGCACCGGCCGGGTCGGCTGTGGCCCCTGGTGACGCGGATACCGCTGTGGCGTGTGAGCAGAGCATCGTCAGCACCCTAACCACATCGCCGGGCCCCCGCCCAACCCCGCCGGGCCGAAAAACGCGCCCCGGGCCGCCCCCGGGCGGGGGCGGCCCGGCGGTCACGCGGTGGCCGGGGCCGGCGGTCCGACCAGTTCGGACAGCACGTCCTCCATGGTCACGAAGCCGATGACCTTCCCGCCCTCGCCGACGACGGCGGCGAGGTGACCGCCCCCGGCGCGCAGGGCGGTGAGGGTGTCGTCGAGCGGGGTGTCGATGCGCACCCGGGTGACCTTGTGCAGCGCGGAGCGCGGGAAGGGCCGGTCGCGCTCGGTCAGGCCGAGGGTGTCCTTGACGTGCAGGTAGCCCAGGACGGCGCCGTCGGGGCCGGTGACGGGGAAGCGGGAGAAGCCCGCTTCGGCGGCCGTCCGCTCCAGCTGGGCCGGGGTGATCGTGTGGTCGACGGTGCGCATCCGCTGGGCCGGGACGACGATCTCGCCCACCGGCCGGGTGCCCAGCTCCAGCGCGTCGCGCAACCGCTCGCCGTCGGCGGGCGACAGCAGGCCGGCCTCGCTGGAGTCCAGGACCATACGGGCGAGCTGGTCGTCGGTGAAGACGGACTCGACCTCGTCCTTGGGCTCCACGCGGAGCAGCCTCAGCAGGGCGTTGGCGAAGGCGTTGATGCCGAACACGAACGGCCGCAGCGCCCGGGTGAGCGCCACCAGGGGCGGTCCGAGCAGCAGCGCGCTGGGCACGGGTGCGGCGAGCGCGATGTTCTTCGGCACCATCTCGCCGACCAGCATGTGCAGGTAGGTGGCGAGGGCCAGCGCGATGACGAACGCGATCGGGTGCACCAGGGCGTGGGGGATGCCGGCCGCCTCGAAGGCGGGCTCCATCAGGTGGGCGATGGCGGGCTCGGCGACCGCGCCCAGCACCAGCGAGGAGACGGTGATGCCGAGCTGGGCGGTGGCCATCATCGCGGACAGGTGCTCCAGGGCCCACAGCGTCATCCGGGCCCGCTTGTTGCCCGTGCGGGCGCGCGGCTCGATCTGGCTGCGGCGCACCGAGATCAGGGCGAACTCGGCGCCGACGAAGAACGCGTTGGTCAGCAGGGTGAGGGCGCCGATGGCGAGTTGCAGCGTGGTCATCGGGCTTCCTCCACCAGCTGCAGGGACAGCGCCACGGCCGGTTCGGTGATGCGTATCCGGCCGGCGCGGTGGTGCTCGACCTCCAGCACGTCGAGCCGCCAGCCGTCGAGCTCCACGCTGTCCCCCTTGACGGGGATGCGGGCCAGGCGGGTGGCGATCAGTCCGGCCACGGTCTCGTACGGGCCCTCCGGGGCGGTGAGCCCCATGTCCGTGAGCCGGTCGACGCGGACGCTGCCGTCCGCCTCCCACACCGCGCGCCCGTCCGGCGTCGCCGCGGCGGACACCAGGTCGGGCACCTGGTGGGGGTCGTGCTCGTCGCGGACCTCTCCGACGACCTCCTCGACGATGTCCTCCATGGAGGCCACGCCCGCCGTACCCCCGTACTCGTCGATGACCACGGCCATGGTGCGGTGCGCGCGCAGCCGTTCCAGCAGCCGGTCGGCGGTGAGGCTGTCGGGGACCAGCAGGGGCGGGGAGGTCAGGTCGGTGACGGGCGTGACGCCCCGCTTCTCCGGCTCCAGGGCGAGCACGTCGCGGATGTGGACGGTGCCGACGACCTCGTCCAGGCTGTCGCGGTAGACCGGGAAGCAGGACAGGCCGGTCGCGTGGCTGAGGTTGGCCGCGTCGGCGGCCGTCGCGTGCACCTCCAGGGCCTTGACGTCGACCCGCGGCGTCATCACGTTCTCGGCGGTCAGCTCGCCCAGGTGCAGGGTCCGTACGAACAGCTCCGCGGAGTCCGCCTCCAGGGCGCCCTCGGCGGCCGAGTGCCGGGCCAGCGCGCCCAGCTCCTCGGCGGTGCGGGCGGAGGCCAGTTCCTCGGCCGGTTCCAGGCCGATGCGGCGTACGAAGCGGTTCGCGGTGCCGTTGAGGTGCCCGATGAAGGGCCCGAAGGCGGCCGTGAACGCGCGCTGCGGGCCCGCGACCACCTTCGCGACCGCCAGCGGCCGGGAGATCGCCCAGTTCTTCGGCACCAGCTCGCCGATCACCATCAGCACCACGGTGGACACCACCACGCCCAGCACGGTCGCCACCGGCGGGGCGGCGCCGCCCAGGCCGATCGCCCGCAGCGGGCCGCGCAGCAGTGCCGCGAGGGAGGGCTCGGCGAGCATGCCGATCACCAGCGAGGTGACGGTGATGCCCAGCTGGGCGCCGGACAGCTGCAGCGTCAGGCGCCGTACGGCCTTCAGCGCGCCGTCGGCGCCGCGCTCGCCGGCCTCGGCGGCACGCTCCAGGTCACCGCGCTCGACGGTAGTCAGGGAGAACTCGGCCGCGACGAACACCCCGCAGGCCAGCGTCAGCAGCAGGGCGAGCAGGAGCAACAGGACCTCGGTCACCGTGCCACCCCCGCCCCCTCGGTGGCCGCATGGCGCGGACGGCGGGAAGTGGCACGGCTGCTACTAGGAGGATCACCCATTGGGAGACCGTCGCTCCTTCTCGAACGCATGGAAGACAAAGTGCGGAAACAGGATGTCCTGCCGCTGCCCCAACTGTAAAGGAGGCGCAAAGTCCTTTACCGGTTCAAGGACCGGCGCGGCAAGGGCCGGGACGCGGTCCGGTTCCCGCCACCGGTACGGCGGGGGAGCGCGTCCCGGCGCGGAAACGCGTGCTCACGCGGACGTCGGCCCGTTCGAGGCGGGTGGTGGGGGCGCGGCTCCTCCCCCGTCGGGGTCACCGTGGGCGATGTCACGTCGTCCGCAGGCGTTCGGCCGGGTGGCGGGGCCGGCGACCCGGCCCCGGCCCGCCGCTCGCCCACCAACCGGACATCCGCCCGGACAGCCACCCGAACAGCCGCCCGGACGCTCACCCGAACGTCCTCGCGAACGTCCTCGCGGGCGTGGACGCCCGGCGGCGGGCGCACGCGTCGTCCGCACGCCGGTCCTACCTCAGCCGGTCGAGGATGCGGACCAGGTCGGCCGGGGCCGCCGCCAGGCGGACCGGGGTGCCCCCGTCGTCGAGTTCGGCCACGTGCCAGTCGGTGGGGACCGTGTCGCCGTCGCTGCCCCTGGCCCGGCGCACGTCCCGCAGGGTGAGGCGGTCCACCGGGATCGGCCTGGCCGCGTAGCGGCCCGGACCGGGGTGCGGGATCACCGCCGGCGGGGCGCCACCGCCCAGGACGATGTGGGTGCCGAAGGAATGGGGGTTGTAGTCCGTGGGCTCCAGGAAGCGGGCCCGCACGAACACCTCGCCGTCGAAGGCGTCGGCGGACGGCCCACCGGCGGCGCCGGACGCCGGGGACGCCTCGGGCACCCGGATGCGGGTGGCGCGCCAGGCCCAGAACAGGAAGGCCAGGCTGACGAGCGTGCCCGCGGCCGCCCAGGTGAGCGCCGCCATCGGACCGAGCGGTCTCGCGAAGTACGCGTGACTGAAGGGAAGCAGCCACAGGCCCGTCACGACGAGGGGCACGGCGAAGGGCAGGGCCGACGGGAGGACCTCGTCGTCGGGGCGGCGGCGGCCGCGCAGACGGATCAGCAGCCGGGCCGCGGGACAGCCCGCGCCGAGGGCCAGGCCGGTCGCGATGACCGCCACCTCCCCGGCACCGGCAATGTGGTCCTGCCACACATGGCGCTCCCCCGCCACCGTCCTCACCTCACCGCGCCACAGGGTCAGCCGGACGCGGTCGCCGGGAAGGAACTCCTGGGCGGCCTCCTGGGAGACGGCCAGCCGCCTCATCGGGCGGGCGTCGGTGAAGTACAGCAGGCTCTCCTTCCTGGGGCGCCGGGGCTCGGTCCGCTCGATCACCGCCGTGAGAGTGGTCAGGCACTCGGACCGGTCCTCCGCGGGCGTACCGGCCGTGCACGGGACGGCCGACTTCCACGCCCGCTCCGTCGCTCCGGTGCCCGGCACGAACCACCCGGCCAGGCCCGCGCCCGCCAGCAGCAGCACGCACAGGGCCAGGGCGCCCGCCCAGCCCCGGCCCGCGGTGCGGCTCGAGATGACGGGGAGGTGGTCCGACTCCGGGGTCCCGTGGTGGCGGTGCAGGGCGCGCAGCGCGTCCAGGGCGGCGTGGAAGTCCGAGTCGTGGGGGGTCCAGCTCACCGGCAGGGGCAGGCGCCGCCTGCGGCCGTCGCGCAGCACCGCGATGACCCGGCGGCCCTCCGGGGCCCGCGGGGTGTTCTCGTACTTCAGGCGGACGCGCAGGTCGGCGACGTCGCTCCAGGGCAGGCTCCAGCGGCGCGCCAGCGTGCGGACGTGCAGACCGCGGGCGTCGGCGCGCACCCGGGCGGTGGCCCGGTTCAGGGACGTCAGGCACGTCGGCACGGACAGCAGGCAGGCGACCAGCCAGGCGTCCGTGCCGGAAGCGGCCCAGAGCCCCACGGCCGCGACCGTCGCGACGGCCCCGAGTCCGCCGAGGATCCACCAGAGGCCCTTCTCCTGCGGGTGGCAGATCACTTCCCGGGCACTGTTCATGTGCAGCATCCTGCCCACGGCCGGTGAGCGGGGGCTTGTGCCGGGTGCGGCAGTCTTCCGTCCGCCACATTGCCGACTGCCGACCGGGCAGCCGGGGGAGACGGTTCTCAGTGAAGGGCACGCGGTGCGGCGGTTCGGTGGATCGCGGCCCGGGAAGGATGGGCGAATGATCATCTTTGGTACCAAGGGGTATCTGTACCAGCTCGCGATACTGACGCTGGTGTGCGGCCAGTGCGGGAACCCGTCCGCGCACACGCTCAGGAAGCGGGTCACGAAGTTCACGCTGTTCTTCGTGCCGCTCTTCCCGTTCTCGACGAAGTACGCGACGCAGTGCACCTTCTGCGGCGCCGAGCAGAAGGTGACCGAGGAGCAGGCCGAGCAGCTCCGGGCGCAGGCCGCCGGGCAGGACGGCCAGGGGTACGGGCAGCCGCAGCAGCAGCCCTACCGGCCCTGAGGCCCTCCCCCGGGGCCCCTCGGCGCGGCCCGTGCGGTCCGTGCGGCCCGGGCGGCCCGGGCGGGCCTCACAGCGGCGTCGCCGCGCGGAGGATCAGGAACAGGGTCAGGGCGGAGTTCGCCGAGGACATGGCCGACACGGCCGTGCCCGCCGCCGCTCCCCAGGCCGCCAGGCCCACCGAGGTGAACACGGCCGGCCAGCGGCCCGGCGCCGGGGGCGGCGCGAGGAGGGCCGCCACGCGGCGCGGGACCGGGCCCGGGGACGCGAAGGCCGTCGGCAACGGGGACGGACCGGAGGCCAGGGCCGCCCGACCGATGGCGGTGGCGACCGTGCGGCGGCTGCCGACGGTGCGGGCCGCCTCCTCGTCGGCCCAGCGTTCCGTGGTGTACGACACCGCCGTGTGCAGCGGCCGCAGGAACGGGTTGGCGTGGGCGGCCAGCCGGACGGCCAGCAGGAAACGGTGGTGACGCGCGGTCAGGTGGGCCCGCTCGTGGGCGAACAGGGCGCGGCGTTCGGCGGGGGCGAGGTGGTCGAGGAGGGCGGTGGTGACCACCACCCGGTCGCGGTGGGAGGCGGTGCCCGGGAGCGCGTACGCGTACGGGGTGCCGTCGGGGAGGACCGCCACCTCCGTGTCCGGCAGGCCGGCCAGGGCGCGGTGGGCGCGGCGGCGGGTGCGGACGTGCCGCCACAGGATGCGGGTGCAGGCCAGCACGACCGCGCAGAGGGCGGGGATCGCCGCCTTCCCCGCCACCTCGTCGTACGGGACCGCCTCGCGCACCTCCGGGTCGGACCAGCCGTCGGGCAGCGGGTTGCCGGGGAGCTGGGCGGTGCCGACCACCATCACCAGCGCCAGGCAGAGCGTGCTGCACGTCGCCATCACCGCGGCCACCGCGGTCAGCATCCGCGTCGCGGTGCGCGGGTGCAGGTGCTGCTCGGCCAGGCGTGCGATCGGCCAGGCCGTCAGCGGAAGGACCAGCGGCAGGAAGACGAACACCCCCATGAGGTTTCAGTCTTCCCCTTCGCTCCCGGGCCGACCCAGCAGTTCCCGCAGCAGCCGTTCGTCGTCCGGGCCGAGCCCGGTGACGAAGCTGGCCAGGACCGCCTCCCGGTCGCTCTCGGCGTCCAGGACCCTGCGCATCTTGTGGGCCGCCAGGCCCGCGTGGTCCGACGCCGGGGTCCAGGCGAAGGAACGGCCCGCCCGTTCCCGGGTGACGGCGCCCTTGGCCAGCAGCCGGGTCAGGATCGTGATGACCGTCGTGTAGGCGAGGTCCTGGCCCAGGCGCTCCTGCACCCAGCCGGCCGTCGCCGGTCCGTCCGCCTCCCGCAGCGCCGACAGGACCAGCGCCTCCAGTTCGCCCTGTCCTCGCCGCCGGGGACGCTGCCCGTGTTCCGCCACGGCCTGTCTCCCTTCCGCCGCCCTACGTTTCCCGGGCGGTCATCGTATAGATGACCGGACGCCGTCAAATTCTCTACATTACTGTAGATTCCAGTGGCGGCACCGGCACCGGCACTCGGCACCGGCTCACGAGAGGGACGGCCCCCCATGTTCGGACTCAGCGAACTCGCGATCATCCTCATCGTCGTCATAGCCGTCCTGGCTGCCAAGAAACTGCCGGAACTCGCCCGGTCGGCGGGCAAGTCCGCCCGCATCCTGAAGGCCGAGGCCCGGGCGGCCAAGGAGCAGGACCGGCAGGACGCGCCCCGCGTCGTCCAGGGGAAGGTCGTCTCCGGGGACGCCGCGTCCACCGACTCCACCGACCCCACCAACTCCACTGCCTCCGACGTCTCCGACGCCTCGGACACGGAGCGGCGCCGACCGTAGGCGGACGGCGGGCCCTCTCAGCCGCTCCCCGTGTCGTCGTACGGGTCGGCCGGGGGCGGGACCGGCCGGGCCGCCGTGACCTCGAGGTAGGGCACGGGACCGTCGTTGACCGGGTCCTTCGTGCGGCGCGGACTGTAGGTGCCGGTGACCTCCAGCCAGCCGTCCGGTCGCAGGACCGGGGGGATCTCACCGGTCAGGGCGATCTTCACCGGCTGGGCGTCCGCCGCACAGCAGTTGAGCGTCATGCGGACCAGGTACGGGGCGCCGTCCCGGTCCAGGGCCACGAAGCCGGTGAGGGTGAGGGGACGGTCGCGGAGGTGGCGGCCGTCGTCGTAGACCGCGCGTGCCGCGTAGTCGCCCACGCCGAGGCGCAGGGGGCCCCGGGCGGGGAGGTCGGGGAAGCCGAAGGGTTTCTGCAGGGCCGTGCCCGTGTGGATGGCGCTGTAGGAGCCGAGGGCCGGTGGGGCGACCAGGATCAGGGCGAGGAGCGGGAGGGCGAGCAGCCAGGAGACGCGGGGCTCCGGGTGGTGGTCCGCCGGGGACGCGTGGCGCCGCTCGTACCAGACCGTCGCCGCCGCCGTCGCGATCAGCACCGCCCCCGACAGCAGGAGCAGCGGACGCAGACCGGCCTTGACGTAGCGCAGGTGGAGGTCGGTCCAGCCGGCGTGCAGCACGGCCGCGCCGAGCAGGAACAGCAGCGCCGCCTGGGCCTGCCGGTCCAGACGCAGACGCCCCCGCGTGTCCCGGCCGGTCCCCTCGCTCCTCTCGTTCCCCTCGCTCCGGTCGTTCGGGGTGCTCGCCTCCTCATGGGTGCTCTGACCACTCCGGTCGTTCGGGGTGTTCCGGTCGCTCCGGTCGTTCACAGCAGCACCGCTCCCGTCAGGACCGAGACCGCGACCGCCAGGGCGAAGGTCGCGGGGGCGAAGCGCAGGGCGAAGGCACGGCCGAACGTGCCCGCCTGCAGGGCGAAGAGCTTGAGGTCGACCATCGGGCCCACGACCAGGAAGGTGAGCCGGGCCGTCAGCGAGAACTGGGTCAGCGACGCCGCCACGAAGGCGTCCGCCTCCGAGCAGATGGACAGCAGGACGGCGAGTGCCGCCAGCGCCAGCACCGACAGCACCGGCTGTCCGGCCGCCGCGCGCAGCCACTCGGCCGGGACCACCGCCTTCAGCGTCGCCGCGGCCATCGCGCCGACCACCAGGAAGCCGCCCGCGTGCGTCACGTCGTGCCGCACCGAACCCCAGAACGCGGCGCCCCTGCTCCGGCCCTCGTGGGCCGAACGGGCCGGGGGACGCAGCCAGTCGGTGCGGCCGAGGCGGTGCCACAGCCAGCCCATCGCGCACGCCGCGAGCAGGCTCGCCACGAAGCGGGCGAGGACCATCCGCGGCTCGCCGGGGAAGGCGACCGCGGTGGCCGTCAGCACGATCGGGTTGACGGCGGGGGCGGACAGCAGGAACGTCAGGGCGGCCGCCGGGGTCACCCCCCTGCGCATCATCGCGCCCGCCACCGGCACGGACGCGCACTCGCAACCGGGCAGGACCGCGCCCGCCGCGCCCGCGACCGGAACCGCCAGCGCCGGACGCCCCGGCAGCGCGCGGGCGAAGAAGGACGGCGGGACGAACACCGCGATCGCCGCCGACAGCAGGACGCCGAGCACCAGGAAGGGCAGGGCCTGGACGACCACCGCCACGAACACCGTCGTCCAGCTCTGCATCACCGGGGCGGCCAGGGCACCGCGGATCGAGTCCTGGAACATCACGGCCGTGAGCAGCGCCAGGGTCAGGAGGAGGGGGGAGTCGGGACGACGGGGCTCCTCGACGGGCCCGGCCCCGTCCGGGGCCGGCTCGGTGATGGCCACGGGCCGGGTACACCTCCGGTGGAACGCGCGCGACGAAGCGGGGCGTGAGGGCCCCTCCCTCCCCATACGGCGCGACCGGTGCGGTCGTTCAACTCCCTTCCGACCGGGCCTGGAACCACCCGTGTGTATAGGGCAGTCTTTTCCCTCGTGGTGAGCCTCCTTCCGAATCCGGCCCTGCCCAGCGACCCGTCCGCGCCCATGGTGGTGTGCGGTGACGACGGGCTGGCGCACCGGCTCGCCGCCGAACTGCGCGGCGTGTACCGCGAGCAGGTCGTGCTCGTCGTGCCGCCGGCCGGGCGCCGGGTGCGGCAGCCGGTGGTCGGGCGGGCACGCGCGGCCTCCGCGGCCCTGCTGGACCGGGTCGTGACCGCCGTCAACCGGGGCAACGGCGGCCCCGACGGGACGGTGACCCCGGGCGAGCGGATGCTGGAGGCCGCCGAGCCGACCGAGGCCGTGCTCGCCGTGGCGGGGGTGGAGCAGGCCGCCGCGCTGGCGCTCGTGTACGACGACGACGAGACCAACATCCGCGCCGCGCTCACCGCCCGCCGGCTCAATCCCCGGCTGCGGATCGTCCTCAGGCTCTACAACCGGCGGTTGGGTCAGCACATCGAGGAACTCCTCGACCAGGCCGCCGTGTTGGCCGACCCGGATGCACAGGGCCGGACCGGGGCGGAGATCGACGCCGCCACGACCGTGCTGTCCGACGCGGACACGGCCGCACCCGCGCTGGTCGGCACCGCGCTGGTCGGCACCAGCAAGGTCGTCGACGCCGACGGCCTGCTGCTGCGGGCCGTGGAACGCCGGCCGCCGGAGCCCGGCCAGGTGGCCGACCCCGGGCTGTGCACCCTGGCGCTGCTGTCCGCGACGAGCAACGACCCCGCGGGTACGGAGGGTTCGGAGGACAGCGGGGAACAGGGGCCCCAACTGCTGCCCGACGCGGCGGCGGTGGAGGCGGCGACGGGACGCGGGACGGTGGTGCTGGAGCAGGTGTCCCACTCGGGGCCGCCGCTGCCGGCCGGACGGGCCCGGGTGCCCCCGTTCGCCTCGCTGTTCTCACGGCGGCTGCGCTGGTCGCTGGCGGGGCTGGTGGCGGCCGTGGTCGCGCTCGCCGTCGCGCTGATGGTGGTCACGGAGGACCACCCGCTGCACGCCACCTACGTCACCCTGCTCGACCTCTTCGCCATCAACGAGCCCGCCGTCAACGAGCCCGCCGGCCGTCAGATCCTGCAACTGCTGTCGGGGCTGGTCGGGTTGCTGCTGCTGCCGGTGCTGCTGGCGGCGGTGCTGGAGGCGCTGGGGCTGTTCCGCACCGCGTCGGCGCTGCGGAAGCCACCGCGCGGGCTGAGCGGGCACGTGGTGCTGCTCGGGCTGGGCAAGATCGGGACGCGGGTGCTGACGCGGCTGCGGGAACTGCACATCCCGGTGGTGTGCGTCGAGGCCGACCCGGAGGCGCGGGGCATGGCGACGGCGCGGCGGTTACGGGTGCCGGTGGTGCTCGGGGACGTCACGCAGGAGGGCGTGCTGGAGGCCGCGAAGATCCACCGGGCGGACGTGCTGCTCGCGCTGACCAGCGCGGACACCACCAACCTGGAGGCGGTGCTGTACGCCCGGTCCGTGCGGCCCGATCTGCGGGTCGTGCTGCGGCTGTACGAGGACGACTTCGCGAAGGCGGTGTACCGCACCCTGCGGACGGCGCACCCCGGCGCGCTGACCCGGAGCCGCAGCGTGTCCCACCTGGCGGCCCCCGCGTTCGCCGGGGCGATGATGGGCCGGCAGATCCTGGGCGCGATCCCGGTCGAGCGGCGGGTGCTGCTGTTCGCGGCGGTGGTCGTGGGCGGTCATCCGCAGTTGGAGGGCAAGACGGTCGGCGAGGCGTTCCGGGCCGGGGCGTGGCGGGTGCTGGCCCTGGACACGGCGGCGTCCCCGCAACGGGCGGGGGTCTCCGCGGGCGGTCCGGGGACGGAGATACGGGGCTCGGGGCTGGTGTGGGACCTGCCCGACACCTATGTCCTGCGCGCCGAGGACCGCGTGGTGCTGGCCGCCACGCGACGGGGGCTGGCGGAACTGCTGGGACGCAGGGGGCG
>NZ_MSGP01000433.1 GCF_002078235.1 Streptomyces viridosporus
GTGGCGGCCCGTACGGGCCGCGGCGGGAACGGGCCCGCCCCCACCCCCAGGAGGTACCCGTGAAAAGCGCCGACGGTTGGGGAGACGACGTCTACCAGCCCGACGCGTCCGACATCCAGGACGACGCCGGACTGCTCGACGCCGAGGACACCCTGGTGGACGACGGCGTCAGCGACCCCCTCGACCGGGGCTGGTCCCCTCCCGAGCGGCCCTGGGCCGTGGAGCACCACGGCGTGACGGCGGCGGAGCGCCACGAGGGCGAGACGCTGGACCAGCGGCTCGCCGAGGAACTGCCGGATCCCGCCGCCCCCGACGGGGACGGTCTCGGCGATTCCGAGGGCACCGACGGCGAACTCCTGGACAACGAGGTCGGCGCCGCACGCTCCGGTCGGCTCGTGGCCCCCGACGAGGGGGCGCACGAGGACGAGGAGGAGGCCCTGGTCGCGCTCGACGTCGGCATCGACGGCGCGGCCGCCTCCGCCGAGGAGGCCGCCATGCACGTCGTCGACGAGGACACCCTGCCCGGCTGACCCTCCGTCCCCCCGTCGTCGCGTCCGACCGAGTCGCCCGAGGAGCATCCATACAGGGAGCATCCATGCAGAAGGACAAGCACCCCGACTACCACCCCGTCGTCTTCCGCGACCGCGCCGCCGGTTACGCCTTCCTCACCCGGTCCACGGCCACGAGCAGCCAGACCATCGAGTGGGACGACGGCGAGACCTACCCGGTGGTGGACGTGGAGATCTCCTCGGAGAGCCACCCGTTCTACACGGGCAAGGCCCGGACGGTGGACACGGAGGGCCGCGTCGCCCGGTTCGAGCGCCGGTACGGCGGCGAGGGGTCCGGCTGAGCCGACGGCGGCGGGCCGGGCCGTGTCGCCGCCCTCAGACCACGTTGAGCGCCACCGCGCAGCCCACGCCGCCCAGCAGCATGAACGCCGGCATCAGCACCTTGAGCTCGACCCAGCTGCCCGCCCGGAACCGCATGGCCTTCGGCGGGCCGACCGGGTACCAGCGCTTGCGGCCCACCGGTATGGGCCACAGGATCGGGCAGCCGGAGACGGTCAGCGCGTCCCCGAGGTCGTGCACCAGCGCGCCCAGGACGATCGGCAGGCCCAGCCACAGGTACTCCTGGCCCGGCGCGGTGAACAGCCAGCCGGAGCCGTTGCCCGGCTGGTCCAGGATGTCGGCGAGGATCCAGGCGCTGGTCGCCGCCAGGAGCCACACCAGGACATCACTGCTGGAGCCCCGGGTCGCCCGCCACAGCAGGCCCTCGATGGCCAGCACCATGTGGGCGAAGAGGATCGCCAGCACCGCCCAGCGGCCCCCCGTGATCGCCAGCAGCGCGGTGCCGGAACCGATCAGCACGGCCCACAGCCAGGTGTGCGTGAGCGTGCGGTGCCCGCCGGTGCGACGCGGGTCGCCCGGCTTCTTCGTGGCCTTGTAGACGGCGTAGGACAGTTTGTCGACGACCTCGCACAGCCAGCGGGACAGCGGTCCGAAGGACCGGGAGATGGTGGCCGCCTTGTGGTCCAGGTCCGGGGCGAGCGCGGCACCGGCGCAGATCAGGGCGCCGACCAGGAGGACCGGCCAGGGCATCGGGTGCCCGGCGGCGGCCGTCGCCGCTCCGACACCGAGCCAGGCCGCAGCGCCCGACAGTGAGTGTGCTGGTCCCATCATCGCCGTTGCCCGCCCCATTCCTCTTCGGCCGCTGTCCAGTTGACCGGGTGCATTGACGCTCCGCCGACGACACAGCGTAGCGTTCGCGATCTTCGTGGCCGCATTCGATTCCCGCATCGGGCGGAAGGACAGGCAAGATGGGGGGTGTGACCCTCATCGATCAGCTGCCGCCGACCGCCGACCCCGACGCCCTGTACGAAGCCTTCGAGTCCTGGGCCCGGGAACGCGGTCTCACGCTCTACCCCCACCAGGAGGAGGCGCTGATCGAGGTGGTCTCCGGGGCGAACGTGATCGTGTCGACGCCCACCGGCTCCGGCAAGAGCATGATCGCCGCGGGCGCCCACTTCGCCGCTCTGGCCCGCGACGAGGTCACCTTCTACACGGCCCCCATCAAGGCGCTGGTGTCGGAGAAGTTCTTCGAGCTGTGCAAGGTCTTCGGCACGGAGAACGTCGGCATGCTCACCGGTGACGCGTCCGTCAACGCCGACGCCCCGGTCATCTGCTGCACCGCCGAGGTACTGGCGTCGATCGCGCTGCGCGACGGCAAGGACGCCGACGTCGGCCAGGTCGTGATGGACGAGTTCCACTTCTACGCGGAGCCGGACCGCGGCTGGGCCTGGCAGATCCCGCTGCTGGAGCTTCCGCAGGCGCAGTTCGTGCTGATGTCGGCGACGCTCGGCGACGTCTCCTTCTTCGAGAAGGACCTCACCCGCCGCACCGACCGCCCCACGGCGGTGGTCCGCTCGGCCACCCGGCCCGTGCCGCTGTCCTACGAGTACCGGTACACGCCGCTCACCGAGACGCTCGCCGACCTGCTGGAGTCCCGGCAGGCCCCGGTCTACATCGTGCACTTCACGCAGGCGCAGGCGGTGGAGCGGGCGCAGGCGCTGATGAGCATCAACATGTGCACGCGCGAGGAGAAGGACCGGATCGCCGAGCTGATCGGCAACTTCCGCTTCACCACCAAGTTCGGCCGCAACCTCTCCCGCTACGTCCGCCACGGCATCGGCGTGCACCACGCCGGCATGCTGCCCAAGTACCGGCGCCTGGTGGAGAAACTCGCGCAGGCCGGGCTGCTGAAGGTCATCTGCGGTACCGACACGCTCGGCGTGGGCGTCAACGTCCCCATCCGCACGGTGCTGTTCACGGCCCTGACCAAGTACGACGGCAACCGCGTGCGCACGCTGCGGGCCCGTGAGTTCCACCAGATCGCGGGCCGCGCCGGACGCGCCGGGTTCGACACGGAGGGCTTCGTCGTCGCCCAGGCGCCCGAGCACGTCATCGAGAACGAGAAGGCGCTCGCCAAGGCCGGGGACGACCCGAAGAAGCGGCGGAAGGTCGTGCGCAAGAAGGCGCCCGAGGGCTTCGTCGGATGGACCGAGCAGACCTTCGAGAAGCTCATCGGATCCGAGCCGGAGCCGCTGACGTCCCGTTTCCGGGTGACGCACGCGATGCTGCTGTCGGTGATCGCCCGGCCCGGCAACGCCTTCGAGGCGATGCGCCGGCTGCTGGAGGACAACCACGAGCCGCGCAAGCAGCAGCTGCGGCACATCCGGCGGGCGATCGCCATCTACCGTTCGCTGCTGGACGGCGGCATCGTCGAGAAGCTCGACCGGCCGGACGCCGAGGGCCGCGTCGTCCGCCTCACCGTGGACCTCCAGCAGGACTTCGCGCTGAACCAGCCGCTGTCCACCTTCGCGCTGGCGGCGTTCGAGCTGCTGGACCCCGAGTCGCCGTCGTACGCCCTGGACATGGTGTCCGTGGTGGAGTCCACCCTGGACGACCCGCGCCAGATCCTCGCCGCCCAGCAGAACAAGGCGCGCGGCGAGGCGGTCGCCGCGATGAAGGCGGACGGGGTGGAGTACGAGGAGCGCATGGAGCGCCTCCAGGACATCACCCACCCGAAGCCGCTGGAGGAACTGCTCTTCCACGCGTACAACACCTACCGCAAGAGCCACCCCTGGGTCGGCGACCATCCGCTGTCGCCGAAGTCCGTGGTGCGGGACATGTACGAACGGGCGATGTCCTTCACGGAGTTGGTGTCCTTCTACGAGCTGGCGCGCACCGAGGGCATCGTGCTGCGCTACCTCGCCGGCGCCTACAAGGCCCTGGACCACACCATCCCCGACGACCTCAAGTCCGAGGACCTCCAGGACCTGATCGCCTGGCTGGGCGAGACGGTGCGCCAGGTCGACTCCAGCCTGCTGGACGAGTGGGAGCAGCTGGCCAACCCGGAGGAGATGACCGCCGAGGAGGCGCAGGAGAAGGCGGACCAGGTCAAGCCGGTCACCGCCAACGCGCGCGCCTTCCGCGTCCTGGTCCGCAACGCCCTGTTCCGCCGCGTCGAGCTGGCCGCGCTCGACCAGGTGGAGGAGCTGGGCGAGCTGGACGCCGAGTCGGGCTGGGACGCGGACGCCTGGGGCGAGGCGATGGACAAGTACTGGGACGAGTACGAGGAGCTCGGTACCGGCCCCGACGCGCGCGGTCCGAAGCTGCTGCTGATCGAGGAGGAGCCGGACGACGGGCTGTGGCGGGTCCGGCAGATCTTCGACGATCCGAACGGCGACCACGACTGGGGCATCAGCGCCGAGGTCGACCTCACGGCCTCCGACGCGGAGGGCCGCGCCGTCGTCCGCGTCACCGATGTCGGCCAGTTGTGAGCACAGGAGAGTCCTACCCATGACGAACCCGGCCGAGAGGCTCGTGGACCTGCTCGACCTGGAGCAGATCGAGGTCGACATCTTCCGTGGCCGCAGCCCGCAGGAGTCGCTGCAACGGGTCTTCGGCGGCCAGGTGGCCGGCCAGGCGCTGGTCGCCGCCGGCCGCACCACGGAGGGCGACCGCCCCGTGCACTCGCTGCACGCGTACTTCCTGCGCCCGGGCCGGCCCGGGGTGCCGATCGTGTACCAGGTCGAACGGGTGCGGGACGGACGGTCGTTCACCACCCGCCGGGTCACCGCGGTGCAGCAGGGCCGCACGATCTTCAATCTCACCGCCTCCTTCCACAAGCCCGAACAGGGGAGCTTCGAGCACCAGCTGCCGCCGGCCCGTGAGGTGCCGGACCCGGAGTCGCTGCCGACGGTCGCGGACGAGATCCGTGCGCATCTGGGCGCGCTGCCGGAGCAGTTGGAGCGCATGGCCCGCCGCCAGCCCTTCGACATCCGCTATGCGGACCGGCTGCGCTGGGACCCGGACGAGGTCAAGGGGGCCGAGCCGCGCAGCGCGGTGTGGATGCGCGCGGTCGGTCCGCTCGGCGACGATCCGCTGGTGCACACCTGCGCCCTGACCTACGCCAGCGACATGACCCTTCTGGACGCCGTCCGGATCCCGGTGGAACCGCTGTGGGGCCCGCGCGGCTTCGACATGGCGTCGCTGGACCACGCCATGTGGTTCCACCGCCCGTTCCGCGCGGACGAGTGGTTCCTGTACGACCAGGAGTCGCCGATCGCCACGGGCGGGCGGGGGCTGGCCCGCGGGCGGATCTACGACCTGCGCGGTCGCCTGCTGGTGTCCGTCGTCCAGGAGGGGTTGTTCCGGGCGCTGTAGGCCACCGGTTCCCGCGGCGCCGCCGGCCCGGACAGGCCGCGGCACCCGCGGTGTGCCCCGGGTCCGCGGGGAGCCCTCCGGGCCGGAGCGCAACGGCACGGGACGGAGCGGGGTGCCGGACGGCGCTCCCGTGCCCCTTCCGTCAGCCGGGTCGGCTCCGCCCGCGACCGGGGAGCCGCTCGCTCCCGGCCCGGCCGACCCACCGGCCCCCTCCACCACCGGGGGGCGTGCGACCGGTCGTGGCCCGGGATCCGCGCGCTGCCGCGGCCTGTTCGGCGGTGGCCGCGGCGGTGACGTCGTGCGTGAGGGTGCGGTGTCCGGACATGCTCGTCTCCCCCGTGGAGTGTGGGCGGCCGGCGCCGTGTGCGTCCGTCCGGAAAGAACGTAGCCGCTCCGTCACGGTCCGCGACAGGCCTGTGGACAACCCCACGGGGCATGACGTGTGCGCAGGTCAGAGCTCGGTGAAGGGATCGGGGTCCGGCCGGCGGGTGTCCACGTCCAGATGCTCGCCGACCCGGTTGACCAGAAGCGTCATCTCGTACCCGATCTGGCCGATGTCGGCCTCGGCGCCGCTGAGGACACACAGGCAGCTGCCGGTGCCGGCCGCGGTGACGAAGAGCACCGCGTCGTCAAACTCGACCATCGTCTGGCGCACCCCGCCCGCGCCGAAGTGCCGTCCCGAGCCCTTGGCGAGGCTGTGCAGTCCGGACGACACGGCGGCGAGGTGCTCCGCGTCCTCCCGGCGCAGCCCCGTGCTCGCGCCCGTCACCAGTCCGTCGTTGGACAGGACCAGCGCGTGCCGTACGTGTTCGACGCGCTGGGTCAGGTCGTCCAGCAGCCAGTCGAGTCCCTGGTTCTGCGCCATGTCGTGAATCTCCCCGTGTTCTTCCCCGTGGCTTTCCCCGCCTGCCGTCCCCTCCTGGCGGGAGGGTCCCCGCGCCAGCCTTCCCCACGACCGGGCGCCGGGCAAGAAGAATGGGAGCCATGGGACAGAAGATGACCGACGAAGAATGGCGGGAGTTCGTCTCGCGCGGGACCCGCACCGCCAAACTCTGCACCGTCCGCGTCGACGGAAGCCCGCACGTGGCCCCGGTCTGGTTCCTGCTCGACGGCGACGAGGTGGTGTTCAACACCGGCGAGCGGACCGTGAAGGGGCGCAATCTGGCCCGTGACGGGCGGGTCGCCCTCTGCGTGGACGACGACCGTCCGCCGTTCGCCTACGTGATGCTGCACGGCCGGGCACGGCTCTCGCAGGACCCCGGGGAGCTCCGGCACTGGGCCGCCCGGATCGGCGCGCGGTACATGGGCGAGGACCGCGCCGAGGAGTTCGGGGCCCGCAACGGCGTGCCCGGCGAACTCCTCGTCCGCGTCACGGTCGAGAAGGTCCTGTCGGAGAAGGGCGTCGCGGACTGAGACCCGGCCGCGGGGCGGCGGGTCCCGCGGTCACCCCACCGAGTCCAGCAGCCGGGCGGTGTGCATCCGCCCGGCGTACTCGACGAGCCGGATCAGCACCTCCTTCCCCGAGTCGCGCTCGCGCGCGTCGCACAGCACGACGGGCGTGCCCGCGTCCAGGTCGAGCGCCCGGTACACGCTCCGCGCGTCGTGGCGCCTGGCTCCCTCGAAGCAGTTGACGGCGACCACGAAGGGGATGCGCCGGTGCTCGAAGTAGTCCACCGCCGGGAAGCAGTCCTCCAGGCGCCGGGTGTCGGTGAGGACCACGGCGCCCAGGGCGCCCTGCGCCAGCTCGTCCCACAGGAACCAGAAGCGGTCCTGTCCCGGCGTGCCGAAGAGGTACAGGGAGAGCCCGGACCGGATGGTGATGCGCCCGAAGTCCATGGCGACGGTCGTGGTGACCTTCCGGTCGACGCCGTCGGTGTCGTCCACCGACCGGCCCGCCTCGCTCAGCAGTTCCTCGGTGCGCAGCGGCCGGATCTCGCTGACCGCGCCCACCAGGGTGGTCTTGCCGGCGCCGAACCCGCCGGCGACCAGTATCTTCAGCGCCAGCGCGGCCGTCTCGGCGTCCGGGGCGTCGGGGTGTTCGGGGCGTTCGGGGTGTTCGGGGACCATCGATCACTTCTCTCTGGAGTGCCGGCCGCGGTCGGCAGGGGGGACGGGTGTGCCGCGGGTCCGGGAGGCGCCGCCGCGCGGCGGCGTCCGGGTGCCGGGCGCGGGGCCGCTACAGCGCCCGCAGCCCTCGGACCACCTCCCGGAGAACGCGTTCGTCGGGCAGGTGAGCGGGCGGCACCGGGAGGCTGACGGTGACGCTGCCGCGTTCCAGCAGGTCGCCGAGGAGCACCCGGACCACGCCGACGGGCAGGTCCGCGCCCGCGGCGAGTTCGGCGACCGACTGCGTCTCCGGGCGACACAGGTCGATCAGCGCGCGGTGTTCCGGCCCGAGCGCCGGGTCGTCGGTGCCGGGCGCGCCCGGAAGCAGGGTGACGAGGGCGATCAGGTCGAAACGCGCTCCGCCGGGGCCGGGTCTGGTGCGTCCGCCGGTCATGGCGTACGGCCGGACGAGGGGCCCGGCTTCCCGGTCGTACCAGTGGCCGCCCCGCTCGTGCGGAGCGCCCGTCGTGTGTTCGGTCATCTGCTCGGACCGCTTCCTCGCCTCATCGGGCGACGGGGGGCCGCGCGTCGACGCGCGGCGGGGTGCGGAGGTGCTCGCCGACGCGTTTGACCAGCCGTGCCGTCTCGTAGGCCACCAGGCCGATGTCGGCGGTCACGGCGGTGAGGAGGGCGAGGCAGGAGCCGTCTCCGGCGGCGGCCACGAACAGGAAGCCGTCGTCCATCTCGACCATGGTCCGACGCACTCCGCCGGCCCCGAAGTGCCGGCCCGCGCCCTTGGCGAGGCTGTGGAAGCCGGAGGCGACCGCCGCCAGGTGCTCGGCGTCCTCGCGGTCGAGGCCGCCGGAGGCGCCCACGGCGAGTCCGTCGTCGGACAGCACCACGGCGTGCCGCACGTCGCCGACGCGCAGCACCATGTCGTCGAGCAGCCAGTCGAGTGCACCGGAGCGCCGGCCGGTTCCGGTGCGCGGGTCCTGGATCATGCGGGATCTCCTTCACTGCCGTGCTCGGCCGGTCCTGGGGTGACGCCGCGGCGGACGACGGGGCCGCGGCGTCACCCCAGGAC
>NZ_MSGP01000434.1:0-492 GCF_002078235.1 Streptomyces viridosporus
GCCGCGCACACCCCCCTTCCCCTGAGCGAGGTCACCCCATGACGGCACCCCGGCCCGTACGACTGCTGCTGGCCGACGACGAACACCTGATCCGGGGGGCGCTCGCCACGCTGCTGTCGCTGGAGGACGACCTGCTGGTCGTCGCCGAGGCCGCGACCGGGCCGGAGGCGCTGGCGATGGCGCGGGCGCACGCGCCCGACGTGGCCGTCCTGGACCTGCAGATGCCCGGCGCGGACGGTGTGAAGGTCGCCACGTCCCTGCGGGCGGAGCTGCCCGGCTGCCGGGTGCTGATCGTGACCAGTCACGGGCGGCCGGGGCACCTGAAGCGGGCGCTTGCCGCGGGGGTGCGCGGATTCGTCCCCAAGACCGTCAGCGCGCAGCGCCTCGCGGAGATCATCCGCACGGTGCACGCCGGAAACCGCTACGTCGACCCCGAGTTGGCCGCCGACGCGATCGCCGCCGGGGACTCCCCGCTGACCGCGCGCGAGGCCG
>NZ_MSGP01000434.1:511-3738 GCF_002078235.1 Streptomyces viridosporus
GCGGACGTAGCTCAGTTGGTAGAGCGCAACCTTGCCAAGGTTGAGGTCGCGAGTTCGAGCCTCGTCGTCCGCTCGGAACCGAAGGCCCCGGTCATCGACCGGGGCCTTCGTCGTGTGTTCCCGCCCGCCGTGTGCTCCCGCCCGTCGGGCGTTCGCGCTTCGTCCGGCGGTCGCGCCTCGTCGGGCGCGTCCCGCCGGACGCGTCTCCTCGGGCGCTCAACTCCAGGCGGTGCCCGTCAGCCGCTCGTAGGCCTCCACGTACTTGGCCCGGGTCGCGTCCACGACCTGCCGGGGCAGCGGCGGCGGGGGCTGCTCGCCCCTGCGGTCCCAGCCGGACTCGGCGGACGTCAGCCAGTCCCGCACGTACTGCTTGTCGTACGACGGCTGCGCGCGACCCGGCTCCCACTGCTCGGCCGGCCAGAAGCGGGAGGAGTCCGGGGTGAGCACCTCGTCCGCGATGACCAGGCTCTCGCCGTCGAAGCCGAACTCGAACTTGGTGTCCGCGAGGATGATCCCCCGCTCGCGGGCGACGTCGCGGGCGCGGGAGTAGGCGGCCAGGGTCGCCTGGCGCAGTCGGGCCGCGGTGTCCGCGCCGACCTGGCGGGCGACCTCCTCGTAGGAGACGTTCTCGTCGTGCTCGCCCACGGCGGCCTTGGTGGCCGGGGTGAAGATCGGGGCGGGCAGCTCCGAGCCGTCCACCAGGCCCTCGGGGAGGGCGAGGCCGCAGACCGTGCGGGACTCGTTGTACTCGGCCAGGCCCGAGCCGGTGAGGTAGCCGCGGGCCACGCACTCCACGGGGACCATGTTCAGGGACTTGCACACCAGGGTGCGGCCCGCCCAGTCGTCCGGGGCGCCGGCCGGGACCTCGGTGCTCAGGACGTGGTGCGGGAGCAGGTCGGCGAGCTGGTCGAACCACCACAGGGAGAGCTGGGTGAGGACGCGGCCCTTGTCGGGGATCTCGGTCGGCAGCACCCAGTCGTAGGCGGAGATGCGGTCGCTGGCGACCATCACGAGGTCGCCCGCCTCGTTCCGGTACAGCTCGCGCACCTTTCCGGTGTGCAGGTGCACCAGGCCCGGAACCTGGATCGGCTCGGGCTTTTCGACGAATCCGGACACGGTTCCTCCCCGTGGTTCTGTCCAATACGTCGATTCTCCCGCACGGGGCGAACGGTCTCGGCCAGGGGGCGGTGCGGGGCACGGGACGCGGGGGTGCGCCGCCCGGCGGGTCAGTCGCGTTTGCAGATGCGGTCGAGGAGGTTGGCGGTGGCGCGCTGGATCCGGGGGTCGACGTGGCCGGGGCGGTCCAGGGCCGGGGACCAGGCGAAGGTGCCGGAGGCGAACACCCAGGCGCCGGAGGGGGCCCGGTGGAGGGACGTCTCCTGGTGCCGCCGGGCGCCCTCGCGGTCGGTGTACGGGGAGTGCGCGAGCAGGACGCGCTCCTCGTGCTCGGGCAGCGGGGTGCGCGGGAAGTAGCGGTCGGCCTCGCCCGCGACCATCCCCTCGAGGGCCTCGCCCTCGTGCGCGCCGGTCGCCTCCCACATCCAGTGGTCGGCGTTGCGGACGATCAGCGGGTGCGGCTCGGGGACCTGGCCGGCGTACTGGATGCCGAGCAGCTGCTGCTCGGCGCGGTCGATCTCCCGCCACAGCACCGGTTTGCCCGGGCCCTTGCGCTTGCGGCAGGTCAGCAGGCGGTCGGGGCCGGCCGGGGAGGGGGCCAGCTCGACCTGCCAGTACAGGGTGTTGGCGGAGAGGAAGACCAGGGAGGTGCCGTGGTCGCGGGCGCGTTCCACGGCGCCGCGCATGGGCTGCGACCAGTACTCGTCGTGGCCCGGGAAGATCAGGCCCCGGTAGCGGGTGGGGTCGACGCCGCCGGCGTGCAGGTCCCGGGCGTCGGCGTAGGCGAGGTCGTAGCCGTAGCGCTCGGCCCAGCGGATCACGTCGTAGGCGTGACCGACGTGCAGCGGGAGGCCGGCGCCCGCGTACGGGCGGTCGAAGGAGACGGTGGTGGCGGCGCCGGCCTCGCCGAGCAGGCGGCCCTCCTCGTCCCAGGCGTGGTAGAGGCTGGCGCCGGTGCGGCCGTCCTCCGGGTAGAGGTTGTACGCCTGCCAGGTGACGTCGGGCAGCACCAGGAGCAGGTCGGCGGGGCGGTCGTCGCGGACCGTGAACGGGATGTGCGAGCGGTAGCCGTCAGCCGTGGTGAGGACGGCGACGTACGCGCCGACGCTCCAGTACGACGGGATCGGCAGCCGCCAGGACAGCCACCAGTGGTGGCAGGAGACGGTGCGGTCGGCGGTGAGCGGCGGGGGCTGCACGATGCCGGAGAGGCGGGGGCTGGAGGTGATCTTGGTGGCGCCGTCGCCGCCGTAGTGGCCGATGCGGTAGACGTCGACGCCGAACTCCTGGGGCGGGTCGACGGTGACGTGGAAGTCGATGGCCTCGCCGGGGGCGACCCCGCCCGTGGAGGCGAAGCCCTTGATCTGGCGGCGCACGTCGTCGGAGGCGCGGGGGCCGCCGGAGGAGCGCGGGGCCGGGACCCTGGGCGTGCCCTGCCGCGGGAGGCGGGCGGTGGGCTCGGGCGGTTCCGGGTCCACGTACCAGGGGACGACCTGGCCGGTGTCGCCGAAGTACGTCTCGCTGCCGCGCAGCCACGGAAGGGGGCCCTGCCCGAAGGGGTCGTTCACGGCGTGCGCCAGTGCTCCCGACTCCCAGCGGCGGATGCGTTCCGAACCCATGACCGCTCCCCTCCCTCGTACCCCGGTGGCGGTGTGGCGCGTGGTGCCGTTCGGCCGTCGTCTGGCGGGTGGTGCCCGTCGACAGTTATGTGCTTGTCGTATGTCACACGCCCTTGCCAGGGAACGCGAACGGTCCAAGCACATCACATTGGGCGCGTACTCCGTCACCGTTCGTTTCGAATTGACCGAAAGCGGAAGGGTGAGCTCCACGCGGGTGGGCGGGCGTCCGCTCAGACGAGCCGTACCGGCTTCTCCGGGCGTATCCCCTGCCGGGCCAGCCACAGCCGCAGGGCCGCGGGGTCGCCGTCCTCGATCAGGGCCAGGACCTGGGGGGACAGGTCCGCGGCCCGCTCGCCGCCGACGAGCAGGACCGGGCCGTCGAGCCAGTCCAGACCGGGGACGGCGCCCGCGGTGTCCATCGCCGCGCAGCAGACCATCGCGGTGATGTGGTCGGCGAGAAGTTCGCGGGCGGTGCGCGGGGGCTGGAGGGGGAAG
>NZ_MSGP01000435.1 GCF_002078235.1 Streptomyces viridosporus
GACCTCGGCGCCGAGGTCCTGGCGGGTCTCGCGGCCGGCGGCACCCGGATGGTCGCCCAGCGCTCCACCGGCTTCAACAACGTCGACCTCGAGGTCGCCGAGCGGCTCGGCCTGACGGTCGCCCGCGTGTCGTATTACTCGCCGTACTCGGTCGCCGAGTTCGCCTGGACCCTCGCCATGGCGGTCAACCGCCGTGTCGTGCGCGCCTCCACCCGCACCCGCGACTTCGACTTCCGCCTCGACGGGCTGATGGGCCGCGACATGCACGGCCGCACCGTCGGCGTCCTCGGCACCGGCAAGATCGGCGAGGCGTTCACCCGGATCGCCCACGGCTTCGGCATGCGGCTGCTGGGCTGGGACGTCGTCGAGAACCCCGCCTGCCGGGAACTCGGCATGACCTACGTCCCCAAGGAACAGCTGCTCGCCGAGTCCGACCTGATCACCCTGCACGTCCCGCTGCTGCCCGAGACCCGGCACCTCATCGACGCCGACGCCCTGAAGACGATGCGGGACGACGCGATCCTGGTGAACTCCAGCCGGGGCGGCCTCGTCGACACCGCGGCCCTCGTCGCCGAACTGCGCGCGGGCCGCTTCACCGGCGTCGGCCTGGACGTGTACGAGGCGGAGGCGGGGCTGTTCTTCCTCGACAGGTCCCTGGAGGCCGTCGACGACGACACCCTGGCCCGCCTCGTCACGTTCCCGAACGTCCTGGTGACGTCCCATCAGGCGTACTACACCGTGGACGCCGTCGGGCAGATCATCGGGACCACGGTGGACAACGTCCTCGACTACACCGCCGGCCGCCGCTCGGCGAACGTGCTGGTGCCGCGCAGCTGACCCGTCAGCTCCCGGACGATCGCCGCGCCGTTCAGCGTCAGCACCGACTCCGGGTGGAACTGCACCCCGGCGAAGCCCGGCCCGCGCAGCGCGTGCACCTCACCGCTCGCCGCCCGGCTCACCTCGACGCCGTGCGCGGCCAGTTCGGCCGCCGCCTCGTCGTCGCAGCGCGCCGTGAAGCTGTTGTAGAAGCCGACGGTCTCCGGCCGCCCGAACAGGTCGATCTCCGTCTGCGCCCCCTGGTACGGCACCTCCTTGCGCACGATCTCCAGCCCCAGCTCGGCCGCGATCAGCTCGTGGCCGAGGCAGACCCCGAGGACGCCGTGCCGGTTCACGGGGGCGCCCCCTGCCCGAGCGGAGCCGAGAGCCCGGGAGGTGATCACCTCGGCGGCCAGGCCGCGCAGGAACCGCATCTTCGGGTCGGCCGTGTCGGACGGGTCGCCCGGTCCGGGCCCCAGCACCAGCGGCCCCTCGTGGCCGAGCGCCGCTTCCCGCAGCCCCGGCTCGTCGTACCGCCGGACGGTCACCTCCAGCCCGCCGGCGCGCAGCACGTGCGCCAGCATCGCGGTGAAGGTGTCCTCCCCGTCGACCACCAGGGCGTGGCCCTCCAGGGCGTCCGGCGTCTCCTGCATCCGCAGCCAGAACGGCGCCAGCGAGGCCCGGCGCCCGTCCAGCGCCGCCCGCACCCGGGGGTCGTCGGCCAGCCTCGGCAGTGCCGACTCCGCGCGCGGCCGCTCGGGGCGCACCCCCAGCGCGGCCAGCACCCCGGCCGCCTTGGCGTGGGTCTCGGCGACCTCGCCCGCCGGGTCGGAGCCGCGCACCAGCGTGGCGCCGACCGCCACCCGCAGCCGGCCGTCCGCGGCGATGTCGGCGGTGCGGATGAGGATGGGGGAGTCCAGGGTCTGGGCGCCTCCCGCGTCCCGGCCGACCAGGGCCAGCGCGCCCGCGTAGTAGCCGCGCCCACCGGTCTCGTGCCGCTCGATCACCCGGCAGGCGTTCTGCACCGGCGACCCGGTGACGGTGGCGGCGAACATGGTTTCCCTGAGCACCTCCCGCACGTCCAGCGAGGACCGGCCGCGCAGCTCGTACTCGGTGTGCGCGAGGTGCGCCATCTCCTTCAGCCGGGGGCCGACCACGACCCCGCCCCGGTCGCCGACGGTGCACATCATCTTGAGCTCCTCGTCGACGACCATCGACAGTTCCTCGATCTCCTTGCCGTCGGCGAGGAACTCCAGCAGGTGCTCGGGGGTGGGCCCCTCGGCCGGGTAGCGGTAGGTCCCGCTGATCGGGTTCATCACGACCGTCCCGCCGGACGCCCGCACGTGCACCTCGGGGCTCGCCCCGACCAGCGTCCTGTCCCCGGTGTGGACGACGAACGTCCAGTACGCTCCCCGCTCGCCCTCCAGGAGGCGCCGGAACAGCGCGAGCGCGTCGGCCCGCCCGAACCCGGGGATCTCGCCCTCGTAGGTCCGCCGGATCACGAAGTTGGCGCCCTCGCCCCGTCCGATCTCCTCCCGCAGCACGCGGCCGACGATCTCGCCGTACTGCTCGTCGGACACGTCGAAGCCGCCGTTCTCCACCCGCACGGCGTGCGACGGCAGGCGGGACAGGGCGTCCTCGAGCGGGATCTCGTACCGCTCCTCGGGGGTCAGCACCAGCAGCGGGGTGCCGTCGTCGCGGACGTCGAAACCGCGCTCGCGGATCTGCCGGAACGGCACGAGTGCCAGACACGCGTCGGGCAGCTCGGCCAGGCGCTCGCGGGGGGTCACCGGGCCGATCAGCAGCTCGACCGTGCCGCCGTCCTCGACGGAGCGGCCCGGAGTGCGGCGGCGCAGCAGGGCGAAGGGGCGGTCGTCGTGGGGGAGCTGTGCCAGGTCCATGGCGGGTGTTCCTCTTTTCGTCGTGGACGGGCCCCGGACGAGACGGGTCCCGCATGAGCGGAGAGGAACGACCCCGGACACACCGAAGGCCGCCCCTCGGGCGGCCTTCGCGAAGTGTGGTGCGTACGCGCAGTCAGTGGGCCGCCGGAGAAGCGGTCCACCACCAGTTCATGGTCGGGGTCGAGTGCGCGAACATGGGACGCACCCTACCCCATGCCCCCGATGTCCACAGGGCGTATTCCGCGTCTCACTTCCTGGGCACGGCCTGGAGGGGAGGGCGGTACCCCGTAATGTGGGGAACGTGACCGTGAACGCTAAGACCAGCGCGAGCGCTGGCAACACCTGGCGAAACCTGCCCGCGGCGCAGCAGCCCGAGTACCCCGACGCCGAGGCTCTGCGCGCAGTGATCGCGGAGCTCGAGTCGTATCCGCCGCTCGTCTTCGCGGGCGAGTGCGACCAGCTGCGCGCCCGGATGGCGGCCGTCGCCAGGGGAGAGGCGTTCCTCCTCCAGGGCGGCGACTGCGCCGAGGCCTTCGACGCGGTGTCCGCCGACCACATCCGCAACAAGCTCAAGACCCTGCTCCAGATGGGCGCCGTGCTGACGTACGCCGCCTCGGTGCCCGTGGTGAAGGTGGGCCGGATCGCCGGCCAGTACTCCAAGCCGCGCTCCAAGCCGACCGAGACCCGGGACGGCGTGACGCTGCCCACCTACCGGGGCGACTCCGTCAACGGCTTCGAGTTCACCGAGGAGGCCCGCGTCCCGGACCCCGAGCGGCTGAAGCGGATGTACCACGCCTCGGCCTCCACGCTGAACCTGGTGCGCGCCTTCACCACCGGCGGCTACGCCGACCTGCGCCAGGTGCACGCCTGGAACCAGGACTTCGTGAAGTCGTCGCCGTCCGGCCAGCGCTACGAGCAGCTCGCCCGGGAGATCGACAACGCGCTGAACTTCATGCGGGCCTGCGGCACGGACCCGGAGGAGTTCAAGACGGTCGAGTTCTACTCCTCGCACGAGGCGCTGCTGCTCGACTACGAGTCGGCGCTCACCCGCGTGGACTCGCGCACCGGCCGGCTGTACGACGTCTCCGCGCACATGGTGTGGATCGGTGAGCGCACCCGCCAGCTGGACCACGCGCACATCGAGTTCGCCTCGAAGATCCGCAACCCGATCGGCATCAAGCTCGGCCCGACGACGACGGCCGAGGAGGCGCTGCAGTACATCGACCGCCTCGACCCCGAGCGCGAGCCGGGCCGGCTGACCTTCATCGTCCGCATGGGCGCGGACAAGATCCGCGACCGGCTCCCCGAACTGGTCGAGAAGGTCACCGCGTCCGGTGCCACCGTCGCCTGGGTGACCGACCCGATGCACGGCAACACCTTCGAGGCGGCCTCGGGTCACAAGACCCGCCGCTTCGACGACGTGCTCGACGAGGTGAAGGGCTTCTTTGAGGTCCACAAGGCGCTCGGCACCCACCCGGGCGGCATCCACGTGGAGCTCACCGGCGACGACGTCACCGAGTGCGTGGGCGGCGGCGACGAGATCTTCGTCGACGACCTGCACCAGCGCTACGAGACGGCCTGCGACCCGCGGCTCAACCGCAGCCAGTCGCTGGACCTGGCGTTCCTCGTCGCCGAGATGTACCGGGACCAGTAACCGGCGGTGCCGGTGACGGCACCGGAAGGGGTGGGGCGCGGATCACAGGGATCCGCGCCCCACCCCGCTTTTGCGCCCTCCGGACGGCCGGTAAGGTTAGGTTTGCCTCACCGATCGGACGGGTCCCCGGTCAGTCGGTACGGCACGACCATGGATCCCGTTCGGGAGGTGAACCGCGTGTTCGTCTGCAGTTGCTTCGGTGTGACCGAGGAGCAGGTGAGGAGCCACGCGGAGGCCGGCGCGTGCACGCCCCGGCAGATCGCCTCCGCCTGCAAGGCCGGCACCGACTGCGGCGGCTGCGTGCGGCGCATCCAGGAACTGCTGGGCCGCGGCGCCTGCCCGCGCCGCCGGCTGGTCGACCAGGGGGAACCGCCGCTGACGGCGAAGCTGCCCGAAGCCGCCTAGCGGCGGGCCGGAGGCCGTGCGGGCGTCGCCCGGGCGGTGCCCGGCGCGTCGCGTCTAGTGCGTCGAGAACCCGCCCGTCCCCGGGCCCGACGAGTCGGGCTGGGACTGCTCGACGACCGTCGACAGGTACAGCGCCTCGCCCATCTTCTCGATCAGCTCGAGCTGGGTGTCCAGGTAGTCGATGTGGTGCTCCTCGTCGGCCAGGATCGCCTCGAAGACGTTGGCCGAGGTGATGTCGCCCTTGTTGCGCATGATGTCCACCCCCCGGCGCAGGCGGTCGATCGCCTCGAGCTCGATCTCCCGGTCGGCCTGGAACATCTCGGTCACCGTCTGCCCGACCCGGACGTGGAACAACCGCTGGTAGTTCGGCAGGCCGTCGAGCAGCAGGATGCGGTCGGTGAGCACCTCGGCGTGCCGCATCTCGTCGAAGGACTCCTCGCGCGTGTACCGGGCGAGTTTCGTCCAGCCCTTGTGGTCCTGCAGCTTCGAGTGCAGGAAGTACTGGTTGATCGCCGTGAGCTCGGCGGTCAACTGCTCGTTCAGGAGTTCGATGACCTCGGGGTCGCTCTGCATCGCGTGGGTTCCTTCCGCGCGGAAACGGGCGGGTTGCGCCGCATGATTGCACCGAGGGGAAAGATCGTCCAGTAAGTCTTCACTTAGTAAGTAAGACCATACTTAGCCTGGTTCATGGCGAATGGTCCTGTTCTGTCGAGCCCCGTTCGGAGGCATTGCCCCGGGTCTGTCAGGATGGAGACATGGGTCAGCCGGCGGAACGGGAATCGGGGGAGCGCGCAGCAGGAGGAGCGGCGCGGTTCGAACTCCCGCCGGGCCAGCGACTGCAACGGGGCTGGCCGGTCACGCACTACGGGCCGGTCCCCAAGTTCCGGCCCGACCGCTGGGAGTTCCGGGTCTTCGGGGCCACCGCCGACGGCGAGAAGCGCGGCTGGAACCACGAGGAGTTCACGGCCCTGCCGTACGTCACCGTGGTGGCCGACCTGCACTGCGTCACGAAGTTCAGCATGGTCGGCGCGGAATGGGGCGGCATCCCGGCCCGGACCGTCCTGGACATCGCCCCGCCCGCGCCCGACGTCACCCATGTGATGGTGTGGGCGGAGTACGGGTTCAGCTCCAACCTCCGGCTGGCGGACTTCGCCTCCGGGCGCACCCTGTTCGCCACGCACAAGGACGGCGAACTGCTGACCGCCGAGCACGGCTTCCCGCTGCGCCTGATCGTCCCCCACCTGTACGCCTGGAAGGGCCCCAAATGGGTCCGCGGCATCGAGTACATGACCGCCGACCGCCGGGGCTTCTGGGAGGAGCGCGGCTACCACAACATCGGCGATCCCTGGAAGGAGCAGCGCTACTCCTACCAGGAGGAACCGGGAGACGGCCCGGAGCTCTGACGCCCGGGGCCCCGCCCTCCGGCGCCGGCGGCCCGGCCGCTCAGCCGTCCCGGAGCTTCTTCAGCCGCTCCACGTCCGCCGCGTGCCCCTCCTTGCCGCCCGGCGTCTCGATGACCAGCGGCACGCCCGCGGTCGCGGGGTGCGTCATCAGCTCCCGGAACGGGCCCTCGCCGATGTGACCGGCGCCGATGTTCGCGTGCCGGTCCTTGTGCGCCCCGACCACGTCCGAGGAGTCATTGGCGTGGATCAGCCTCAGCCGCCCCTCGCCGACCGTGTCCACCAGCAGGTCCAGCGTCCGGTGCATCCCGCCGGGTTCGGCCAGGTCGTGACCCGCCGCGAACACGTGGCAGGTGTCCAGGCAGACGCCCAGCTTCGGGTGGGCGTCCAGCGCCTCGAAGTACGGCCCGAAGTCCCAGGTCCGCGAGCACAGCGAGGCCCCCTGGCCCGCCGTCGACTCCAGCAGCAGGAACGGGTCGTCGTCCCGGGTGAGCTCGTCGAGCAGCGGCAGCATGCGCTCCCGCACCTGCCGCAGCGCCACCGGACGCTCCCGCCCGCCGGTCGCGCTGCCGGTGTGCACCACCACGCCCAGCGCGCCGATCTCCCGGCCGCGCCGCAGGGAGTGCCGCAGCGACTCCACGGACCGCTCGACGGTCGCCTCGGTGTGGGACCCGAAGTTGATCAGGTACGGGGCGTGCACGTACGCCGGGATCGACCCGGCCGCGCAGGCCGCGCGGAACGCCTCGTCCTGCTTCGGGTTCCCGGCCGGTGTGGCCCAGCCGCGCGGATTGGCGACGAACACCTGCACGGCCTCGGCGCGCAGCTCACGGGCGTAGGACAGGCCGACGGAGTGCAGGCCCCCGGCCACGGGGACATGGCTGCCGACGGGGTTGCGGACGGGGCCGGACGGGTGACTCTTCACCCGTCAAGGGTGTCATGATCCCCGAGGCTCCCGGCTCCCGGCTCCCGGCTCCCGCCCCGCCGGCGGATCCTCCCGTCAGCGGATCCTGAGGGTGATCGTCGACCCCTTGGGCGCGGTGTCCCCGCCCTCCACGGACTGGCCCTTGACGGTGTCGCCGAACAGGCCCAGCAGACCGCGGTCCTCCTTCACCCGGAACCCGGCCCCCTCCAGCTTCTGCCGGGCCTCGTCCACGCCGTCGCCGACCACGTCCGGGACCTCGACCATCTCCGGGCCCTTGGACAGCGTCAGCGTCACCGTGTCGCCCTCGGCGACCTCGCGGCCGGCCTGCGGGGACTGCCGGGCCACCTCTCCGGCGTCGTGCTCGGAGTTGACCCGCTCGGCGGCGACCTCCACCTTCAGACCGGCCTCCGCCAGCTCGGCGCGGGCGTCCTCGAGGTCGTCGCCGGTCACGTCGGGGACGTCCACCGGGCTGCCCTTGCTCACGGTGAGTGCCACCGCCGAGTCCGCACGGACCTCGGTGCCCTTGACCGGCTCGGTGGAGATCACGGAGCCCCGCGGCACGTCCTCGCTGAACGCCCGGGTGACCATGCCCGGCTCCAGGCCCTCGTCCTTCAGCACGGAGCGCGCCTCGTCCAGCCGGTAGCCGTCGAGGTCGGGCACCCGCACGGTCCGCGGGCCCTTGGAGAGGACGAGCGACACCGGGGCGTTGCCGCGGATGCGGGCACCGGCCTTCGGGTCCGTGCTGATCACCGTGCCCCGCTCCACGGTGTCGCTGTACGCCTCCTCGACCCGGCCGACGCCCAGCCCGGCGTCCGCCAGCCGGTCCCGGGCCTCCTGCTCGGTCTTCGACAGCAGCGGCGGCACCTGGGTGAACTGGCCGGAGTTGATGTACCACACGCCCGTGCCCACCCCGAGGAACAGCAGCACGGCCACGACGATCGCCGTCGGGCCGCGCCGCAGCGCGAGGCGGCGCCGGGGCGGCAGCGGCGGCGGGGACGGGAGCCTGCTGGTGTGCCGGAAGGAGCCCGGGCCGCCGCCGTCGTCCTCGTCGACGGGCAGCGGGCGGGGCACCGTCAGCGCGCGCGGGATGACGCTCGTACGGTCCTCGGCGTTGTCGTGCTCCACCGTCAGCGCCTGCGGCGGCATCGCGTCCAGCTGCTCCTCGCCGAGCCCGCCGCGCGCCTCGCGGGCCCGCGCGAGCAGCGCCACCGCGTCGTGCGGGCGGATCTCCGGGTTGCGCGCGGTCGCCGACACGACCAGCTCGTCCAGCTCGTACGCCATGCCGGGCACCGCGGCCGAGGGGGGCGGCACGTCCTCGTGCAGGTGCTTGTAGAGGACGGTCGCGGGGGAGTCGCCCTCGTGCGGCTTCTCGCCGGTCAGCATCTCGTACAGCAGGATGCCGCAGGCGTAGACGTCCACGCGGGGGTCGGCGGTGCCGTGCTCGATCTGCTCCGGCGCGAGGTAGGAGACCGTGCCCAGCACGGTGCCGGTGGTGTTGGTCACCGTGTCCACGGCCCGGACCAGCCCGAAGTCGGCGACCTTGACCCGGCCGTCGTCCCCGATCAGCACGTTCTCGGGCTTCATGTCCCGGTGCACGAACCCGGCCCGGTGCGCGGCACCGAGCGCGGCCAGCACCGGCTCCAGGATGTCCAGCGCGGCCCGCGGCTGCAGCGCGCCGCGCTCGCGCAGCACGTCCCGCAGGGTGCAGCCGGCGACGTACTCCATCGCCAGGTAGACGTAGGCCCCGTCGGTGCCCTGGTCGAAGACCTGCACCACGTTCGGGTGGGCCAGCCGGGCCACCGACTTCGCCTCGCGGATGAACCGCTCGACGAACGAGGCGTCGGCCGCGAGGGAGGGGTGCATCACCTTGAGCGCGAGGACGCGGTCCAGACGGGTGTCCACGGCCCGGTAGACCGTGGCCATCCCGCCGACCGCGATCCGCGCCTCGACGCGGTACCGCCCGTCGAGCACCTGCCCGACCAGAGGGTCCTGAAGGGTCGTGTCCACGCAGGCGAGTCTACGAGCCGACGCCGACACCCCCGACCGCTCCGGTCCTGTTCGGAGCGCGACTGCAGCCGACCTGTGACGCAACGCACGCCCCCGGCCGCCC
>NZ_MSGP01000436.1 GCF_002078235.1 Streptomyces viridosporus
GGTGAAGCGGGCAGGTGCGTCGAGGAGGCTGTGGGGGAACTGGGGGACCTGGGTCTGCCCGCTGAGGACGGAGGCGAGGAAGGCGGTGAGGGTCCCGTCGTAGGTGAACCAGCGGGGGCCGCGGGCTTCGTTGACCGCGATGTGCCAGCGGTCGGGGTCGGTTGCGGGATCGGTGATCCAGAAGAGGTACTCGCCGTTGTCGGTGGAGCCGCAGGCGAAGAGCCGGTCAGGATCGTGGGGGACGGGGTGGGTGCCCTGGTCGTGGTCCTTGCGCAGCTGTGCGCGGATCCGGCCGGGCATAGGGCCGGTGAGGTTGACGAATTCGGTCACGCCGTTCGGGTGGAAGAGGTGAAGGTAGTCGTTGAAGGCTCCGGGCCCGTAGCGGTCGGCGAGCTGCTTGTAGTCCTGTGGCAGTGGCATGCCGAGGTTGGCTTCGACCGTGTCCCAGCGGATGCTCATGGCCTGGCCGGGGGGCGGGCAGAGCCGGGTGAGGGCGGTGAGGTCGGTCAAGGGATCCCCAGACGGCGTCGGTTCTGCTGTGCTGCGTGGTCAGGGTTGGCGAAGTCGGTGTCGAGGCGAAAGCCGTTGGAGCCGTCTGCCTGCATGTAGATACGTGATGGTACGGAATCTTTTCTGTCGTCGGTGTACTCGAGGTAGACGCTGTACTGAACGATCTGGCCGGCGATGTTTTTGGCGGGATCGCCGGCTACGGCGTCGTAGATCGATTGTTCCAGGTCCCGCATATGGGGACTGTTGGTCGGGTTCTGCGTGAGGGTGAAGAGATTGTCCAGGTCGTCCCCGGTGCCGCCGAGCATGCGGGCCAGCATGTGCCCGCGGGCCTGGTTGTGGTCGGTGCCGTGGACGAAGCCCGGCGGTCTCAACGAGTTGTTGGCTTCGGTTCCCTCGTTGAGCATGTCGCGCGTGACCGTGGCGTGCATCTCGCTCGGCCGGCCGTGCTCGTCCTGGACGAATACGACCTTGCCGCCCCAGGTGTGGTCCGGGGAGCAGCCGGCCAGCCCCAGGGGGTCCGCCATGGTGAACGGGTTGGGCACGTAGGCGTAGTGGTTCGCCGCCGGTGCCAGGCCCAGCGGGTCCGGGCTGATGTAGCGGCCGGTCTGCGGGTCGTAGTAGCGGTGGACGTTGTAGTGCAGTCCGGTCTCGGGATCGAAGTACTGCCCCGGGTATCGCAAAGGCGTGTACGCGGTGGCGTCGCTGTTCCACTGCGTTGCGCCCCAGGCTGTGGAACGTGCCCGCCAGGCTACGGAGCCGCCGGGGGAGATCATGTAGTTCGGGCTGCCGGTCAGGTCGGTGACGATGGCGAAGAAGCGCCGGTCGATGTCCTGCTGGTCGTCGCCCTGGTGCTTTGTTTCGCGCTGGGCAAACGGGTACAGGCCGGCATAGTCCCACACCAGGACGGTGGCGCCGGTCCGCTGCTCGGCCAGCTGAGTTCCGTCCCAGCCGTACTCGATGCGTTCGATAACGGTCCCGTTCGGATGCTGGTGGATCTTTGCGATCCTGCGGCCGAGACCGTCGTAGAGATACCGCCAGATGGTCCCGTCAGGGGCTTGGACCCGCATCAGACGGTCCTCGGCGTCCCACAGGAAGGTCCACGACAAAAGCTTTCCGCTGAGGGTCCGCACGCTGCGCTCGGTCAGCCGACCCTGTGCGTCATAGGTGTAACGGGTCCTTCCCGAGCGGACCAGGCGAGTGCTGTCGTAGAGACGCTCGCCGATGCTGTCCTGTCCGGGGGCCGAGGTGGGAAGCCCGGCGTGGGCCTGGTCACCTGCGGTGTTGTAGGAGTACTGCTCGCTCCAGCCTCGAGCTTGTACGCCGGTGATGCGGCCGGCTGTGTCGAGGGTGAAGGTGCGGCGGCCCAGGATGCTGTCGTTGATACCGACCGGGGCGCCGTCGGGCTGATACGTGAAGACTCTTTCGAGGATCTCCGTATCAAGACTGCTGACGCGGTGCCGGGTGATCCGCCCCACCGGGTCCCAGTCCTGCCGCATAGTCAGCGAATCGTCCAGTGTCCGGGATATCTCCCGGCCAAGCCTGTCGCGCACGAAACGGAACGTGTGCTCCCCGAGCATGCAGGCACTGAGCCCTTCGGGCCCGTACTCAAGGCTGCTCTCGGCCCCGCAGGGGGTACGCCGCCAGGTACGTCGGCCTTGTGCGTCGTAGGCGTAGCGGAACGTGTGCCCGTTGACTGTCTCGGCGACGATTCGGCCGGCACCATCGGTCTCGAACGTGACGCGTGCCTCGGCATTGGTTACTTCCTGGAGGCGGCCCGTGGGTGCGTAGGAGAAAGCCGTAACCGCGCTGTCGCCGTGGGAGACCTGAACGATCCGGCCCAAGACGTCACGCGTATAGGCAAGACTCTGTCCTGCCGCGTTGATTCGCCTGATCAGGCGGCCGGCCGCATCGTGCTGGTAGGTCAGGGTGCGCCCGTCGAAGTCGGTCTCCCGCACGAGTCTTCCGGCCCGGTCGTAGTCGTAGGTCCACTCCCGGCCGCGGGTGTCGGTGACCTTGGTCAGACGCAGCTCGCTGTCGTGGGCGAAGGTGTAGCCGGACTCCTCGGCGCCGCGGCTGTCGGCCGGCAGGTCAAAGTGGGTATAGCTGTGGGTGGTGGTGCGGCCCATGCGGTCGGTGTGGGTCAGAAGGTTGCCCTCACCGTCCCAGGTCCACTCCTCGCGGCTGCCGTCCGGCAGTTCACGCCAGGACAGCTGGCCGTCGACGGTCCATCCCTGGCGAAGCGTGCCGCCTTCCGCGTCGGTGACAGCGGTGATGCGGCCAAACGCGTCTCGGACGCAGGTGGCGGTGCCGTTGGCTGCCGTAACGGTTACCGGCAGCCCTGCCGCATTGTTCGTGATGCGGACTATTCGGTCTGCTGTGGGACGGATCTCGCTGACGGCGCCTGTGCTGTCGGGCACGTACTCCGTCCGCTCGCCGACAGAGCTGATGGCGGCAGTGCGGTTGCCCGCTGCGTCGTACTCGTACCGGAAGCGCATGCCGCCGCGCTCGACGATCTCGATCGGTAGACGCTGATCGTTGTAGACCGCGGTAGTACGTTCCCCGTCCGGCGCGGTCATGGCGATAACGCTGCCGGCATCGTCCCGCTCGAGCCGCGTCGTATGTCCGAGCGGATCGGTAACCGCCAAAATCCGGTCGTAAGTATCGAAAGCGTACTGGGTAGTGTGCCCCAGAGGGTCGGTCTCGGCCACGACCTGGTGGCGGCTGTTGAGATGGAAAACGGTGGTGGCGCCGGTCGAGTCCGTGTACCGGGTGATCCGATCACCGATCTCGTTATCGGCCTCGTAGACGAAAGCCGACGACAAGAACCCCTCAGGGCCGATCGTGCGCACCACACGCCCTGCATCGTCGTAGACGTAGTGGTAGGCCGAGTCGTTCCGGTCGGTCCACGATGTGATACGCGCGTCCGCGTCGTAGGTGTACCGCACCGGTAGCCCGGAGGAGTTGACCACCGCCTCCAGGTTGCCCTCCGGGTCATAACCGAAGCGTCTGACCGTGACCCGCCCCTCGGGCGTGCGCAGCGCGATCTCGTTGACGCGGTCACCCTCGACGGTCACCGCAACCCGGTAGCCGCCGCTGTGCACCACCGCGACCGGGGCGCCATCACCACGGCGCATGAACGTGACACCGTTGCGGTTGCGGTCCTGGACCTCCGACAACCAGTAGGCGGAGGACTCGTGGTAAGGACTACCGCTGAAAAACCGGGTCACCCCCGAAACCGGGTCGAAGACCTGGTACGTCGTCACCGCGTTATCCCGGCCCGTATACATCAATGCCAGCCGCGGCCCTTCCAGCGGCAGGACACCCTCCCTGTCCTCAGGACCCGGGAGCCGTGGATAGATCAGTACAGATCCGTCCTCCCGCGCCCAGATAGGCATCAGCCCTCGTGTATCCAGCTCGATACGCTCATCCAGCGTCGAGGCCCAACTTCGCCCGAACCACCGGCCAAAGCGGTACTCCGACAGATGAACACGGCACAAGACAAGCGGCAGAACACCGGGAAGCGACAGATCGGTCTGTGGCAGCACCATCTCACCCGTTGCGACATCAATCGGGTCGGTGGCACAAGTCGTCTTCCTCAGTGAAATCGCGTTCCTGCGCGCATCCTTCTTGGCCTCGTCCAGCCGGTCCGGCCCGGGACGGCCATCCCCGGCCCCTCTGCGGGCCCCGCCCGGTCCCAAGTCACCCGCTCGCCCACCAGGGCCATCCATGCCCTCGCGGTCGCCGACCTTAATGCTCCTGACGCGGTCCCGGACCGCGTGATCGGTGTCCCGGTGAGCTTTAGAACTTCCCTTGATGGCGTCGGGAAGCTTCTTGCCGACGTGGTCACCAAGATCGTCGAGGGCCTTGCTCAACTTCTCGGTCACGCCATCGATGGTGCTGTCAAGGACAGCGGTAAGGGAGTCCTTGCCCTTGGCCCGGCCGTGGGCGCCCCTGGCCTTACTGAGCTTTCCCTTGGTCTTGCCTTGCATGGCGATCTGCACATTCGCCAGATTCAGCCCAGTTTTGCCGTGCGCATCGTGATCGATATCGATCCCCAGCCCGCCACCGGCTCCAGCGGGAGCGCCGGCCGAGTTCAACTGCAACCCGTCCTTACCCGCCTGCACCGTCTGGCCGGTGTTGTAACCGTCTTGCACACCGGCGACGTTCAGTGCGGTCTGGATCGCCAGGTCCGCTACCACGTTCTCGATCGCGGCGACCGCCGGCTGGGTCAGCGTTGCAACGATCTCGGCAACCGCATCCTCCGCCATCTCCTTCAAGATCCGTTTGAACGCGATCCGCGTCGCTGCGATCTTCGCCCCGGCCAGCAGCGTCGACAGGCCGGCGGTGACAGGAGCGAACGCCAAGGTGACCCCTACGGTCGCGCAAAGATCAGCGAGCTCACCGACAGCGGCGATCTTCCGCGCAACAATGATGTCCGCGACCCTGTCGAGTGCACCCGCAATGATCCGGGCCGCCTTGGCCAAATCCTTGTGCTTACGCTGAACCTTGGACCAGTGCTTGTCCAGCGCGGTCAGTGACTCGCCTCGCCCGGTGGAGAGCAGCCTCTGGATGTACTGGTGAGCCGCGTGACCGTCATCCTCAGCATCATCGGCGAACTCTCTTAGCGCGTCCGCCATATCACGGTAGGCGTCCTCGTCGACATTCGGCCACCCCACACCGACGATGTCCAGCATCGTGTCGACGCCCTCAGGAACCGTGTATCCCACGCCCTACCCCCGGTCACAGCACCATCCGTAAAACAAGATCCACAGAATGCCATGCCAACACCAGATCAGACACTTCTCGATCGCCGCTGCAACTCAGCGAACACCTGAGGCTCCCTCAACCCGCCCAGTTCCTGCAGTCTTTTGACCGGGGTGATCAGGCTTCCCAGCCGACCAGCATGGCCAGTTCTGCGGTGGCTTCGTCGGCGAGGTCGAGGGTGCGCAGGGTGTGGGGCAGGGTGCGGGCGGCGTCCGCGATCACGGCCGCGTCGCGGGAGTCGGTCTTGGCCTGGCCGGGGTAGAGGTCGACGATCCTGCGCATGGCCGGGCCGGGCAGGTAGGCGACCTGGCAGCCTGCGTCGCAGGCGACGGTCAGCGGGAGGGCGCCGATGGACGCCGGTTGGTCCACGATCACCAGGACGGTGCCGAACCTGGCCTTGAGCTTGTCGAAGACGGCTCTCAGTTGCGGTTCGCCGTTCGGCAGCGGTTTGTCGAAGACCTTCTTCCCGGCCGGGGTCAGCCCGTGGCCGTGGTGCGTGCTCTCGCCGACGTCCAGGCCCAGGAAGACGCCCACCCCGTCGATGTCGATCACCATGCCCCCACATGCGTCGATGCGTGCCGACCTCGGCAGCGGGACCGTTCGCGCGCATCCACGTTATACAGACCTGCCGCCCGCAAGCGGCCGGGCCTTGCGCCGGGCCGGGCGGCGGTCGGACCTCTGATCAGCGTCTGTGACGGCACCCCGCGGACCCGGTGACCCCACCCCCAGGTCATCCCGTCGACAGAGGGCAACAGTCATGCCGGGCCCGGAGGCCAGCGGCCCTCTTGCAGGACCGCGAAGAAGATAACGGGGCAGGGCATCTCCGTGCGTGCCGCTGCGCTACGACCGCGCCGTCCTCACCGCCCGGCTGCGCGCCGTACCGGCCGCCCCCGTCTACGGCACAGCCATGCCCCGGCAGGCCGCGACGCCCGACCAACTGCTTCTTTTCACACGGGAGCAGCAGTCCGCGGTAAAGGCCCGCCGGGCGGTCGACCTTGCAGCCCTCCGTACGATCCTGGAGGACCCGGAGTTGACCGCTGGGCAGACGGCACTCGTGACCGCTTGTACGGGCGACCGGGGAAGCGGTGCCCAGGCGGGGGTGCGCTTCAGTGGCGCAGTTGGTAGTGCGCCAGGCGGGAGTGGGCGGCGTCGGCGCTGATGCCGAGGGCTTTCCCGACCGTCTCGGGGGACAGGTCGTCGGCTTCGGCGGTGTGGGCGGCCCGGTGGCCGACGCTGCGGGTGAGCCGTTCCATGAGGCTGATCCTTTGGAGTGGACACCCTGACAATGGATCTTGATGGTCCAGGGAGGGATGTCCAGGTGGGACGCAAGTCTCCGTATCCGGAGGAGTTCAGGAAGGACGCGGTCGCGCTCTACCGTGCCGGGGGTGGCAAGCGCACATACGCGGCGGTGTCGGCGGACCTCGGCATCACCGCCGAGTCGCTGCGAACGTGGGTCCGCAAGGAAAACGAGTCCCAGGCAGTGTCCGAGCGCCGCGAGGCCGGGGAGTCCGGCTGAGGAACTGGCCCGGTTGCGGGCGGAGAACGCCCGGCTGCTGAAGGCGGAGAAGGAGTGGCAGCTGGAGCGCGAGATCCTGCGCCGGGCAGCCGCCTATTTCGCCCGGGAGGTGAAGTGAGCCCCCGCCGCTGGGACTTCATCTCCGAGAATCGCGCCGACTTCGGCGTGAAGCGGATCTGCCGGGTCCTGGGCATCTCCCGCTCCGGCTACTACCAGCACCGGGCCACTGCAGACGCCCGCGCCGAACGAGCCGTCGAGGAAGAGCGGACGGTGTCGGAGATCCGGCAGATCCATGCCGACCACCAAGGCGCCTATGGTGCCCCGCGCGTCCATGCCGAACTCCGCTCCCGCGGGAGAAAGATCAACCGCAAGCGCGTGAGCAGACTGATGAGGATCAACCGCATCGTCGGACGGCACCTGCGGCGCAAGAAGCGCACGACCATTCAGGACAAGACGGCCCCGCCTGTGCCGGACCTGGTGATGCGGGACTTCACGGCGGACATGCTCAACACCAAATGGTGCGGCGACATAACGTACGTCGCCGTCGGCTCGACCTGGCTGTATCTCGCCACGGTCATCGACATCTGCTCGCGGCGCGTGATCGGCTGGTCGATCGCGGACCACATGCGCACCTCGCTGATCACCGACGCGATCGAGATGGCCGTGGCTGCCCGCGGCGGTCACGTCCACGGCGTCGTCTTTCACACGGACAGGGGCGCGCAATATGGATCGGCCGCCTTCGCCGAGGTCTGCCGCCGGCACGGCATCCGCCGCAGCATGGGCCGCGTCGGCTCAAGCTATGACAACGCCCTCGCCGAATCGTTCTTCCAGGGCCTCAAGCGCGAGTTGCTGCACGGAAGGCGCTGGACCTCAAAGGCGCAGACACGGCTGGAGCTGTTCAGGTGGCTGTCGTACTACAACCGGCGCCGCCGCCACTCCGCCCTCGGCTACCTCGCGCCAGCCGATTATGAACAGCAACTGATCACGTCACGTACGCTGTCACTCGTCGCGTGAAACCCGGTGTCCACCCCCGAGGATCAACCTCACTGCGGTCCTGGTCCGGGGTGAACAAGTCGTCGCTGACCAGGGCCCGGCAGCGGCTCGGCTGGTCGGTGATGCGGGAACTGTTCCGGTCCGTGGCCCGGCCGCTCAGCGCGGACGGCGAGCTGTTCCGAGGGCTGCGGGTGCTGGCTCTGGACGGGATGCTGCTGGCCGTGCCCGACTCTGCGGGCAACAACGACTCCCTGATCAGGAGGAACGGCGACTTGAAATTGGTCGCGAGGAACCTGTCGAACGCCTCCTCAGTCCATACCTCGATCGGGAGGGATGACGTCGGCGGCATTGGTCGCAGGATGTCGAGCTTCGGCCATTCCTGCCGGAGCCGCGCCGCGAGCGCCGCCTGGCCGGGTACGTCGCCGGCGTTAATGTCCGCTGCGCCGGCCAGACAGCGGCTGCCCTGGCGGACCAGGACGCCAAGTCGGCGTACCGAAGCGCCGACCTCAGCTCGTCATCGATCGGAACGGCCCGTGACCTCACTTTGGCACATATGGCTGGGCCGGTCCGGGGCCCCGTTGCCCGGCCAAGATGGGACGGGCAGGTGGGGGGAGAGGCACCGCGGACGATGTCGGTCATCTCTTGTCGGCGCATGCCTCCGCCTCCGCCAGGTACCGCGCCACCGGCCCCAGCGTCAGCATCCCGCTCGCCCCGCCCGCGTGTTCGGTGCGGGCGGCGCGCAGGGCCGTTGCCGCGCGGGCGGCGACCGGGCGCTCGCCGAGGCGGGCGGCGGCGTGGGCGGTCAGGCACCAGAGTGCCTCCTGCATGTGATCAAGGGGTGGTTCGGGCGTCATGGTCAGGGCGGTACGGGCCTCCTCGGCCCGGTTGCGGGCGAGCAGCACCAAGGGGTGCGTCCAGGGGCGGTACGGGCCCCAGTCGAGAGTGGGATCGGTGGGTGCGGGACGGCTGTGCAGGAGACGTAGGCCCAGGAGGGCGAGGGCGAACAGGCCCCGGTGCAGCCCCGGCATGCCCGCTGTTTCGGCGAGGGCGTCCTCGGCGGCGCGGTAGTGCGCCGCGGCCGTGGCGGCGGTCGGCCCGCCCAGTGCGGTGCTGCGGGCGGCCGTGACCCGGGCTCGGAACCAGCCGGTGAGTACGGGGACAAGAGAGGCCTCGGTGCTGACGGCGAGCTGCTCGGCGGCCTCGGCGTGTGCGGTCGCGGCGTCAAGGTCGCCGAGAGCGGAGGCGGATTGCAGACGGATGAGCCGACCGAGCACGACGAAGTCCGGCAGCTCGTGCCGGGTGGCCAGGTCGAGGATCTCGGAGCCGATCACGTCCCGTGCCGCCGCGAGCCCGGGCCGGGTGAAGGACTGGAGGAACACGCCGTTGAGGGCGAACAGCAGCAGGGCGGGATCGCCCAGCTCCCGGGCCAGCGCCTCGGCCTCGCGCGCCGCCTGCCCGGCGCGCCTCCGTTCGATGGCGGACAGGTCGGCGCTGCGGCTCTCGACCGCGACGGTGGCCAGCAGGCGGGCGCGCAGTTCGGCGGGGCCGTCGGTGCCGAGTGCGGTGAGCGTACGCTCGGCCGCCGCGACGACGGCACGGGACTGAGCGGGATCGTCGGCCCGGCTCCAGAGGGCGGGCACGTCGTAGGCGCCGATGACGCGGGCGGTCAGGGTGATGTCTCCGGTGCGCTCCGCCGCCTGGACGGCGGCGAGGCGGTCGCGCCGCGAGTGGATGAGGGCGTCACCACCCGCCAGGGCCAGGGTGCGCGCCAGTTCCACGGTGGTGCGCGGTCCGAGTCGTACGCCTGCGGTCCACACGGTACGCGGGGGCTGGAGCGTCGTAGCTCCGCGGAGAATGTCCGTCTCCAAACGCCGCAGGTCGGCACCGGGGTCGAGCCCGAGCTGGTCTGCGAGCATCGTGCGGGCGCGGCGCAGGGTGGCCAGTGCGTCCGCCTGACGGCCTGCCCGGTGCAGTGCGCGGGCCAGCAGCCCCCAGGCCGGCTCACGCCAGGGGTGTTCGGTGACGTGGGCGCCCAGTTCGGCGACCAGCTCGGCTCCCGAACCGGAGTCGAGGAGGAGGCGGGCGCGCAGTTCCACCCCCTCCAGCCTCAGCTCCTCCAGCCGGGTCCGTTCGCGCTGGGCCCACGCGGAGCCGGTCACGTCGGCGTAGGCGGGGCCGCGCCAGGCCGCGAGGGCCGCGTCGAGGTCGGTCAGCGCATCGGGTGTACGCCGGGCGCGGGCCAGGGCGTCCTCGAACCGGTGGACGTCCACGGTGTCGCGCGGCAGGCGCAGCGCGTAGCCGGGGCCTTCCGTGACGAGGACACGCGGCGGGGTGCGGGGCGGCCGGCCGGGTTCGACGGCGCGGCGCAGCGCGGCGACGAACGTACGCAACGCACCCACGGCGCGCACCGGCGGCTCGGCCCACAGGTCGTCCACGAGGATGTCGGTGGGGACCATCCGTCCCCCGGCGGCGACGAGCCGGGCGAGCACCTCGCGGTGGCGGGGTCCGCCCAGGTCGACCGGGGTGCCGTCGTCGCGGAGGGCCCGCACGGCACCGAGTACGTCGATTCGCATGCCCTCCATCTTCCGTGCCGCGGGTCCGCGACGACGAAGCGTACTGATCGGCTGCTGATCGCCGTCGCCCACGCTGATCCCGTCAGTCCTCGGACCAAGGCTTTCGCCGGTCCCCCGACCTCAGGAAGGGGCCTTTCATGACGCTCACCATCCCCGGCTTCGACCACGTCCGTCTGCCCGGCGCAGACGGAGTGGAGCTGGCCGCCGCCGTCGGCGGCAGCGGCAGCCCGGTCGTGCTGCTGCACGGCTTCCCCCAGACCCACCTGATGTGGCGGCACGTCGCCGAGCGGCTCGCCGGCGAGCACACGGTGATCTGTCCCGACCTGCGCGGCTACGGCGCCAGCGACAAGCCGGTGGCCACCGGCCCTGAGGTGTACTCCAAGCGCACCATGGCCGCCGATGTCGTCGCCCTGGCGGCGGCGCTCGGCCATGAGCGCTTCGCCCTGGTCGGCCACGACCGGGGCGCCCTGGTCGCCTTCCGGGCGGGACTGGACCATCCCGAGACCCTCACACACCTGGGCATCCTCGACGTCGTGCCGACCCTGGACATGTGGAACGTCCTGCACGGTGTCCCGGCGGCGGTCGGCTACCACCTGTTCCTCATGGCGCAGCCGCCGGGCCTGCCGGAGACGATGATCGCCAACAGCGCCGACGCCTACTTCGGCTCCTTCCTCGACGCCTGGGCCAGGGACCCGGCCGCCATGCCGGAACCGGTCCGGGCCGCGTACCTGCGGGCGAGCGCCGCGGCCGTGCCGTCGATCGTCGCGGACTACCGGGCCTCGGCGGGCATCGACGTCACACACGACCAGGCGGACCAGGACGCCGGTTCCCAGCTGGCCATGCCAGTGACGGTCGTCCAGCAGGACTGGGGCGCGCGACTGGGCTACGACGCCGCAGCGGTCTGGCACGCGTGGGCGCCGGACCTGGACCACCGGCTGACCGGCGCGGGGCACTTCATGGCCGAGGAGGCGCCCGACGAGATCACGGAGGCGATCCGCGACCTGCTGCTCCGCTGAGCCCTCCACCCGGGCCACGGGAGGCGGCGGGTGAGCCCCGCGTTCCCGGCGCTGGGCCGACCCCGCGATCCGGCGACCGCTGACCAGACCGCCTCCCTACGGCCGCTGCCGCGGCCCGGGGAACACCAAGCGACGCTCAGCAGGGCGCGGCAGCGCCCCACGGGTGTACGACCGTATCCCTTCCCGCTCCGCGGGCGGGGTAGGCCGGCGCAGCGAGGGAGGCGGCACCCGTTCCGAACAGACCGATCGTCACGGTGACGACACGGACCGGGTGGGCGTGGGCGGGGAGGGCGGCCGATGAGCGCCGGGGAGCCGACCGTCCCCGCCCGCGCTGTCAGGCCATTTCGACGTAGCGGTGGACCCGGTCGAAGCGCCGGGCCGCCACGTCCCGGCGGCGGACCACCCAGTGGGCCACGCCGGAGTCCAGTTCCGTGACGTCGTCGCCACACCTCCAGGTGGCCAAGAGAGCCCAGTCGTCGGCGCCCTCTCCGTGGGCCGCACCGCCCTGCTCGGAGGGACCGGCATCCTTGGGATCACGGGCGTAGTGGACGGGGTCGTTCTGGGGCGAGAGCGGATGGCCGCCGATCTGCAAGACCCAGGACGGGCGGTAGCCGCCCGCGTCTGCCCAGGCGTCGCCGAGTTCGTCGGCGAGTTCGAACTGCTCGTCCTCGGGGAAGCCGCCCCATCTGTCAAGGGCGAAGCTCTCCGGCATCTGCGCGCTCGACTGGTGCCAGACCGTGCGGAGCTCACGCGGCCGGTACGGCTCGCGCCAGCTGTGTGCGAGGGGGCTCAGGGTTGTCGGGGTCCCGGCGGGGACGTACAGCACCGCGTCGGACACCTGTCCACCGATGCCATGCACATCGGTGCCGGAGAAGAGGAGCAGGTGGCCGTCGGCGGGGAGCGGGAGGCCGGTGACGCCCGGCGGGAGAGCCGCGAGGTCGACGGAGGCCACGAAGGGACCGGACGGCCTCGGCGCGCCGTGCGGCAGCAGGGGGTCGCCGCCGGCCCGGGCCACGAGGGGACCGTTACCGCCCTCCGCCAAGTACACCGCCGGACGGGCGACACGTATCCATTCCTCCACCTCCTCCGCCGACAGCCCCCGGGATGCCGCCTCGGCCCGGAAGCGGTTCACTCTGTCCATGCTCGCGTCGGTCACCGGGCCACCCTAACGGGCTCATGGGCGGGCAGCGGCAGGACCGAACTCGCTAAAACGCAAAGCAATTTGGCGCGACTGGCCTTTGAAGCGTGATGTCGGCAGGGGCTGACGATGTGTGATCGGCGCGGTATGCCGGTTGTGAAATATCCGCAAGGTGGTGGGCCGACGCCCGAACGGCAGGCGTTTCGCGAGCGGATCCGGCTGGAGGCCGCCGAGCGATTCGCTGCCCGTGCCTCCAACCCGTACGCTGACCACCCGCCTGGTCCTGCTGCGGGCCGGGCTCCTTGACGAGGCTGACAAGCCCATGCGGTTCTCCAGCTCTGACCAGCCGACCCGCACTCCCTACATCACGGCTCCGGCGCCGCTGCCGCCTCGGGCACCGCGCCAGTGCGCGGACTGCTACGCCTGGATTGCCTGGTTCAGTCGTGGAGGGTGGCGAGCCAGTCGGTCAGCAGGCGGTTGACCTCGTCGGGGCGTTCCTGCTGGATCCAGTGGCCGCAGCCGTCCAGGAGGTGGGAGGCGGACAGGGCGGGGAG
>NZ_MSGP01000437.1 GCF_002078235.1 Streptomyces viridosporus
GTCCCAGGTGGCCGCCCCCGCACCCGGGGCGGCCGCGGCGGCGGCCACCTGGGACACCGACCGCGCGGCAGCCGCGTACGCCGCCGACCCCGCCGCCGTCACCGCCTCCGGCAGCGAGAACGCGGACACGGCCCCCGCCCGCGCCTTCGACGGGAACGGCACGACCCGCTGGTCCAGCGACTTCGCCGACAACGCCTGGATCCGCGTGGACCTCGGCTCGACGATCCGCGTCCACCGCGTCGTCCTCGACTGGGAGGCGGCCCACGGCAAGCGCTACGTCCTCGAGGCGTCGAGGAACGGCACGGACTGGACCCCCTTCTACACGGAGACGGCCGGCACCGGCGGCTCGGTCACGGCCCACACGTACCCCCAGGAGGTCACGGCCCGCTACGTCCGCATGCGCGGCGTGGAACGCGCCACCCCGTGGGGCTACTCCCTGTACTCCTTCCAGGTGTACGGCGGCGAACCGGCCCCCGCCTCCACGACCCGCACGAACCTCGCCCTCAACCACCCGGCCTACGCCAACTACTACCAGCACGCGGGCAACTCACCGGCGTTCGTGACCGACGGCGGCTGGCCGGCCGACCTCAAGGCGGACCGGACCCGCTGGTCGAGCGACTGGAACGCCGACCGTTGGGTGGCGGTCGACCTCGGCGCCCGCTCGACGATCGACACGGTCGACCTCTACTGGGAGGCGGCGTACGCGGTCGACTACGAACTCCAGGTCTCGGACGACAACCGCACCTGGCGCACGGTGCACCGCCCCTCGGCCGCGGAGGTCGCGGCCCGCCGCGCGAACGTGAAGTCCCCCGGGGAGGCCGTCGGCCTGCACGACTCGGTGCGCCTTCCGCAACCGGCCACCGGCCGCTACGTCCGCATGCTCGGCAAGGAGCGCCGCTCCTTCCACAACCCGGCCCCGTCCACGGCCCAGTTCGGCTACTCGCTCTACGAGTTCCAGGTCTGGGGCACGGGCGGCAGCGCGACGGCGGCGTACCCGGCGCTTCCGGCGGACCGGCCGGGCACCTACCGCACCACCTTCTTCGACGACTTCACCACCCCCTCCCTCGACCGCTCCAAGTGGCGGGTGGTCCGCACCGGCACGGAGATGGGCCCCGTCAACGGCGAGTCCCAGGCCTACGTCGACTCCACCGACACCGTCCGCCAGGAGAACGGCACCCTGGTGCTGGAGGCCGAGCACTGCAAGGGCTGCACCCGGGCGGGCGGCACCACCTACGACTTCACCTCCGGCCGCATCGACACCCACACCAGGTTCGACTTCACCTACGGCCGGGTCAGCGCCCGCATGAAGCTCCCGGTGGGCGACGGCTTCTGGCCCGCGTTCTGGCTGCTCGGCAGCGACGTGGACGACCCGTCGGTCGGATGGCCCTCCTCCGGCGAGACCGACATCATGGAGAACGTCGGCTACGCGGACTGGACCAGCACCGGGCTGCACGGCCCCGGCTACTCGGCGGACGGCAACATCGGCGAGCGCCAGACCTACCCCGGCGGTGGCCGCGCCGACCAGTGGCACACCTACGCGGTGGAGTGGACCCCGACGGGCATGCGCTTCTTCGTCGACGACCGCCTGGTCCAGGAGACCACCCGCAACAAACTGGAGTCCACGCGGGGCCAGTGGGTCTACGACCACCACCAGTACGTGATCCTGAACCTCGCCCTCGGCGGCGCCTATCCGGCCGGCTGGAACAAGGTCACCACCCCCTACTGGGGCCTCCCGCAGTCGAGCGTGGACCGCATCGCGGCCGGGGGAGTCCGGGCGGAGGTGGACTGGGTGCGGGTGGAGCAGAAGGGGTAGCGGCCCCGGCGGCCGAGGGTGAGACAGAAGCACCCCCCGCCGTATGACGATGGGTCCCCGGGACCCCGGGGACCCATCGTCACACGGCCGCGCCCGCCCGGGGCCCTCGGCCGCGACGGCCGACGCCGCGGCTGAGGCGACAGGCTTGCCCACCCATGGCGCCGAGGGCCCCGGGCGGGCCAGGACCCGGCTGCCGCCGCCGTTATGCGCCCGCGAGCAGGGACTCCAGGGCGCTTGCCGTGGTCGGGTGGAGCGTCGTCAGCGCGGCGCCCGACGGGGACGGGCCGGCGGTCGCTGCCCATGCGCCGTCGCAGCCCAGCAGATCCGCCACCGCGTCGCACGTCACCGGATGGGCGGCCAGCAGGCCGACGCCCGTCGGGGCCGGGGCGTCGGGCTCCGACCACCCCTCCGTGCAGCCCAGCAGCCCCGCCACCGCGTCGCACGTCGCCGGATGGGCGGGGAGCAGCGAGGCGCCCCGGCGATCGGGGGCGGCGGGCTGCGCCCGGCGGACCGCGCACGGGTCCGGCTGCTGGAGCCGCCACGGCGGCACCCACGCGTCCAGCGCCTCGAGCCGGCCCGGGAAGATCCGCCCGGCCTCGCGGATCAACAGCGGAGCGAGGTCCGCGGCGCCCGACCGCAGGGTGGTGATCAGGAGCGGGAGCCAGGGCAGCAGCACCGCGTCCGGCAACCGCCCGAAAGCGTTCGACACCGCCTCCACCACCACGTCCGCCAGCCCCGGCACGGGCTCCAACGCGTGCACGAAACCGCTGAGGTAGCGCGGATAGGCGGGCACCACCAGCGGGTTGTCCAGCAGCGCCTCGCACCGGGCCCGCAGCTCGGCCCGGGACAGGGTGCCGAGCTGCACCTGCGCCGCCCACAGCAGTGCCGTCTTCGACGGATCGTCGGGGTGGGACTGGGCGACTGCGAGCTCCAGCTGGGTCCGGTCGCACCCCAGCGACAGGGCGAGGCCCTCCATGCTGAACAGGAAGCCGAGCATCGCGGCGACCTGCCCCACCGTCGCGTCCTCGTCCCGGAACGCCGTCGGCAGCAGGGTGCAGTAGTGGGCGTAACCGGTCTTGGCGAAGGACTCGATCCACGACGGCAGCACCGGCTCGCTGGTGCGGTAGTACGCCAGCAGCGCACGCACCCGCCGCAGCACCTCCGGCGCACCGTCGACGCTGCGCTCGGCGGCGAGCACCTTCAGCGCGTGCGTGCCGAGCTCGTCGGCGAGGCGGCGGCTGCCCAGGTACAGGACCGCGTCCTCGACCGCCGCCAGCACGGTCGCCGCGGTCGCCCGCGGCCCGTACGCCTCCTGCCGCAGCCGCTGCTCCAGGACCTGCTCGAGGCTGACCCCCTCGTAGCCCAGCTCGATGAGGGCCCGCTGGTGGGTGCCGAGCGCCAGGTCCCACGACTCCTGGATCGACCGCTCGCCGAGCCGCCGCTCGCCCATGATCGGCCGGGCCGCGCCGTGCGGCAGCAGCCGCCGCAGCATCCACAGGACGTCGGAGCACGCCCGCAGTTCCGGCCGGGAGGCCATGTCCAGCAGGGCCCGCTGCACGCCGCGCTGCTGGAGCTTCAACTCCAGCGGCGCGAGCCGGTCGTACACGTCCCGGGCGAGCGGCGGCAGCGCCTCGTAGCCCACCTGGCCGATCCGGTCGCCGCCCATCATGATCTCGACGAGGTGCCGCACGTCCCGCCGCCCGGGCACGGTGTCCTTCTCGATGCAGGTGACCGCCGCGTCCTGGAAGTCGTACGGCGTCGGCTTGGCCCGGTCCCGCATCCCGGCGAGCAGGATCGACGTCTCGAAGACCGCGATGGCGTCGGCGGTGGAGGCCAGGTAGCCGTTGCGCCGGGCCGCGCGCACGATGTCCACCGACCAGCCGAGCAGTTCGGCCTCGTCCAGGGCGTCGAGGACGGGCGGCCGGCGCAGGAAGCCGGACAGCCGGTCCGCGGCCGGCGGCTCCTGCGCGGGGACCGCCACCTGTGCGCCCCGGGTCTTCTTCGCCGCGGACTTCTTCGCTCCCGCCTGGCCCGCCAGCCGGTACGGCTGGACACGGGTGCGCTTGAGCGCCTTCGTCCACTCCGTGGAGGCGATCGACACCGAGCCCGGAGCGAGGCCGAACTGCGCCTCGATCGCCGCGTGGCTGGACGGGATCAGCCCGTACTGCCAGGTGGTGGCGGTGCGCGGGGAGATCTCGAACGTGTCGGCGCCGTGCACCCCGAACTCCTCGACGCGGCTGGCGGCGTGGAACGCGCCGCAGACGTAGAGGCAGTCCTCCGGATCGGTGCCGGTCGCCGCCAGGTGCTCGCGCATCCGGGTCCACATGTACCGCTCGCGGTCCTCGTCCACCCGGACCCGGGCGCCGTCGCCGGGGGCGAGGCGCCGGAACAGGCTGCCGATGAGGAACATGACCTGGCGGTAGGTGTCGTGGTCGCCGTCGCCGAGCGGCACCTCGACGTACTGGTGCCACCACTCCGACCAGTGCCGCACCTTGCCGTGGCGCAGCAGGTGCTCCTCCAGTTCGGCGAAGCGCGGCCGCAGGTCGCCGATCTCGACGCCGACGGCCTCGCCGTGCAGCGCGGCCTCCGCCTCGGGCGCCCCGTCCGGGGACGCGCCGGGGTCGTCGTCGGTGTCCTTCGCCGTCGGCTCGTTCCGGGGGTCCCACTGGAAGACGTGGTCCGAGGACCGGTCGACCAGGACCAGTTCGACGCCCGGGGTGTCGAGCGCGTAGGCGATGGCCTGGTACTCGGCGGACGCCTCGGTGATCGGCGCGACGACCGACAGCGGCGCCCACTCCTGGGGGAAGCCGTCGACGTCCCCGGCGAACGCCTGCACCGCCACCGGCAGCCGGCAGTTGCGCAGCTCGGTCAGGAGCGGCGCCATGTCCTCGCACAGCTCCAGGTAGACGACCTTGGGCTGCTTCTCGCGCAGGCGCCGGGCCATGGCGAGCGCCGAGGCGGGGGAGTGGTGGCAGACGGGGAAGATCTCCAGCGGTTCGCGCACCGCGCGGTCGACGTCGTCGACCATGCCGAGCAGGATGCTCTCCAGCGCGTCGGGCCCGCCCGCGAACGTGGCCGCCGCCTCCTGCAGTTGCCCGCGCAGCGCGGCGAACGTGCTGTCGTGGGTTCCACCGGTCCGGTTCATCGCGTGCGTGCCGTTCACGACAGGGTGGCGATCGCGTCGCGGCCGCCCTCGAGGAACTCGGGCCAGGAGCCGCCCTCCTCCTTGCTGCGCGGCTCGACGACGCCGTGCAGGTACTTGTTGAGGATGGCCAGGTCCTCCGGCTCGCGGCGGGTGAGCGAACCGACGAGCGAGGAGGCGAGGGCGCGGGCGGTGAGGGTGCGCTCGCCGAAGAAGTTGCTGTGCAGCACGGCGTCCTCCAGCACACCGATCTGCTCGGCCGTGGACAGCGCGGACTCCAGCTTCTCGTCGTCGCTGCCGGCCGCCGCGGCGGACGCCCGCAGGTCGGCGAAGCTCTGCAGCAGCACGTCCAGCAGGGTCGGCGGCACCTCCAGGTCGATGGAGTGCCGGCGCAGCAGCTCCTCGGTGCGGAAGCGGACGATCTCCGCCTCGCTCTTCTTGTTCGTCACCACCGGGATGCGGACGAAGTTGAAGCGGCGCTTGAGCGCGGAGGACAGGTCGTTGACGCCCCGGTCGCGGCTGTTGGCCGTGGCGATGATCGAGAAGCCGGGCTTGGCGAAGACGATGTTGTCGCTGCCGCCGCTCTCCAGTTCGGGGACGGAGATGTACTTCTCGGAGAGGATGGAGATCAACGCGTCCTGGACGTCGCTGGTGGAGCGGGTCAGCTCCTCGAAGCGGCCGATGGCGCCGGCCTCCATCGCGGTCATGATCGGCGAGGGGATCATCGACTCCCGCGACTGGCCCTTGGCGATGACCATGGACACGTTCCAGGAGTACTTGATGTGGTCCTCGGTGGTGCCTGCCGTGCCCTGCACCACCAGCGTGGAGTTGCGGCAGATCGCCGCGGACAGCAGCTCGGCCAGCCAGCTCTTGCCCGTGCCGGGGTCACCGATGAGCAGCAGACCGCGGTCGGAGGCGAGCGTGACGATCGAGCGCTCCACGAAGCTGCGGTCGCCGAACCACTTCTGCGAGACCTCCCGGTCCAGGCCGTCGGAGCGCTCGGAGCCGAGGATGAACAGGCGGACCATCTTCGGCGACAGGCGCCAGGAGAACGGCTTGGGGTTGTCGTCGATCGACTCCAGCCAGTCGAGCTCCTCGGCGTACTTGATCTCGGCGGGGGCACGCAGCAGGTCGGACATGGGTAAAGCCTTTCCGTACGGGGACCGCACAACGGACGAGGGGTGCGCGATCGGGTGGGACACGATCGGGTGAGAAGCGATCGAGCGAGGAGTGATCAGGCAAGGAGTGATCGGGTAAGACGCGATCGGGTAAGACGCGATCAGGTGAGGAACGTCTTGAGCTCGTGCACGAGCTTCTTGATGTGGCCGGAGATCACCGGCGTACCGAGGTCCTTGAACTTCTCCCGGAACCACGGGTTGACGCTGCCGCGACCGGAGCTGGTCACCGAACCCACCGGGATGAACTTCGCCCCCGAGCGGTGGATGGCGGCCATGCTCTCGAACAGCTCGTGGGTGCGCCATTCGTAGAAGTCGGAGATCCACACCACGACCGTGTTGCGCGGCTCGGCGATCTTCGGCTGGGCGAGCGCCATGGCGACCGTGCCGTCGGTGCCGCCGCCGAGCTTGGTGCGCAGCAGCGTCTCGAACGGGTCGTGCGCCCAGGGCGTGAGGTCCAGCGCCTGCGTGTCGTAGGCGATCAGGTGGACGTCCACCTTCGGCAGCCCGGCGAAGATGGACGCCAGGATGGTGCAGTTGACCATCGAGTCGACCATGGAACCCGACTGGTCCACCACCACGATCAGCCGCTGGGGCGTCGTCTTGCGGCTGGTGTGCCGGTAGTAGAGGCGGTCGACGTAGAGCCGCTCCTCCTCCGGGTCCCAGTTGGTGAGGTTCTTCCAGATGGTGCGGTCGAGGTCGAGGTTGCGGAAGACCCGCTTGGGCGGCACGGACCGGTCGAGTTCGCCGACCGTGGCCTTCTCCACCTGGGTGCGCAGCACCTCGGTGACCTCGTCGACGTAACGGCGGATCAGCGCCTTGGCGTTGGCGAGGGCCACGCCGGAGAGGTTGTTCTTGTCGCGCAGCAGCTGCTCGATCAGGGACATGCTCGGCGTCAGCCGGGCCGCCAGCTGCGGATCGGCCAGCACCTCGCGCAGGTGCATGCGCTTGACCAGACCGGCCTCGATCGAGCCGAGCTCCGGGCCGATCTCGGGGATCAGGCGGCCGAGGTCGGGCGTGGGCCCGCCGACACCGGTCCCGGTCGGGCTGACGCCCCCGCCGGCACCCGCCCGGTTCACGCCGCCCCGGCCGCCGCGCAGTTCACCGGGCCGACAGCCCAGCGCCCGCTCCAGCCAGCCCGCGTCGGACTGCCAGCGGGCCAGCTGCTCGGCGGTGACGGTGCCGGGAAGGGGGGCGAAGACGTTCAGCAGCACCTTCGACGCGAGTGCCGCGCGCCGCACCTCGGCGGCCCGGTCGCGCGTGCCGTCCTCCTCCGGCTCGGGCGCCATCAGCCCGTCGAACTCGGCGGCCAGCTCCGGGTGCCGCTGCACGACGGAGTCGACGGACGTCCCCGGGTCGAGCAGCGCGGCCGGCAGGCCGATGTCCTCGACCACGGCGAGACTCGCCGATTCCAGGGCGGCCTGTTCCTCGGGGTCGAAGAGGCGGGCCAGCAGGCGCCAGTAGAGGACCTGCCGCCGGTTGTCGTCCGGATCGGGTGCGGGGATCCGCCCCGCGGTCTGCTCGGTCATTTCCGCAGCAGCCTTCCCGCCCGCTCGCGCAGCACCTTGACGGCGTCGGTGGCCGCCTTCTCGGCCCGCACGCCGGCCTTGTCGGTCGTGCCCCCGGCCCAGGCCCCGGCGTGCACGGCCACGGCCTTCTTCCGCACCGTCCGCTCCACGGCGAGCGGCTGGAGCAGGAACTCCCCGGCGTCCCAGCGCAGCAGCGCCACGCACGCCCCGGACGAGGCGACGGCCTCCGGGGTGAGCGGACCGGCGGCCGGTACGCGGTCGGTGTCGACGGCGAGACGCCGCCCGGCGACCTCGAAGGCGACCGTGCCGTCGTCCTCCTTCTCCACCGCGTACCCCTCGAGCAGGACGGGCACCGCGATCCGGGCCGGGTGCCGGTCCAGGGGCGCCGTCGGGAAGGCGGGCGCGGTCGGCAGCGCCACCCGGGCGGTGGTGAACACCTCGGCGGGCTCACCCGTCCGGGCACGGGCGTCGTCCCACAGCAGGTCGCCCTCGGCGGTCAGCGGCATGGCGTCGAGCTCCACGGCACGGCCCTCGCCCACGGCACCCAGCAGCGACATGTGCGGCCGGAGCAGCTGCCACAGCCCCGCCCCGACGACCGTGTCGGGCTTCGGCGCGGACACCGAGGCCCGTACGAGCCGGGACGCACCGCCGTCCGCGGGTTCGAACACCGCGTGCACCTGGGCCTGGACGGCGGTGGCGTGTTCCTGGACGTCGACACCGAGCGGCAGCAGCCGGCCGCTCACCTCGGTGACGGCGGGAGCGGCGGACGCACCGGGCAGCGTCAGCAGCAGCGCCCGCGACCACAGATCGGCCCACCGGCGCACCGGGACCCGCTCCAGGGTCGCCCCGGGGCAGGAGGCGGCGAGCTCGGCGGCGAAGCCGTCGAGCAGCGTGGCCGGGCGGCGCAGCGCCGGGTCGGGCAGCATCGCGGAGACGACGGGCGCGGCCCCGCCGACGAGTTCGTGGTCGATGCCCTGCCAGCCGGCCCGCGCGAGGTCGCACAGCCAGCTGCGGGCGGCGGTGCGCAGGTTCGCCGCGTGCTCCTCGCCGCCACCCGGTGCGGCGCCGCTCTCCTCGGCCCGGGGCCGGTCGACGGCCTCCTCGATCCGGGCGGTCAGCGCGTCGTGCACGGAACCGAGCAGGGCGGTGCGGGCGGCGGCGAGCGCGACGAAGTGGTCCTCGCCGGCGGCCCCGGCGGCCGCCTTCTCGGCCGCCTCGGCGACCCGCGAGGCCAGCGGCGACCCGGCGACGGCGTCGGCGAGGCCGGCCGGCCCGTCGGCCTGGCCGGGCCGGGGACGGAGCAGCCCGCCGACGAGGGCCTCGTCGAAGCCGTCGACCGCCGCGAGGGCCTCGTCGAGTCCGTCGACGGCGTCGGTCAGCAGATCGGCACGCATCAGGCCACCGCCCTCGTCGTCGGGAACCACTGCATCTCGGGCAACGGGGCGGTGGTCGGCTCCAGTTCGAGATACGCCAGGTGCCGCAGGAACCGGCTGAACACCTGCGCCGCGGCCGAGCGGTCGCCCTGTGCCGGGCGGGTGGCGGTCATGGCGTCGGTGACGGCGTCCGCGTCGGGCTCCTCGGCGACCTCGACCTTCAGGTACCGGGCCACGCGCTCGGCGCCGTACTGCAGCACTGCCTCGCCGATGAGAGCGCGTATGTGGTTGCAGAACCACCCGCGCGCCCCGCCGCAGGGACGGTTGTTGTTGGTGCTGCACGCGAACGCGTACGTCCCCGCCTCCACCGACGACACGTACACGCGCCCGATGTCCGACCCGCTGGACACCACGCCCTGCAACCGTCCGTCGGCCAGCTCCACGAACGGCACCTTGGCGAGCTTCCGCGGCCGCGCGGACGGTACCACCCGCACCGTGCTCGACCTCTCCCAGAGCGACAACGCACCATCTCCCATGCATGCGAAAGGGGACGTTCACGCCACCTCGGCGGAACATGATCGAAGCTATCGGCGACCACTGACAACGAGGCCCGGCCGCTGCCACGGCGCCGCCCGCAGACCGCACGGGAGAGGCACGAGAGAGGCACGGGAGAGGCACGAGAGAAGGGGAAACGGTCGGGGACGCGGTGGCGGTACGGCCGCCCGTGACGCCGAGGAGGGCCGGTTTCCCCGCGTCGGTGCTTCCGGTCGCCGCCGTGTGGGCGACCGTGCGCAGGTCCGCGCAGGTCCGCGCCCGTTCCGCGCCGGGACGACCGGGACGTCGTAATCGCGCACGAGGCCGCCGCCCCCCGGGTGCCCGACCGCCGACCGTGCCGGAGCCGTGCCGCAGCGGCACCGGAGCCGTACCCGGCCCGTCCGGTTGCGATTTTCGCATCTGGTTCCTAAGGTGAGGACATGACTGAGACCGTGACCGATCGCGTACGGAGCGTCATGCTCAGGGCATCGGTCAAGCAGGCGGAATTCGCCGAGAGGGTCGGGCTGACGCCGGACAAGCTGTCCAAGTCGCTCAGCGGAATCCGCCGGTTCACCTCCCTGGACCTGGCGCGCATCGCGGAGTTCGGCGGCACGACGGTCGACTGGCTGCTGACCGGCCGTGACCCGCTGCGTCCGGCCTTCGCCGCCCGTGCCGTGCCGTCGGCGATGAGCGGGGGCGGCCGTGCCACGCTCAAGGACCTCGTCGAACGCTTCACCAGCGCGCACGAGGTGCTCGTCCTCCTCGGCAGGGCGCCGGAACAGCCGGAACTGCCCTCGGTCGGCACGCCGCACCCCACCACCCCCACGGATTACAAGGGTTGTGTGGACGAGGGCGTGGCACTCGCGGAAGCCGCGCTCGCCAGGCTGGGCTCCGAGGGCTCACCACCGGTGGGCAGCATGGACAGCGCGGAACTCCTCCAGGCGCTGGAGCGCACCTTCGGGGTGGACGTGGCCAAGATCGGACTGCCCGAGGGAATCGACGGTGCCGCCTGGCAGGCGGACGGCTTCCGGCTCATCATGATCGCCCGGACGCGCGTGCCCACCCGTCAGCGCTTCACCCTCGCGCACGAGCTCGGACACATCCTGGCCCGTGACGCGCAGGACCTCCTGACGGAGACCCACCTGACCCCCGGACACCAGAAGGACCTCACCGAGGTCCGGGCGAACGTGTTCGCCGCCCACCTGCTCATGCCCCGGTCGGAGATCGAGGCGGCGGTGGAGGAAGGCGGTCTGTCGGACGAGCAGCTCACGTCCATGGTGGTCCATTTCCAGGTGTCCCCCAGCGCTCTGGCGGCACGCCTCGCACAGTTGGGCCTCATCGACGAGCGGACCGCAGGCAGGCTGCGCGGACTCACCACCGAGGACTGCCACTGGCTGACCGGGCAGAGCGACCTCTTCCAGGCCCGTACGGCCTGGTCGCAGAGCAAGCGGTTGCCCTTCCGCCCCGCCCAGATGCTGTACGAGGCGTACCTGGACGGAGAGACCACCCTGCGGCCGTTGGCGGCCTACACGGGGTGGGAGGCCGACCGGCTCCGCGGGGTGCTCGAGCCCGATCCCGTTCCTCCGGAAGATCTCCCGGCCACCGCCGCGATCGACGAGGGGGACCTGGTCTTCCAGCCATGACGCGCCACTGCTGGTTTCCCGAACACCGTGCTGTGCAACTTCGCGGCGGTCGACCGTCTCGCCCTGCTGGAGAAGGTCCTGGACGGCCGGGGACGCTGGACCCAGGCCGTCGCGGCCGAGGCCGAGCGGTCGTCGCGCCACTGGCCGAGGCTGAGCGAGGTGACCGGCGGCGGATGGCTCGGCGAACCCGTCGAAATCGACGACCCGGCTGAGATCGCGTTAGTGGACCGCATGCGGCGCGTCGTCTTCGCGGGCTCTCCGTCCCGGCCCCTGCAACACCTGGGTGAGGCGGAAACCCTGGTATTGATCGAACATCGCAGCGAGTTCGCCCATTCCGTGTGGATCACCGACGACGGCGAAGCGGGTCACTACGCGCGCCGCAAGGGGATCCTCGTGAAGGACACCGTCGGCATCATGCGCGAAGCCGTCGTCGACGGGCTGGTCATGGCCGACACCGGGCACGGACTCCTCACCGCCATACAGCAGGCCGGCCGGCACGTCCGGGGCGTTCCCCGCAGCCCCGAGGATCTGCTGCGCTGAACAAGCGGACGACGGGCGCGGATCGCGTCCGGTGTTCCCGCAGCCGCCCCGTACGTGCACCGCTTTCCCTCTCCCGGGCCACATGGCGGCGTGCCCGGACCACCCCCTGGAATCCCTCGCCGATGCCGTCGCGCATCGTCTTGCCCCTCCGTGGGAAGGGCCCCTCCGACAACCTTCTGTCACACCTTCATATTTCCTCCCTGCAGGCGGTGCAGAGTGAAGAAGAGAGTGCGCGGTGCGGGCGCCGTCCTCGGTGTCCTCGTCACGTTCGGCGTGCTGCCGACACAGGCGTCCCCGGGCCCGCAGTCGGACCGGCACGCCCTGCCCCTGGGCCCTCCCGGCCTGACCGAGACGCGGACCACGACGACCCTGCAGCCGGGTGTCACCCTCACCCGCATCGTGCGCGGCGGCGAGGACCGGGCCTTCCGCTGGACCGTCGAGGTCTCCATCCCCGGCGGTGACACCTCCCCGGACCCCGACGCACCGCCGACCGCGCTGAAGGACCGGGCGAGCGCGGACGAACTGGCCGCCGAACTGGAACAGGACGGTTTCCGGGCCCGGGTCGAGGAGGTGACCACGCCGAAGGCGGCGGACTACGCCGGAGGCACGCTCGGCTGGCGGGTCCGCGTCGGATCGTTCGACTCGCAGTCCGCCGCGACCTCAGAACGCACACGGCTGAGGACGGCCGGGTACACGGGATCCGCCGTCCACACCGGCTGGGACGGCGACACCACGGACAGAGGACCGTGGCGCGTCGACGTGCTCACCATCGACCCGCGCCGGTTCCGCGGGAGCCTGGAGGCGTCGTACGGCCCGGACCTGGAGAACCGCGAGACCACCAGCGAACTGGCCGACGCCGCGGGCGCGACCGCGGCGGTCAACGCCGGCTTCTTCGTCCTCGACCCCCGGGCGGGCGCCCCGGGGGACCCGGCCGGCGTGGGCGTGTACGACGGACGCCTGCTGAGCGAACCGGTGAGCGGACGCCCCGGCCTGGTGGTCCACGACGACGGCCGGCGGACGGAGATCACCCGGTTCACCTGGCAGGGCCGGGTCACCGGACGGGGCACCACTGCCCACCTGAGCGGAATCAACCGCGTACCCGGACTGATCAGGAACTGCGGCGGCAACGCGGGCGACCTCCCGACCTCGTCACCGCTGCACGACGTGACCTGCACCAACGCCGACGAACTCGTCGCCTTCACCGTCGACTACGGCCGACGCACCCCCCAGGGCGAGGGAGTCGAAGCCGTGCTGGACGCCCACGACCGCGTCGTCGAGCTGCGCTCACCACGCGGCGGAACCCTCCCGCCCGGCGGCAGTTCGCTCCAGGCGACCGGCCGGCGCGTCGCCGAACTGACCGCCCTCGCACGCGTCGGCGACCCCCTGAAGATCAGGTCGACCCTCCTGGACGGACAGGGACGCCGCGTCCCGACCTCTCCCAGGACCGACATCCTGAACGCCGGCCCCGAACTGGTCCGCGATGGACGCCTCCACGTCACCCCCGCCACCGACGGCATGGTGCGCCCGGACGACCCGAGCTTCTATTACGGCTGGGTGCACAAGCGCAACCCGCGCACCCTGGCCGGGGTGGACGCGGCCGGCCGCACCGTGCTCGTCACCGCCGACGGACGCAGCACCGACGCCCTGGGACTCAGCATCGCCGAGAGCGCCGGTGTGGCCAGGGCCCTCGGACTCCGGGACGCGGTCAACCTCGACGGCGGCGGCTCGACCACGATGGTGGCCGACGGCGCCGTCCTCAACGCCCCGTCCGACGCCGCCGGTGAACGTCCCGTCGGGGACGCCCTGTTGATCCTGCCCCGCGGGAACTGACGCGCCGGCCCGGCCCGGCCGAACCTTTCAGCACCGCCCGAGCAACGACACACCGCACCCCAGGGAGCCGCCGTGTCCGTGCCCACGACCGTGACCACCGTCCTGATCCGCCTCCGATCCCGTGTCCTGCTCGTCCTCGCCGTCGTCCTCCTCCTCACCCTCGCGCCGACCGCACCGGCGCTCGCCGCCACCCCACCCGCGACGCCTTCCCCGGCCACCGCCGCCGGGGAGGAAACCGGCGCCTCCCGTTCCCCGAAGCCGCGCGGTGCCGAGGTCGTCGCGGTCACCCGGGTCGCGGACCGGCAGGTCGACCTGTCGGTCCGCTCGACCGCCCTGGGCGGCCGGACGGTCCAGGTCCGCCTCCTCACCCCCGACGGCTGGAACCCCGGTGACCGCCGCCGGCACTGGCCGACCCTCTGGCTCCTGCACGGCTGCTGCGGGGACTACACCTCGTGGACCGCCATGACCGACGTCGCGGAGACCGACAGCCTGCGCGACGTCCTCGTCGTCATGCCCGAGGCCGGCTGGAACGGCTGGTACAGCGACTGGTGGAACCACGGCCGGGGCGGCGACCCCGCCTGGGAGACCTTCCACACCGTGGAACTGCGCCGGCTCCTGGAACGCGACTGGGGCGCCGGTCGCGACCGCGTCGTGGCGGGCCTGTCGATGGGAGGCCAGGGCGCCCTGCTCTACGCCGCCCGGCACCCCGGCATGTTCAAGGCGGCCGCCGCGTACTCCGGTTCCGCCCACCCGCTGCTGAACGACGAGTCGGTCGACCGCCTGATGGGCTTCTTCGCCGGCCAGGGCGACGACCCGCTGCGGGTCTGGGGCGACCCGGTCGCACAGCGGCGCGTCTGGCAGGCCCACGACCCCTTCCACCTGGCTCGGCGGCTCAAGTCGACCCCCGTCTACCTGTCGTGCGGCGACGGCACCACCGGCCCCCTGGACCCGCCGGGCCGCACCAGTGCGCTCGAGGCCGACTTCAACCGGCAGAACCACGCGCTCGCCGCCGAGTTGAAGCGCGTGGGCGCCAAGCACGTCACCACCCACTTCTACGGACCGGGCACCCACGCCTGGCCGTACTGGGAACGCGAACTGCACGCCTCCCTGCCGATGCTGCTCGACGCCCTGCGGGCTCCGTGAGGTCACTCGTCTTCTCGCGGGCACCGCCGGTACGGCCGATGAGCCGGGCCGCTGGACCCGCCCTCGTCGGCCTCGGTCCTGCCGGGGTTCGGGTGGGTCGCGCCGATCGAGGAATCCTCCGGCGAGTCGGCACCGGACAACGGCCGGCCGGGAACCGTGGAAGAGGAGGAAGGAGGGAAGGAGCCCACCCACTCGAACAGGGCGCATGAAGGGGAGGCATTGTACCGGACGCGAAAGTGCAGGTTGTCGGGAACGGGTGGCTGCGGATACCGGAGCGACTTGGCACCATGTGGCGTGACGATCGCTGTGTGAGCGGTGCGTGGTGTGCGTGCGGGGCTGATGGTGGTCGCGTGCGCCGGCGGAGGGGGAGTCGTGGCGGACTGGTTCTACATCCTCGATCCGAACAGGGACACGCTGGACGGGGAACCGTCCGACAAGGAGGCGATACGCCGGCTGGCGGAGGAGGAGCCCGAGCTCGACCTCTGGCTCGGCCGCCGCAACCGCATGAGGCGGGGCGACCGCCTCTGGTTCCTCTTCACCCACCCGGAGCCGACGGTCGCCGCGGTGGCGGAGGTCGACGAGGAGCCCCGGAACGACCCGGACGCCCCCGACATCCCGTACCTGGTCGCGGTGACCCTGCTCCCCGAGGCGACGAAGGCACTGCACCGCGACCCCGTGGGCCGGGAAGAACTGGGACTCAAACAAGTGCGGTCGGTGCAGACGGTGAAACCGGAGGCGCTGCCGGTGCTGCTGACGCGGGCGGGCTTCTGACCGCAGTGGAGGGGTGAGCGCCCGGCGTCGTCAAAGCCGGGCCGGCGACTGCGTCACGGCACCTCGGCACGGACGAGTGCCCTGGCGACGGGCTCGCCGGCGCGTCGGGCGTAGGCCATGCGCTCGCGCGCCTCACGCAGGGTGCGCGGCCGGCAACCGGGCCCGCAGCCGCACCCCATGGGGAAGCGGACGCCTGCCTGCAGCAGGACCGACAGGGTGCGCCAGGCCGCGATGTCCCGACGCGGTGGCGCGGCGAAGGCCGAGCCCACGTGGATGAGCGGCTCCGCGCAGCGAGGGTGGATCCGCTGCTGCCCGCCCCCGTCGTGGCGCCGCTTGTACGAGGCCCGGCAGGGCGGACAGACGGAGGAGGTGTTCGCGGGGGCATGCCGTCGGAGTAGGCGGCCACCGGGCCGATCTCCACGAGACGGACCGGGGTGACCAGGTGCGGCCCGGCTTCCCGGCCGACCGTCACCGGCCCCCGTAGTCCTCCACCAGGTTGCCGGTGAGCGCGAGCAGGGCATCGACGCGGTGCCGGTCCTCGCGCTGGGAGCGCAGGGCCCGATGGACCTCCCGGAGCCGGGCCAGGGCGGTGGGCTCGCGGTCCTGCACCTCCTCGAGCAGCGGATCGGTGATCAGGTCCAGGCAGGAGCTGAGCAGCCTGCGGGTGGCCGGGGACGGCGGGCAGGGTCGGGAGCGGCATGGGCGGTCGTCAGATGGCGCGCGGGATCGGTGAGGCTCCAGCCGACGACGGCGCCGTCCTGGACCAGGAGCGCCCCGTCGGGGGCGATGCCGATGCGGGCCTCCAGCGGTTCGTCGAGGACCTTGAGGTCGCGCAGACAGGTCAGTACGGCATCGCCGGGAGCACGGCACAGCACCGTGCACGTCTTCTGCCGGAAGTCCCGGACCTCGTCCGCACGGAGCCCGCCCGGACGTGCCGCGGGCACGGCGGGAACACGAGGGAGCACTTCGGCGTCGGCGGACACGTACGGCATCTGGAACTCGGCCCCGACCAGCTTCCGGCTGTCCGGGTCGAACCGGAGCACATCAGGGGTGTCCCACAACCGGTCCTGGCTGCCGAAGGTGCCCACGATGAACCGCTCGCGTTCCTTCACGCTCGCGTAGGGCACGATGTCCACGGAGCTGCCCGTGAAGCGGGGGGACACGAGCAGCGGATCATCCGTCACCGTCGCGTTCCATCCGTCGCCGAAGGAGAGTTTCACGGTGTGCTCCGTCCGGGAGGCGACTGCGGCCGGGCCTTCCGCAAACGGCCGGAACGCCCGCGCGCCGTTGCCATCACCCCTGAACCGCAGGATGAGAGGCATTCACTGCGCCCGCACTTCGCGGAGCATCTCCCCCTGGATTTCGGGCGGGCACAGCAGTACGGCCTGGAAGGTGACCTTCTCCTGACCTGGAAGCTCGGGTTTCCTTGCCCGGAAATTCGCAGTGTCGTTCAGGGTGCGAAAAAGAATTTCACGTTCTTCGGAATTGCCGGAGAGTGCGGCGTGGGCATCATCGATGGTGACGAGGAAATGCTTGGCGCTGTGCCAGTGGAGATCGGTCAGGCAGTCCCGCAGTGCGTTCCAGTTCCAACCGAAGTGATCCGGCAGGCGCAGTGTCTCGTAGAACTGGGTGAACACTCCGTCGGAGTCGTGCATTTCCTGTCCTCGCATCCGGGCCGAGTAGATCAGCCCGGTGGTGGGGGGGGCAGGGCGCGCGCAACGGAAAGTGCGGAGCCGGTCGGGACGACGCGCACTCCTGCCTCGTCCTGCGTCCACCAAGCGGCATTGCTCATCTTCCGGTCTCCATGGCGATGTGCATCTGAACAGTTCCCGGACCGCAGCAGGCCGATTTTTCCGATCCTCGTGGTCCTTGCGAAAAATTATTTCTACCCTAGTGGTACAGGAGGCGGTCCTGCACCTTCAGTTGTGGGGTGATCTGGATTTCCAAGATCCCTGCGCAGTCACCCATTTCGAAGTCGACGAAAATGTTCCCGGTCAACTTTCCAGGGGCGAAGGAAAGACGTGTGGCGCCCTCCCGGTAGATGTCCACCATGTCGACTCCCCGATGGTTCTTCCAGCGAACCCTCACTGATCTCGTCAGTGCGTCATAAGAAAATACCAACGATTGTCCGGAGTCATCCCGGAAGGTTAGAGTCCGCACTCCGTCTTCATCTGAATCCGGCCACTCACCGACGGACTGGTACACCTCTTCGTCGTCCGGGGTCAGGAATTCCCGATACATCTGTCCGTGCCTTCATTTCCCGCTGCACGACGGCCAGTGGTCCAGGCTGCCGTGCATACTGATGTTCGGGCCACTTCCTCGATGGAAGTGAAAACCTCTTCCGAGGAAACCAGACTTCACTCCAGTTCCGCCGCACGCCTCTTGAGATCCCGGGCGAACGCGTCCCAGTCGGGTCCGAAGGACAGCAGGTCCGCGGCCGCCTCCCGGAGCAGCTGAGGGTCGTCGGGGCGTTGCAGGCAGGCCAGGCGGTAGGCGAGGTTCCGGGCCCAGGGGGGGGCAGAGCCATCCAGTCCTCGGCGAGGACGTCCCGGAGCATGGCGAGGATTTCGTCGGCCGTCGCGAAGGTGAGCTTCTCGACGAACTCCCGGGTCGCTTCATTGACCTGTCGGCTGTCGGCGCCGTCGACCGCCCGGCCGAGGCTTCTGGCCGCAGGGGTCGGATCGGGCATCTCTCACTCCTCCTGACGGGTTTTTCCGGGGCCCGAAGAGCCGAGGCGGTCGCGGAGAGGGCGGGGCTCGGACCCTGGTGGTCGATCCCGACGCCGCCTGGGCGACCGGCACGGTACCGAGACCGAGGGCAGGTCACTACGGGGTGAGCCAGTAGGTGGACAGTTGACGGGCGCCGTCGGGCCGCTGCGGCTCGAGTACGGCGCCAGGCCGAAGGGGCCGCAGAAGGTGTGCGGGTCGGACACAGAGGATGCCGTCCTCGCGTCAGGACGTCATCACGCCGTGACGCCTGGCCTGTCCGCGAGCCGGGCCCCTGAGGCAGGGCGGTGCCCTCACCCTTCCGGAAGAGGGGGGATGGGATCAGAATTCGTGCAGTACCACCCAGTAGTCGTCTTCTTCGACCGAGGCGGCGCACAGGTGTCGACCATCGACCGAAACGGCTATGAATTCAGGTGAACCCGTCACCCCGGTGATGCGGGACGGAAGGTCCTTTCCGACCGGATCCTTCACGCGCACCCAGCCGACCTTGCTCCCGCCCGGTGCGGGCGGGAGGATGAGGAACTCGCCGTTCTCCGCGTACAGCGGAACCTGCGAAGCACAGCGGTGCCACGCCTCGTCCAGTTCGTCGGCGGCGTGGGGGGCGGAGGAGGGGATCGTCGCGGCCGGCTCGACCTCGAATCCGTTGACCGCGTAGAGGGCGGAATTCACGGGCGGGCCGTCCTGTTCCGTCTTTCCTACCACCTCGAGACCGCAGCGCTCGAGGACGTCCAGCCAATCCGGCGTCTGCCGGTCCTTCATGATCCCTGCCCTTTCATCGGTTTGCACGGTGTTCAGTTGCCTTCGTAGAAGAGGTGGTGGTCACCGCCCGGTTTGTTCATCTTGCCATATCTCTCCATGGACTCCGGATAGCCCAGACTGCCGTCCGGTCGCTGCACCCTGGCGTTGTCCCAGCCGAAGTTGACGAAGTTCCGGGTGTCATCGATCTTCGGCTTTCCGGCATGGAAGTGCGGGCCTGCCGGATCATGGGTGTGCTCGACGATCACGCGTGAGCCGCTGTCCGTCTCGAACTGCCGGAAATTCCCCCAGTGTGTTCGTTCGGGCGAATAGATGTAACCCGGCGCGTGCTTCAGGCTCTTGTCCCCGGTGACGACCCACTCGGCGATGGGCTCTTCGCCGTAACGGACGCCGGCGAGCTCGAATGCGGCTTTTTCCGCATCCGCACGGTTTTCGAACGGGTTGCCTTTTTCACCGCGCGGATAAGGGCTGAGTCCGAGAGGGTCGGACGAGGTGTGAGGGTTGTGGACGTAGGCGACGGGATTGGGTGCGGGAGTGAGCCCGAGGGGATCGGGGGTGAGATAGCGGGCGGTCTCAGGGTCGTAGTGGCGGAACAGGTTGTAGTGGAGGCCGGTTTCCGGGTCGTAGTACTGACCGGGAAAGCGGAGCGGGGTGTAGGCCGTGCTGGAGCTGGTCCAGGCGGTGGTGCCCCAGAGCGTGGCGCGGGTGCGCCAGGCGATGTCGCCGTCCTGACCGATCAACTCGGTGGGGGTCCCGACGAGGTCGGTGGCGATGGCGAAGAAACGCCGGTCCACCTCGTCCTGACGAGCGTCCGCCGTGAGGATGCGCTCGGTCTGCGAGAGGGGAACACCGGACCGGTGGTCCCAGGTGAGGGCGACTGAGTTCGGGAGGTCCCCCTGGTGAAGGCTCTGTTCGCAGAGGGTCATGCCGTCCCAGGTGAACCGGATCTCCTCCGCCACGCCTTCGCCGTCGTCGGCCAGGCGCTGCTTGGCGATGCGGCGGCCCAGGGGGTCGTAGCGGTAGCGCCAGCGGGTTCCGTCCGGAGTGATCACCGAGGTGAGGCGGTTCTCGGCGTCCCACGAGTAGCGCCAGGTGTCGGGCTTGCGGGACAGGCGGGTCTTCTGCCGCAGGGTGATGCGGCCGAGGGCGTCGTGCTCGAAGCGGACGGCTCCGGCACGGGTGATCGCTGTACCGGTGTAGGTCCGCGTGCCGGTGGCTTCGTTGCCGGGGTGGGAAGCGGGCCAGGACGCCTCGGTCTGGTTGCCGCTCGCGTCGTAGGCGTACCGCTCGGTCCAGCCCTGCGCGTGGACGGCGGTGACTCGGCCGACTGCGTCCAGGTCGAAGGTGCGGGGGCCCGACAACAGGTCGTCGACAGAGCCGAGGTGACCGTCCGCACGGTAGGAGTAGGTTCGGCTGTTGAGCGTACGGCCGCCGGCGGTCAGGTGTTCGGCGGACAGTCGCCCGGCCTCGTCCCAGGCCGTGGTGATGGTGAGGGCGTCGGCGGACTCCCCGAAGACACGGGCCGTTTCACGGCCCGCGACATCGTGGGTGAAGACGACCGGACGTCCCCCGGTGGTCAGGCGCTCGGGACGGCCACCGGCGTCGTACGCATAGGTGGTCACATGGCCGGTGGGGGTGATGCGGCGAGTGCGACGGCCCGCGGCATCGTACGCGTAACTCGTGGCCCGGCCGTCGACGAGTTCGGACTTGACCCGTCCTAGGCGGTCGTACGCATAGAGGAGTTCGCTGTCCGGGCCCGACGCCCGTAGAAGGCGCCCGGCCCGGTCGTAGCCGTAGGTGGTCACCTGCCCGTCGGCGTCCTTCCGGATCACCTGGCCGAGTTGGTCCCGCTCGAAGGAGATGGTCCTGCCGAGCGAGTCGGTCCGGGAGGTGAGTTGTCCGGCGGAGTCGAAACGGTAGGTGAGGGTTCGACCGTCGAAGTCGGTCTCCGACACCATGCGACCGGCCGCGTCGTACTCGTAGCTCCAGCGTGCGCCCCGCGGGTCGGTGACCCGGACGAGCCGCAGGTCGGCGTCGTACTCGAATGCGTACCGGGCTCCGTCCGGATGGGTGCGAGCTGTGAGCAGGTCGAAGTGGGTGTACTCGAAACGGGAAACCCCGCCGATCGGGTCGGTGTGGGTGAGCCGGTTGCCCTCGCCGTCGTAGGTCCACGACTCGGTGGCGCCGTTCGGAGCCGCCCGGCGAACCAGATGGCCGTCCCTGTCCCACTCGAGACAAGTGACGCCACCCGTGGGGTCGGTGACGCGTATCGCGTTTCCGAGGGAGTCGCGCCGGAAAACGGTGGTCCCGCCGGCCGGGTCGACGACCTGCAGGGGCAGGCCCATGGCGTCGCAGTGGACCGTGGTGACGGCCCCGAGCGCATCGGTGATCGACGTCAGGCGTCCCCGGGCGTCGTAGGCGTACCGGGTGGTGTGGCCGGCCGGGTCGGTCACCGCGACTCGATTGCCGCGCTCGTCGAAGTCCTGGAGCCAGCGGCCGCCGTCCGGCCCGCGGAGTTCCGTGTACCTCCCGAACGGTCCGGGCTTCATGTCGAGTCGGCTGCCGTCCGGACGGACCACGGAGACCAGCCGGTCGTTCCCGTCGTGGGTGAAACCGGTGGTGCGGCCCAGCGGGTCGGTGCGGGTGAGCAGGTTGCCACGGGTGTCGTAGGTGTAACGGGTGGTGTGGCCGAGCGGGTCGGTGGTGGCGATCACCCGGCAGCGGTGGTCGATCCGGTGGCGGGTGGTGCGCCCGTCGGCGGTGGTGAGGGTGGTGGTGCGGTGGCCGGTCTCGGGGTCGGGTTCGGTGTAGGTGAGGGTGATCTGGACGTGGCCGGCCTCGCCGCCCTCCGCGACGACGCGGTCGCGGTCGTCGTAGGCGTAGTCGTAGCGGCTGCCGTTGGAGTCGATCCAGGCGGTGACGCGGCGGCGGTCGTCGTAGACGAAGGTGGTGGTGGCGCCGGAGGGCTTGGTGACGGTGGTGAGGTCGCCGTCCCGGTAGCCGTACGCCATCAGCGGCAGGTCGGCGCCGTCCTCGCCCGCGCCGGCCAGGGAGAGGGCGGTGATCTGTCCCTCGGCGGTGGTCAGCCTCACCCGGTGGCCGGCCGAGTGGGCCAGGACCGTCGGCAGGCCGCCGTCGGTGCGGTCGACGGTGACGGTGTGGCCGTTGCGCTCGGCGACGGACATCAGCCAGGCGGTTCCGTCGCCGCCGGGTTCGGCGCCGGG
>NZ_MSGP01000438.1 GCF_002078235.1 Streptomyces viridosporus
CCGGTCCGTGTTCCGGGTCAGCGGCGCCGCTTGCGCAGGGCCGCCAGGTTGTCGTAGCTGATCTTGGCCTCCCGCAGCGACTGCGCGGGGTCGGTGGCGCTCGGGGAGTTGTCGTCCTCGACCATCGGGTTGTGGTAGTTGCGCTGTCCGACCCGTGAGAAGAACGTCGTGTAGTCGATGACGCCGGTCCCGAAGGGCACCATCTCGTAGCCCATGCCGTTGGTGGTGCTGACGACGCCGTCCTTGGCGTGGAACAGCGGGTAGCGCTTGTTGTGGCGGGCGACCAGGCCGGCCGGGTCGAAGACGTTCCTGCGGGTGGAGCCGTCGTGGGCGGTGTACGTGTGGAACTTGTACTGGGCGACGTGCGCCCAGAAGATGTCCATCTCCAGCCAGACGAGCTTCGGGTCGGTGACCTTGAGGAAGTACTCCAGCTTCCGGATGCCCGAGCTGCGGGTCGGCCGGCCCTGGTCGTCCAGCGGGCCGCCGTCGAGCAGGAAGCCGTAGGCGCTGTCGTGGTTGTGGGTGTAGAGCTTGATGCCCGCGCGGCGGGCGATCTCTCCGAGGGCGTTCCACTTGTCGGCGGCCACGTCCCAGTCGGCGCGGTGGGAGCTGCCGGTGGGGTCGCCGCCGGTGCCCATGTGGTCCATGCCGAGGATGTTGGCGATCTCCAGGTGCTTCTTGAAGGTGTCCAGGTCCGCCGCGGTCAGCGGCCAGGAGGGCGGGATGAAGCCGTGGTTGCCCTGGGCGCGCAGACCGCAGTCGTCGAGCCAGCGGCGCAGCAGCCTGGCGCCCTGGACGGATTCCAGGTTGTCGCCGCCGGGCGCGTTCGCGTGCTGGCGGTAGCCCGCGAACTCCACCTGGCGGTAGCCGTGGCGGGCCAGTTGCTTGAACACCTCGCGGAAGCCGGAGGGCAGGTCGGTGGAGAGGGGGTCGCGGCCGGTGGCGTCACGGACGGTGTAGAGGATGATGCCGCGCTTGTGCGGCGGGACGAGGACCTGCCCGTGGCCGTGGCCGTGGTCTCCGCCGCGGTCGTGGGCCAGGGCGGGGGCGGCGCCGAGGACGGGGGCCGCGACGGCTCCGGCCGCCACGGCGGTGCAGGTGCTGAGGAAACGGCGCCGGTCCACGCCGAGGGAGCGGCGCAGTCCCTCGTCCGGGGCGCCGGCGGCGGGGTCGGCCGCTGCTCTGGAGGGGTCGGAGTACGGGGTCACGGGTGCCTGCCTTCTCGGTCGTGGCCGGTTCCGGTGCCGCCGGGACCGGCCGTTGTCAGTGCCGTGTGTTTCACTCTCGGTAGCTGGATCTCGGAGGTCGTACGCGGTGCCGTATGCGGTGCCGTACGCGGTGCTGCGTCAGCCGAGTCCGGCGAGCCGGAGCAGGAGTTGCTTGACGTCGGTGGCCGCCACGCGGTCGCCGACGGCGCGGGGGGTGGAGCAGATGAGGAGCGGACCGTCGTCGTCGCTCGCGGGAAGGCGGCCGTGGCTGCCGCGTATAGGTGACGGGTCCAGGGGCACGACCGCCATGCGGTAGCGCATGCCGAGTTTCTTGCGCGCCAGTGCGGTGGCCGCCTTGACCTTGACGTACGGGTCGAGGGGATCCATGAAGAGCTCGACCGGGTCGTAGCCGGGTTTGCGGTGGATCTCGACGAGCTGCGCGAAGTCGGGCGCGCGGGCGTCGTCGAGCCAGTAGTAGTACGTGAACCAGGCGTCGGGTTCGGCGACGGCGACCAGTTCGCCGGCGCGCGGGTGGTCGAGGTGGTGGGCCTTCTTGCCCTCGTCGTCGAGGAGTTGCTCGATCCCGGGCAGTCCGTCCAGGGCGGCGCGGGTGGCGTCCAGGTCCTCGGGGCGGCGCACGTACACATGGGCGATCTGGTGGTCGGCGACCGCGAAGGCGCGGGAGGCCATCGGGTCGAGGTACTCCATGCCGTCCTGCGTGTGCACCTCGAGCAGGCCCGCGCGGCGCAGGGCGCGGTTGATGTCCACGGGCCGGCTCACCCGGGTGATGCCGTACTCGGACAGCGCGACGACGGTGCGGCCCTCGGCGCGGGCGTCGTCCAGGAGCGGGGCCAGGGCGGTGTCCAGGTCGGCCGCCGCCTTCAGGGAGCGCGGGTCGTCGGGGCCGAAGCGCTGCAGGTCGTAGTCGAGGTGCGGGAGGTAGCAGAGCGTCAGGTCGGGGCGCCGGGTGCGCATGATGTGGCGGGTGGCGTCGATGATCCACCGGCTGGAGACCAGGTCCGCTCCGGGCCCCCAGAAGTGGAACAGGGGGAACGTGCCGAACTTCTCGGTGAGTTCGTCGTGGAGCGCGGCCGGCCGGGTGTAGCAGTCGGGTTCCTTGCGGCCGTCGGCGTAGTAGACGGGACGGGGGGTGACGGTGATGTCGGTGTCGGCGCCCATGGCGTACCACCAGCAGATGTTGGCGACGGTGTAGCCGGGGTGGGCGCGGCGGGCGGCGTCCCAGAGCTTGTCGCCGGCGACGAGCCCGTTGTGCTGCCGCCACAGCAGGACGTCGCCGAGTTCGCGGAAGTACCAGCCGTTGCCGACGATGCCGTGCTCCGAGGGCATGGTGCCGGTGAGGAAGGTGGACTGGGCGGCGCAGGTGACCGCGGGCAGGACGGTGCCGAGCGGGGCGCGGGAGCCGGATTGGCCGAGGGCCTTGAGGTGGGGCATGTGGTCGAGGAGACGGGGGGTGAGGCCCACGACGTCGAGGACGAGGAGGGGGGTGGGGCCGCTCGGTGGGGTCATGGCAGTTCCTTCAGGCCGAGGTCCGTCAGGAGGTCGCGGGCGAGGGCGAGTTCGGCGGCGATGCCGTCGGCGAGCTGGGCGCGGCTGCGGGGGCGCAGCTCGGGCGGGAG
>NZ_MSGP01000439.1 GCF_002078235.1 Streptomyces viridosporus
GTACCAGCCCCGGCTGCTGTCGGTGCCCGGGCTCTACATGCTGACGCTCTGGCTGCACGGCGACCCCACCGCGGACGCGGCCACCGGACATCCGGCCGCCACCGACCTGCTCGTCCCGCTGGCTCCGGCACCGCCCGGGATCGCGGCCCACCGCCCGCACCGGGTCGCCGACCTGCTCCCGGTACTGACCCACCGGGTGACGCCCACCCGGCTGCTCGACTCCCCCGCCGCCTGAGGCCCCGCGCACTCCGGCTCCGCGTCCCCCGCCGCCCGCGATCCGGGCCGGCGGGGGACGTGCCGTTTCCCCACCCTTTCCCCGCCCCACCGTCCTGCTCTTCCGAGCGCGAAGAGGCTCGCACGAGCCCGGAAAACTTCTCCGCGGCACCGGACTAGCCCCATCCGACCACGCCGAACCACCCGAAGTGACAGTGCAGTTGAGCTGAACCGCCCGCGCGGGTGACGCGTCATCAACCTGTGAGGAGTGGTGCCGCGAAATCCCTGCGGATCGCCGTCCGCGGGGCAACACTGGTTTCCGACCGACCTATCACAACGGGGGGCGGCCATGAACGAAGCTTCACGCCGCGGAACTGACACGACAGACGTCCCACAGGTCACCACAGAGCGAAAGAACCCATCCATGTGCCAGCACCAGTCACCGTGCCCCTCGGCCGACTCCGCCGACCGGGAATCCGCCCGTCTCGTGGCACACCACCCGGAGCAGGGGTGGAGCCTGCTGTGCAACGGTGTCGTGCTCTTCGAGGACACCGGTGAACTCCTGCCCGACGGCAGGGCCATCGCCCCGCAGCGCCCCCGGGGCGCCCGTCTGACCACCGCCTGAGCCCCACAGGGCCCGACGGGGCCCGACGGGGCCCGCCCCGGGACGCCAGGGGCCGGACCGCAGGACCTCCTGCGACCCGGCCCCGACGCGTGTCCGGAGCGGACCACCTACCGTGAGCCGGTGCCCGGCAGGAGTGACGCCCGGCCTCTCCGCCCCCTTCCGCGCGGGGAGTTCGTCCCGCGACGCCCTCCCGCGGGCGCCCGCCTTCCGGAAGGCTCCGAAAGCGCCGCACCGCACCCGGGACCCCGCGGGCCGCCCGCACCGCCCTATCGTGACCGCCATGCAGTCCTACACGATCGGCCAGGCAGCGCGACTGCTCGGCGTGAGCCCGGACACCGCCCGCCGCTGGGCGGACGCGGGCCGGATCACCACCCACCGCGACGACAGCGGGCGGCGCCTCATCGACGGCCGGGACCTGGCCGCGTTCTCGGTCGAACTCGCCAGGGCGGGCACCGCCGAGGAGGACGCCCCCTACACCTCGGCCCGCAACGCCTTCCCCGGCATCGTCACCGCGATCAAACTCGGCGACGTCGCCGCCCAGGTCGAGATCCAGGCCGGCCCGCACCGCCTCGTCTCCCTGCTCACCCGGGAGGCCGTCGAGGAACTGGGCCTCGAGGTCGGCATGGAGGCCACCGCACGCGTGAAGTCGACGAACGTCCACATCGACCGCGTTTGACCGGGCCGGGGACCCGCCGCACGAACGCACATGCCAGCCTTTCAGCGCTCCTCCCTGGCTCGTGCGATATGACAGGGGCCTTCTCCCTGGCAGATGCGTAAGTATCATCAGCAGGGGAGGGCTGTGTCCGCTCCTCCCCCGGCCCGCAGAGGGAGTGCCACCGAGATGACCCGTTCCGCCCACCGCCCCCGGCGGCGCCTGCGGACCGCCGGCGCCGCGGCCGCCGTCCTCCTGGCACTGGGCGGCTGTTCCGCGTCCGGCGCGGACACCTCGGGGTCCGTCGGGGACGGCCCCTCCGGGACGGTCACCGTCTTCGCGGCCGCCTCGCTCGAGGAGGGCTTCACCACGCTCGGCGAGCGGTTCGAGAAGGAGCACCCGGGAACCACGGTCACCTTCAGCTTCGGCGGCAGCGACACCCTGGCCGCCGGCATCTCCGGCGGTGCCCCGGCCGACGTCTTCGCGGCGGCCAGTACCAGGACGATGAAGACCGTCACGGACGAGGGGCTCACCGCGGGCAGCCCGAGCACGTTCGTCCGCAACCGGCTGGAGATCGCCACCCTGCCGGGCAACCCGCGGGGGATCGGCTCCCTGAGGGATCTGGCCGCACCCGGTCTGAAGGTCGTGCTGTGCGACAGGACGGTGCCCTGCGGTGCGGCGGCGCACACGGCCCTCACGGCCGCCGGCGTCGACCTGACGCCGGTCTCCTACGAGCAGGACGTCAAGAGCGCCTTGACGAAGGTCGCGCTGAAGGAGGCCGACGCCGCCGTCGTGTACCGGACGGATGTGAGGGCCGCGGGTGACAGGGTGGAGGGCGTGGAATTCCCGGAGTCGGCCGAGGCCGTCAACGACTACCCGATCGCCCTCCTCGAGAACGCCCCGAACCCGACGGCGGCGAAGGCGTTCGTCGCCCTGGTGGAGTCGCCGGAGGGCCGGAAGGTCCTGACCGGGGCCGGATTCCTCGCGCCATGACCGGCCGGCACGGCACCCCGCCGGACCCGGGCGCCCTCGCCCCGCCCTCCGACGGCGGCCGGAACGGGACACCGACCGCGAAGGCCCCTCGCACGGCGCGCCCGCGCACCCCCGGCCGCGGCGTCCCCCTCCTCCTCCTCGCGCCCGCCCTCCTGGGCCTCGCCTTCCTCCTGGTCCCCCTCCTCGCCCTCCTCCTCAGGGCTCCCTGGCGCAGCCTCCCCGAGCAGCTGACCAGCCCCGAGGTGTGGCAGGCGCTGCGCCTGTCGCTGGTCTGCGCCACGGCGGCGACCGCGCTGAGCCTGGTCATCGGCGTCCCGCTGGCCTGGCTGCTGGCCCGTACGGAGTTCCCCGGCCGCGGCCTGGTCCGCGCCCTGGTGACGCTTCCGCTGGTCCTCCCCCCGGTGGTGGGCGGCGTCGCCCTGCTGCTCGCCCTGGGCCGCAACGGGGTCGTCGGCCAGTGGCTGGACGCGTGGTTCGGCATCACCCTGCCCTTCACCACCGCGGGCGTCGTCCTCGCCGAGACGTTCGTGGCGATGCCGTTCCTCGTCATCAGCGTCGAGGGCACGCTGCGGGCCGCCGACCCGCGTTACGAGGAGGCGGCCGCCACCCTGGGCGCCTCCCGGTTCACCGCGTTCCGCCGGGTCACCCTGCCGCTGGTCGCCCCGGGCATCGCGGCCGGTGCCGTCCTCGCCTGGGCCAGGGCCCTCGGTGAGTTCGGCGCGACGATCACCTTCGCCGGCAACTTCCCCGGCCGCACCCAGACCATGCCGCTCGCGGTGTACCTCGCCCTGCAGAACGACCCGGCCGCCGCGATCGCCCTCAGCCTGGTGCTGCTGGCGGTGTCCGTCGCCGTGCTCGCCGGACTGCGGGACCGCTGGATGAGGACGGTCTGATCCCATGCCCGAGACCACGCCGGAAGACCTCGGGAAGAACCCCGGCAAGAGGTCCGGCCCGGCGCCCGCACCGGCCGCCGAGGGCCTCGACGCGCGGCTCGTCGTCGATCGCGGCGCCTTCCGCCTGGACATCGCGCTCACCGCCGCGCCCGGCGACGTCGTCGCCCTGCTGGGCCCGAACGGCGCCGGCAAGACCACCGCCCTGCGCGCGCTCGCCGGCCTCGCTCCCCTCACGGCGGGCCATCTGCGGCTGGACGGCGCCGAACTGCGCCGCACGCCGCCCGAGTCGCGCCCGGTCGGCGTCGTCTTCCAGGACTACCTGCTCTTCCCGCACCTGACCGCCCTCGACAACGTGGCCTTCGGACCGCGCTGCCGGGGCGCCGGCAAGGCACAGGCCCGCGCCCTGGCCGCCGAGTGGCTGGACCGCATGGGTCTGGCCGAGCACGCCGGTGCCAAGCCCCGTCGGCTCTCCGGCGGCCAGGCCCAGCGCGTGGCGCTCGCCCGCGCCCTGGCCACCCGCCCCCGGCTGTTGCTCCTGGACGAGCCGCTCGCCGCCCTGGACGCCCGTACCCGGCTGGAGGTGCGGGCCGGGCTCCGCCGTCATCTGGCCGCCTTCGAGGCCGTCGCCGTCCTGGTCACGCACGACCCGCTGGACGCCATGGTGCTGGCCGACCGTCTGATCGTCGTGGAGCAGGGCCGGATCGTGCAGGAGGGCACGCCCTCCGACATCGCCCGCCACCCGCGCACCGAGTACGTCGCCCAGCTGGTCGGCCTCAACCTGTACCGCGGGCGGGCCGACGGCCACACGGTCCGGCTCGACGCCGGCCCCGCGGTGAGCACCACGGAGGACCTTTCCGGCCCCGCGTTCGTGGCGTTCCCGCCCGGCGCCGTGACCCTCCACCGCGACCGCCCCACCGGCTCCAGCGCCCGCAACGTCTGGCGCTGCGAGGTCGCCGGCCTGGAGCCGCACGGCGACCAGGTCCGCGCGGAGCTCACCGGCGAACTCCCCCTGACCGCCGACCTCACCGCGGTCGCCGCGGCCGAGCTGGACCTGCATCCGGGCGCTCCGGTGTGGGCGGCGGTCAAGGCCGCGCAGACCCACGCGTACCCGGCGTAGCGCACGGCGGCCCGCGCGCACGGCGAAGGGCCCCGCCCGGCCGTGCGGCCGCAGCGGAGCCCTTCGCGCCCTTCCGTTTCCGGTGGGTCAGTCCTCGTACGCGTCCAGCGGCGGGCAGGAGCACACCAGGTTCCGGTCGCCGAAGGCCTGGTCGATGCGGCGCACCGGCGGCCAGTACTTGTCGGCGGCGCTCACCCCGGCCGGGAACACGGCCTCCTCGCGTCCGTAGGCGTGCTCCCACTCCCCGCCGAGCGCGGCGGCGGTGTGCGGGGCGTTGCGGAGCGGGTTGTCGTCCGCGGGCCACGCGCCGGAGCCGACCTTCTCGATCTCCGCGCGGATCGCGATCATCGCCTCGCAGAACCGGTCGATCTCGGCCAGGTCCTCGGACTCGGTCGGCTCGATCATCAGCGTGCCGGCCACCGGGAACGACATCGTCGGCGCGTGGAAGCCGTAGTCGATCAGCCGCTTGGCCACGTCGTCCACGCTCACGCCGGTCGCCTTGGTCAGCGGGCGCAGGTCGATGATGCACTCGTGCGCGACGAGGCCGCCGGGGCCGGTGTAGAGCACCGGGTAGTGCGGCTCGAGGCGCTTGGCGATGTAGTTGGCGCTGAGCACCGCCACCTGCGTGGCCCGCTTGAGCCCCTCGCCGCCCATGAGACGGACGTACGCCCAGGAGATGGGCAGGATGCCCGCCGAGCCCCACGGCGCGGCCGAGATCGGCCCCACACCGGTCTCCGGGCCGGCCTCGGGCTGGAGCGGGTGGTTCGGCAGGTACGGGGCGAGGTGCGCCCGTACGCCGACCGGGCCGACGCCGGGTCCGCCGCCGCCGTGCGGGATGCAGAAGGTCTTGTGCAGGTTCAGGTGCGAGACGTCACCGCCGAAGTGCCCCGGCTTGGCCAGGCCCACCAGCGCGTTGAGGTTGGCGCCGTCGACGTACACCTGGCCGCCGGCCTCGTGCACCTGCGCGCAGATGTCGGCTACGTGCTCCTCGAACACGCCGTGCGTCGAGGGGTACGTGATCATCAGCACCGCCAGCTCGTCGCGGTACTGCTCGATCTTCGCCCGCAGGTCCTCGACGTCGACCTCGCCGTTCTCGGCGGTCCTGACGACGACGACCTTCATCCCGGCCATCACGGCGCTGGCGGCGTTGGTGCCGTGCGCGGAGGACGGGATCAGGCAGACGGTGCGCTGCTCGTCGCCGTTGGCCCGGTGGTAGCCGCGTACGGCGAGCAGGCCGGCCAGTTCGCCCTGGGAGCCGGCGTTGGGCTGGAGGGAGACCTTGTCGTAACCGGTGACCTCGGCGAGCCGCTCCTCCAGCTCGTGGATGAGCGTGAGGTAGCCCTGCGCCTGCTCGGCGGGCGCGAAGGGGTGCAGCTGCCCGAACTCGGGCCAGGTGATCGGCTCCATCTCGGTGGTCGCGTTGAGCTTCATGGTGCAGGAGCCCAGCGGGATCATGCCGCGGTCCAGCGCGTAGTCCCGGTCGGCGAGGCGGCGCAGGTAGCGCAGCATCGCGGTCTCGGAGCGGTGCTGGTGGAAGACGGGGTGCGTGAGGTACTCGTCGGTGCGCAGGAGCGCGTCCGGCAGCGCGTCCTCGGCGACCGCGTCCAGCGCCTCGACGTCGCCCTCGACGCCGAAGGCGCCCCACACGGCGGCGAGCCGGTCGCGGGTGGTGGTCTCGTCACAGGCGATCGAGACGTGGTCGGCGTCGACCGGACGCAGGTTGACGCCCCGGTCGCGCGCGGCGGCGACGACCTCGGCGGCCCGCCCCGGGACCCGGACGGTCAGCGTGTCGAAGTAGGAACCGTGCACGATCTCGGCCCCGCCGGCCCGCAGCCCCTCGGCGAGGATCGCCGCGTACCGGTGGGTGCGCCGCGCGATGGTCCGCAGCCCCTGCGGGCCGTGGTAGACGGCGTACATGCCGGCCATGACGGCGAGCAGCACCTGGGCGGTGCAGATGTTGCTGGTGGCCTTCTCCCGGCGGATGTGCTGCTCACGGGTCTGCAGCGCCAGCCGGTAGGCCTGGTCTCCGTCCGCGTCGACGGAGACGCCGACGAGCCGCCCGGGCAGGCTGCGCGCCATCTTCTCCTGCACGGCCATGTATCCGGCGTGCGGCCCGCCGAAGCCCATCGGCACCCCGAAGCGCTGCGTGGTGCCGACCGCGATGTCCGCGCCGAGCTCACCGGGCGACTTGAGCAGGGTGAGGGCGAGCAGGTCGGCGGCGACGGTGACGAGCGCGCCGAGCTCGTGCGCCCGGTCGATCACCGGCTTGATGTCGCGCACGGCGCCGGAGGCACCCGGGTACTGGATCAGCACGCCGTTGATCTCGCGCTCGGCGACCTCGGCGGGGATGCCCTCGCTCAGGTCGGCGACGACGACCTCGACGCCGGTCGGCTCGGCCCGGGTCTCGATCACGGCGATGGTCTGCGGCAGCGCGTCCGCGTCGACCAGGAACAGGCCCTTCTTGTTCTTGCCCATGCGCCGCGACAGCGCCATCGCCTCGGCGGCGGCGGTCCCCTCGTCCAGCAGGGAGGCGCCGGAGGTCGGCAGGCCGGTGAGTTCGGCGACCGTGGTCTGGAAGTTCAGCAGCGCCTCGAGCCGTCCCTGCGAGATCTCCGGCTGGTACGGCGTGTAGGCCGTGTACCAGGCCGGGTTCTCCATGACGTTGCGCAGGATGACGGGCGGGGTGAACGTTCCGTAGTACCCGAGCCCGATCATGGAGCCGAGCACCTCGTTGCGGCCGGCCAGCGAACGCAGCTCGGCCAGCACCTCGGCCTCGCTCCGCGCCCCCGGCAGGTCCAGCGCGTCGGCGTTCTTGATCACATCCGGGACCGCGGCGGCCGTCAGTTCGTCCAGCGAGCCGTAACCGACCTGCGCGAGCATCTTGGCCCGGGCCTCGTGGTCGGGGCCGATGTGGCGCTGTTCGAAGGGCGTTCCCTGTTCGAGCTCGGAGAGCGGAGTGCGATGGACGGTCATTGCGGAGGCCTCCTGGTCTGACGACCTTCGAGGGGCACCACGGCGCTGGTGCCCGGACGGCCTCCCCCTCTGTCATCTCAACCTGAGAGCTTCACCGGACCGTCCGAAGGCGTCCGGCTTTCACCGTCGGTGAGAGCGGAAGCCGTCGACACCCGCCCTGCTTTCCAGAGTGACCTCGTCCGTGCGGTACGTGGGCCTGAGAGATTCCGGGGAGGATTTGCTCCTTCGGCGCCTCCGGTGGACTCCGGAGGACTCTCCCGCACGGGGTCAGCAGCCGTTTGCCAGCGTACCAGCGAGCGCCGCACCGGGACTTTCGAGTGGCCGCTCCGCCGATTGTGCCTTTTCGTAGTGCTTACGGATGAGTGTGCGACCAGTGGAGGGCCCGTGCAGACCGACATCGATCCGCGCCACCTGATCGGCCGCAAGGCGTTCGACCGCAACGGAACCCGGATCGGCACGATCGACGAGGTCTATCTCGACGACGCCACCGGAGTGCCCGAGTGGGCGGCGATACGCACCGGACTGTTCAGCAGGGACGCCTTCGTCCCCCTGGAGCCCAGCGAACTGATCGACGGCGCCCTACACGTCCCCTTCGAACGCGCCCTGATCAAGGACGCCCCGGACTTCGGCGTCGGCCGCCACCTCTCCCCGGAGCAGGAGCTCCAGCTCTACCACCACTACGGCCTGGACGTCGCCGCCCCTCCCCCGCTCCCGGACCGCGATTTCGGCAGACTCGCGGGCAAGGACGAACCGGCCTGAGCACCCGGCGGCCCCTCCCCGGCCGCACGCCGTGACCTTCGGGGGGAAGGAGCCGTCCCGCTCACCGGTCCGCGGACGACGTCCGTGCCGCCCGGGGCCGGCGAGGCGGGTCGGCCCGGTCCCCGTCGCCCAGGGCGGGGACGTCCCGCGGGGAGAGCGGAGCGCTCCACGGGCTCTCCTGCCGCCCGGTTCCGCCCCGGCAACCCCGCCCGTCCGCCCGGGGCCGCCGGGGCCCGTCCACGGACCGCCGGGACCCGGCGAGCCGCGGGCGGAGCGCGGACCTCCCGGGGCCTCCACCCCGCCCGCAGGCGCACGGCCGCGCACCCCGCTCACCCCGACGCCGTGGAAGCTCACGGCCGTCCGCCCGTCCGCCCGTCCGGTCCCGCGTCCGCACCCCACCGGCCCCGGCGACCACCGGCCCCGCTCACGGGCCCG
>NZ_MSGP01000044.1 GCF_002078235.1 Streptomyces viridosporus
CGTCCGGACGGGGCGCCGGCCTCCCGGGGGAACGGCCGGCGCCCCGTCCGGACGGTCGGCACGCAAACGGAAAGCTCAGCGGGCATATGCGCAACGTCGGGGCCGGACGGCGCCGGCGGCACGCCTCCCGCCCGGGCGGGTCGCGGACGGCACCGGATGTGCGGTCGTCGAACGGCCGTACGGCGCAGCGGGGTGGCCGGGGCCCGGACGGCGGCCGTCCCCGCGGCGCAAACCGAACGCCGCGCCCGCCCCGGAACCGTCGGCCGCCCTCACGGGCCGCTCACCCACCGGTACTGCAGTTCCGGCCGGCCCACGGTCCCGTACTGCGGGCGCCGGGCCGCGCGGTCGGTCTCCACCAGGTGCTCCAGATAGCGGCGGGCGGTGATGCGGGAGATGCCGACGGCCTCCGCGACCCCGGTGGCGGTCAGGCCCTCCTCGGCGTCCCGCAGGACCACGGACACCCGCTCCAGCGTCGGCGCGCTCAGCCCCTTGGGCAGGGCGGACGGGCCCGGGGCGCGCAGCACGGCCAGCGCGCGGTCCACCTCCGCCTGGCCGCTGGCCTCGCCGGCCGCCGCGCGGAACTCGGCGTACCGCACCAGGCGGTCCCGCAGCGTCGCGAAGGTGAAGGGCTTCAGCACGTACTGCACGACCCCCAGCGACACCCCCTCGCGCACCACCGCGAGGTCCCGGGCCGAGGTCACCGCTATCACGTCGGCGTGGTGCCCGGCGGCCCGCAGCGAGCGGGCCAGCTGCAGTCCGTGCACGTCGGGCAGGTGCAGGTCGAGGAGCAGCAGGTCGACGGGCGTGCGTTCCAGGACCCGGCGGGCCTCCGCACCGGTGTGCGCCTTGCCGACGGCGACGAAGCCCGGCACCCGGCCGACGTACAGCACATGGGCGTCGGCGGCGACCGGGTCGTCCTCCACCACCAGGACCCTGATGGTCCGGCCGTCCGTCATGCGCCGCCTCCGGGGCACCGCACGAGCGCACCGCCGGTGACGGCGCCCCGCAGGGGCAGCCGCACCTCGAACCGGGCACCGCCCCCCTCCGCCGACGCCACCGAGAGCGATCCGCCGTGCCGGCCCACCGCCTGCCGGACCAGCGCCAGGCCCAGTCCCCGTCCGCCCGGACCGGACTGCTTGGTCGTGAAGCCCCGCTCGAAGAGCGTCTCCGCGTGGTCCGGGTCCACCCCGGGGCCGGTGTCGGACACCCGCAGGGTCAGCTCCGGATCCGCCGCGCCCTCCGCGGTCAGCGCCGTCACCGTCACCCGGGGCCGGACGCCGCCCTGCGCCGCGTCCACGGCGTTGTCGATCAGGTTGCCGAGGATGGTGACCAGGTCGCGGGCGGGCAGGGTGTCCGGCAGCAGACCGTCGTCCAGGCGGCTCTCGGGCGACACCACCAGCTCCACGCCCCGCTCGTTGGCCTGTGCCGTCTTGCCCAGCAGCAGGGCCGCCAGCACCGGTTCGCTCACGGCCGCCACCACCTGGTCGGTGAGCGCCTGGGCCAGCTCCAGCTCGGCGGTCGCGAAGTCCACCGCCTCCTGGGCCCGGCCCAGCTCGATCAGCGAGACCACGGTGTGCAGCCGGTTCGCCGCCTCGTGCGCCTGGGAGCGCAGCGCCCGGGTGAAGCCCCGCTCGGAGTCCAGCTCACCCATCAGCGACTGGAGCTCGGTCACGTCCCGCAGGGTCACCACCGAGCCGCGCCGCTGGCCGCCGGAGACCGGCGAGGTGTTCACCACCAGCACCCGGTCCGCCGTCAGGTGCACCTCGTCCACCCGCGGCTTGGAGTCCAGCAGCGCACCCGTCAGCGGGGAGGGCAGAGCGAGCTCCGTCACCGGCCTGCCCACCACGTCCTCCTCCGGGGCCACGCCCAGCAGCTCCCGCCCGCCGTCGTTGATCAGCGCGATCCGGAACTGGCCGTCCAGCATCAGCAGCCCCTCGCGCACGGCGTGGAGCGCGGCCTGATGGTAGTCGTGCATGTGACTGAGTTCGGTCGCGTTCATCCCGTGGGTGTGCCGGCGCAGCCGGGCGTTGACGACGTACGTGCCGATCGCGCCGAGCCCGAGGGCGCCGGCCGCGACCCCGAGCAGGGCCGTCAGCTGGCCCCGGACGCGCGCGCTGATCTCCTCGACCCGGATCCCCGCGCTGACCAGGCCGACGATCCGGTCGCCGTCCCGGACCGGGGTGACCGCGCGGACGGACGGGCCGAGGGTGCCGGTGTAGGTCTCGGTGAAGGTGCGGCCCTCGAGGGCGGGGGCGGTGTGGCCGCGGAAGGGCAGGCCGATCTGCTCCGGGTCGGGGTGGGTCCAGCGGATGCCCCGCGGATCCATGATCGTGACGAAGTCGACGTCGGTGTCGCGCACCACGGCCACCGCGTAGGGCTGGAGCGAGGTCGAGGGGTCGGAGGTGCGGATCGCCTCCCGCACCGAGGGGGAGTCGGCGACCGAGCGGGCCACCGCCTCGGCCTGGAGGCCGGCGGTCTCCTCGGCCTGGCTGCGGTCGCTGACGTAGGTGAACAGCGCGTACCCGGCGACGACGACCGTCAGCAGCACGGCCTGCACGGCGAAGAGCTGGCCCGCCAGGCTGCGGGGTCGGGGGACGGGGAGACGCATGGGGCCAGTCTGCCCCCGCTTTCCCGATGAACTAAATGAACGGAAGGGTGACCGCACTCACACGCCGGGAGATAGTCACGGCATTCCCCAAACCCCATCCCGGGACGTGAGCCGCACGCCGGTGATGCCGACGACGTCGTCAAGGAGGGCCGCCGTGACCAGCGCAGCCGATACGGCACCTGCCGAACCCAAGGTCAAGCGGGACCGCACGCACTATCTCTACATCGCGGTGATCATCGCGGTCGCCCTCGGGATCGGCGTCGGCCTGCTCGCACCCGACTTCGCGGTCGAGCTGAAGCCGCTCGGCACCGGGTTCGTGAACCTGATCAAGATGATGATCTCGCCGATCATCTTCTGCACGATCGTGCTGGGCATCGGCTCCGTGCGGAAGGCCGCCAAGGTCGGCGCGGTCGGCGGCATCGCCATGGTCTACTTCCTGATCATGTCGCTGGTCGCGCTCGGCATCGGCCTGGTCGTCGGCAACATCCTGGACCCCGGGACGGGTCTCGCGGTCACCGACGCGGTCAAGGAGACCGGTCAGGCCCAGGTCGACGCGGAGGCCAAGGACACCACCGAGTTCCTGCTCGGCATCATCCCGACCACGATCGTGTCCGCCTTCACCCAGGGCGAGGTGCTGCAGACCCTGCTGGTCGCCCTGCTGTGCGGCTTCGCGCTGCAGGCCATGGGCAACGCCGGCCAGCCGGTCCTGCGCGGCATCGAGCACATCCAGCGGCTGGTCTTCCGGGTCCTCGCCATGATCATGTGGGCCGCCCCGATCGGTGCGTTCGGCGCCATGGCCGCGGTCACCGGATCCGCCGGCCTGGACGCGCTGAAGAGCCTCGCGGTGCTGATGCTCGGCTTCTACATCACCTGTGTGCTCTTCATCTTCGTGGTGCTCGGCGCGCTGCTGCGGATCGTCGCGGGCCTGAACATCTGGAGCCTGTTCAAGTACCTGGGCCGTGAGTTCCTGCTGATCCTGTCCACGTCCTCGTCCGAGTCGGCGCTGCCGCGGCTCATCGCGAAGATGGAGCACGTGGGCGTCAGCAAGCCGGTGGTCGGCATCACCGTCCCGACCGGTTACTCCTTCAACCTCGACGGCACCATGATCTACATGACCATGGCCTCGCTGTTCATCGCCGACGCCCTGGGTACGCCGATGTCGATGGGCGAGCAGGTCACGCTGCTGCTCTTCCTGCTGATCGCCTCCAAGGGCGCCGCCGGTGTCTCCGGCGCCGGCCTGGCGACGCTGGCCGGTGGTCTGCAGTCGCACAAGCCGGCCCTGGTGGACGGCATCGGCCTGATCGTCGGCATCGACCGCCTGATGAGCGAGGCCCGCGCCCTGACCAACTTCGCGGGCAACGCGGTCGCCACGGTGCTGGTCGGCACCTGGACCAAGGAGTTCGACAAGGAGCGGGCGAACCAGGTGCTCGCGGGCCACGTCCCCTTCGACGAGAAGACCTTGCTGGACGACCACGAGCACGGCGCCGGCACCGACGACGTCCGCGCCGAGGCGCCCGCGCCGGGCGGCGAGAAGGAACTGGCCAAGGCCTGACGCCGGCGCCCCGCCCCGCACGCCCCGGGCGGCTGGGACACTCCCCCGTTGCTCAGCCGCCCGGTCACCGGAGAACCGCGGGCGCGCCGCCCGTCTCCGGGCCCCACCGCCGAGCGGCCGGACTCCTCCCCCGTGAGTCCGGCCGCTCGGCCCTCTCGTGCGTCCGGGACCGCTCCGGCCCGCCGGCCGGTGGGGACGGGCCGGCCCGCACCGGCACGAGAAAACCCCCGGGTAATTGCGCCCGGGGGTTTCCTCTGCGTATATTCATTGATTCGCGACTTCTTGAATTGAAGTTGCGAATAAGTTCAGTGAGCACAGTATATGCGGGTGGGAGCGGAATTGTCAAACACCGAATTTCCGGACGATGAATTGCGGCGGGAGCAGGAATTCATCGACGGACTGTACGCACGCGTGGACGCCCTGCGCGGCGACACCGAGGTGTCCGTCACACAGGCGCTCGCCCAGGGCGACACGCCCATGCAGGCCAGGCTGGAGCGGGACATCCTCGTCGCCGAGCGGTCCGGGCTGCTCGCCGCGCTGAACGCGGTGGACGGCTCCCTCTGCTTCGGCCGGATCGACCTCTCCTCGGGCACCACCCACCACATCGGCCGCATCGGCCTGCGCGCCGACGACGCCGAGCGCACCCCCGTCCTCATCGACTGGCGCGCCGACGTCGCCCGCCCCTTCTACCTGGCCACCGGCCACACCCCGATGGGCCTCAGGCGCCGACGGCACATCTCCACCGAGGGCCGCCGGGTCACCGCCCTGCACGACGAGATCCTCGACCTCGGCGACGAGACCCGCACCGGCCACGAGGACCCCACGGGCGACGCCGTGCTGCTCGCCGCGCTGGGCTCCGCGCGCACCGGCCGGATGGGCGACATCGTGCGCACCATCCAGGCCGACCAGGACCGCATCATCCGGGCCCCGCACCGCGGGGTGCTGGTGGTCGAGGGCGGTCCCGGCACCGGCAAGACCGCCGTCGCACTGCACCGCGCCGCCTACCTGCTCTACGAGCACCGCGAACTGCTGGCCCGCCGCGCCGTCCTGATCGTCGGACCCAACCCGGCGTTCCTCGGCTACATCGGCGAGGTGCTGCCCAGCCTCGGCGAGACCGGCGTGCTGCTGGCGACCGTGGGCGAGCTGTTCCCCGGCGTGCGGGCGACCCGGAGGGACACCCCCGAGGCCGCCGCGGTCAAGGGCCGGGCCGAGATGGCCGACGTCCTCGCCGAGGTCGTCCGCAGCCGGCAGGCGCTGCCCGACCCGGTGATCACCATCGAGCACGACCGCGAGGTCCTCATGCTCGACGACGGCCTGGTGAACGTCGCCCGGGAACGCACCCGCGCCGCCAAGCTGCCGCACAACGCGGCGCGCGAGTACTTCGAGGGCCACATCCTCAACACGCTCACCGACATGGTCGCCGAGCGCATCGGCACCGACCCCTACGACGGGACCAATCTGCTCGACCCCAGCGACATCACCCAGATCCGCGACGAACTCGCCGAGAACCCCGAGGTCTGGTCCGCCATCGACCTGCTGTGGCCCCGGCTCACCCCGCAGCGGCTCGTCGCCGACTTCCTCGCCGCGCCCGAGGACTTCCTGCCCGAGGAGGACGCCGCCGCGATCCGCCGCCCGGTGACCCGGCACTGGACGGTCTCCGACGTGCCCCTGCTCGACGAGGCCGCCGAACTCCTCGGCGAGGACGACCGGCTCGCGCGCGAACGGGCCGAACAGGAGCGGCAGACGCAGATCGCCTACGCGCAGGGCGTGCTCGACGTGTCCTACGCCTCGCGGACGTTCGAGTTCGAGGACAAGGAGGAGGACGACCCGGAGTCCTCCGAGGTGCTGTCCGCGCACGACATCATCGACGCCGAGCGCTTCGCCGAGCGGCACGAGGAGGAGGACCACCGCAGCGCCGCCGAGCGGGCCGCCGCCGACCGGACCTGGGCGTTCGGGCACATCATCGTCGACGAGGCGCAGGAGCTCTCCCCGATGGCCTGGCGGCTGCTGATGCGGCGCAGCCCGACCCGCTCGATGACCCTGGTCGGCGACCCGGCGCAGACCTCGGAGGCGGGCGGTGTCGGCTCCTGGGCGGACATCCTCGCCCCGTACGTCGAGGACCGCTGGGAGCACACCCGGCTCGGCGTCAACTACCGCACCCCGGCCGAGATCATGGACGTCGCGGCCGCGGTGGTGCGCGCCGAGCACCCGGACTTCGAGCCGCCCGGCTCGGTGCGCTCCACGGGCGTGCGCCCCTGGGCCCGCGCCACCGACGACCTGCCCGGCGCGGTCGCGAAGGCCGTCGGGGAGCTCACCCCGGCCGAAGGCCGCCTCGCGGTCATCGCCCCGCGGGAGCTGCACCGCGCCCTGGCGGCGCGGCTGGACGGGGTGGAGGCGGGCGCCGAGCCCGATCTGACGCACGGCGTCGTCCTGCTCGACCCGCGCCAGGCCAAAGGGCTGGAGTTCGACTCGGTCCTCGTGGTCGAGCCGGGGCGCTACGGCACCAGCGACCTGTACGTGGCGCTCACCCGCGCCACCCAGCGGCTCGGCGTCCTGCACACCGGACCGCTGCCCCGGCCGCTGGCCGAGGC
>NZ_MSGP01000440.1 GCF_002078235.1 Streptomyces viridosporus
CGAGCTGGTCACCAACGCCCTCGTGCACACCGACGGCCAGGTCCGCCTGGACCTCACCCTGGCCGACGGCCGGCTGCGCCTCGCCGTCGCCGACGCCTCGCCCCGCACCCCCGTCGAGCCGGCCGGCCTCGGCTGGGAGGCCACGGGCGGCCGGGGCATCCTCCTCGTCGAGGCGCTCTCGGCGGCCTGGGGGACGCTCCCGGTCAGCGGGGGCAAGCAGGTGTGGGCGGAGTTCGTCCTGTGGCGGTGACGCCCCGCCGGTTCCTCAGAGCCGCTTCAGCAGCTCCTCGGCGAGCGGTGCGGAGGACGCCGGGTTCTGTCCGGTGACCAGGTTGCGGTCGGTCACCACGTGCGGCGCCCACGGCTCTCCGGCCCGCACGCGCACACCGGCCTCGGTGAGCCGGTCCTGGAGCAGCCACTTCACCTTGTCGGCGAGACCGCCCTGCGCCTCCTCGGCGTTGGTGAACGCCGCCACCTCGTAGCCGGCGAAGGCGTTGGCCCCGTCGGCCCGCACGGCGGCGAGCAGCGCGGCCGGGCCGTGGCAGACCACGGCGAGCGGCTTGCCCGACGCCAGCGCCTCGGTCAGCAGCCGACCGGAGTCGGGGTCCACGGCCAGGTCCTCCATGGGGCCGTGGCCGCCGGGGTAGAAGACGGCCGCGTACTCGTCGAGGCGGACGTCCTCCAGCCGGACGGGCCGCTGGAGTTCGGTGAAGGACCGCAGCGCCTTCGCGATCCGGTCGGCGTTCTCCCGGCCGCCGTTCATCTCGGGCGTGAGGGACCCCTGGTCGACGGGGGGCACGACCCCGCCGGGCGTGGCGACGACGATCTCGTGGCCCGCGGCCCGGAACGCCTCGTACGGCGCGACGGCCTCCTCGGCCCAGAAACCGGTGGGGTGGGTGGTGCCGTCGGCCAGCGTCAGACGGTCGGCGCCGGTGACGACGAACAGGATCTTCGACATGTGCTCACTTCCCGATGCACGGTGGACTTCGATACCCCGACGGTAGGACGCCCCACCCGGGGAATTCCAATGCTCGATTCCATGGCGGCCATAGGAAAACCCATGGCCGGACGGGGAGGCGCCGAGACCCGGCAGCCATAGGCCCCCCTTAGGCTCGTCACCGTGAGGCATAGCGATCCCCATGGCTCCACCGGGGCCGGTGCGGCCCTGCCCGCGCAGTCCGACCTGAACCTGCTGCGCACCTTCCTGGCGGTGTACCGGTCCGGGTCCTTCACGGCCGCCGCCCGGCTCCTCGGCCTGTCCCAGCCCACCGTCACGACCCAGATCCGCTCGCTGGAGCGGCACACCGGCCGCGAGCTGTTCGAGCGGCTGCCCCGCGGGGTCGCGCCCACCGCCGTGGCCGACGAGCTGGCCGCCCGGATCGCCGCCCCGCTCGACGCGCTCGCCGAGGCCACCGGGCACGGCCCGCCCGGCCGCGCCCGTCCTCGGCCGGTCCACCTCGCCGGACCCGCCGAACTGCTCTCCACCCGGGCGCTGCCCGCGCTCGCCCCGCTGGTGGCACGGGGGACACGGCTGCGCGTCACCCCGGGCCTGACCGACCCGCTGCTCGACGAACTGCGCACCGGCCGCCACGACCTGGTCATCGCCACCACCCGGCCGCGCGGTCGCGCCCTGTCCGCGGTGCCGCTGGCCGACGAGGAGTTCGTCCTGGTCGCCGCGCCCGCCCTGGCCGACGGGGTGCGCGGGCGCCTCGCCGCCGAGGGCCCCGGCGCGCTGGACGGCGTCCCCCTGCTCACCTACGCCGAGGACCTGCCCATCGTCCGCCGCTACTGGCGGCACGTCTTCGGCCGGCGACTGAACCGCCACGCCGCCGTCTCCGTCCCGGACCTGCGGGCGGTGCTGGCCCTGGTGGTGGCCGGAGCCGGCTTCAGCGTGCTGCCGCGCTACCTGTGCGCCGGGGAACTGGCCCGCGGCGCCCTGACCCTCCTCGACGAGCCGGAGGACGCCCCGATCAACACCAGCTTCCTGGTGCAGCGGCCCGGCACCTCGGACAACCCCCAGGTCGCGCTCGTCCGCGACCGGCTGCTGGAGGCCGCCCGCGCCTGGTGACCGAGCCGCTCCGCCGGGTACCCGGCACGCGACACGAGGAGCGACACGAGGACACGAGGAGAGGGGCACGTCATGACCCAGCACGTCCGCGACATCATGACCGGCGCACCGGTGAGCGTCGGGCCGCACACCTCCGTCGCCGAGGTCGCCCGCATCATGCGCGACCGCGATCTCGGAGCCGTTCTGGTGACGGACGGCGACCGGCTGCGCGGGCTGGTCACCGACCGCGACCTGGTGGTGCGGTCCGTCTCCCGGGGCGGCGACCCGGAGGAGACCACCGTGGCCGGGGCCTGCAGCGAGGACCTGGTGACCGTGGGGCCCGACGACGACCTGGACCGCGTGGCGCGGCTGATGCGCGAGCACGCGGTGCGCCGCGTCCCGGTCGTCGACGGCGGGCACCCCGTCGGCATCGTCGCGCTGGGCGACCTGGCCATGGAACGCGATCCGCGGTCGGCCCTGGGCGACATCAGCGTGGCCCGGCCCAACACCTGAGCCCGGCCCCGTCCGCGGAGCGGGGACTCCCGGACGCGGCGACGGCGGCGAAGGCCGGGGCGGCCCGCCCGGCAGCCGCGTGTTTGTCCGGCGGAGCATGGGGGACCCGCAGGGCGGCACGCGGAAGGAAGAGGGTGCGCCGTGACCTCGGAGATCAGTGACGAACCCCGCCGCCCACCGGAGACCGGCTGGGCCAGGGCCCGGCGGCTGCGGAGCGAGAAGCCCCTGCGGACCTGCCTGCCCGCCGTGGACCGCGGTGCCTCCGGCGCCCCGGACAAAGGCGTGGAGGGAAACATAGTGAGAGGCGAGGACTAGCCGGGACCCGGGAGACTCATCGGTCCTCTCCCGGGATTTCGTCACGAACGGGTAAAGCGAGTGATGTCCGTTCCGCCGGAGCGCGATTATGGTGAGCCAGATGAAGGCTCTCGTGCTGACCGGCGGTGCCGGAACCGGACCGGGGCCGACCCCTCACACCCCGGTGGAACGATTGGTGCCCGTGGCCGACACACCTGTGCCCCTCCACGGGCCGCGGCCCCTCACGGACGCGAACGCCACCGACGCCGACCCGCTCGGCACCCTCCGACTCGGCCGCCCGCCACGGGAGTTCCCGCACGGAGTCCGGTCGGGTCGCGTCCGCGGCGCGCACGTCCTCCGCGTCGACGCCCGCACCCCTCCGCGTCCGCAGAGCCACCCCACGGATCACCCCACGAACCCCCGTACCGCTCCCGGCCGCTGTGGGCCCGCCGGCGAGCGGGCCGCGCCGGAGGAACCGCCCGGCGCGAGCACGATCGTGCGCACCGCTTGGCGCCACGGGGTCCACGGCACTAACTTCGTGCGGACGATGACCGGTCCCGAGGCACACCGCCCCACCGTCGACGTCGTCGACGACCGACGAGGGCGGCCCGTCCGGCGCGCCCCGGACCGGGAGGTGTCCCGCCCGGTCGGCGCCGCCCCGGAGCGGGTGCGACCCACCACGGCGGCCCTCCCGCGGCCCGCGCCGCGCCCCGCAACACCGCGCCCTCGCGCGCGACCGCCGGCCGGAGAACGGCCTGCCGTCGCCGCGTGACCGGCGTGTCGTCCCGCACGAAGCACTGCCCGGAATCCGCAAGGAGAACCCCCTTCGTGAAACGCCATGAGTTCCTGCGGGAACTGCACAAGGCCAGCGCCAACCGCAACTACCTGGAGATCGGCGTCAACGACGGCCGAAGCCTGCGCCTGTCACGCGTCCCCAGCATCGCGGTCGACCCCGCCTTCAAGGTGGTCTCGGAGCTGAAGTGCGACGTCCACCTGGTGAAGGCCACCAGCGACGACTTCTTCGCCCGCGACAACCCGCTGGCCCACCTCAAGGGCGGCCGGCACCCGCTGCGCAACCTGCGCCGGGGCCGCAGCCCCTTCGGCCACTGGCGCCGCACCACGCTCGACCTGTCGTTCATCGACGGCATGCACCTGTTCGAGTACGCCCTGCGCGACTTCATGAACGTCGAGAAGCACTCCGACTGGTCCAGCGTGATCGTCCTCGACGACATGCTGCCGCGCAACGTGGACGAGGCCGCCCGCGACCGGCACACCACCGCCTGGACCGGCGACGTCTACAAGATCACCGAGGTGCTGACGCGCTACCGTCCCGACCTGGTGACCGTGCTGGTCGACACCCAGCCCACCGGCCAGCTCGTGGTCTTCGGCGCCGACCCGGACAACACGGTGCTGCACGACAAGTACGACGAGATCATGGCCGAGTACAAGGTGCCCGACCCGCAGAAGGTGCCCGAGACGGTCCTGGACCGGACCGGGGCGGTCCCGCCCGAGGCGTTGCTGCGGGCCGGGTTCTGGCGTCCGCTCGCCCAGGCCCGCAACCGCGGGCTGCCGCGGCGCGTGGGCTGGGAGCCCCTGCGCCGCGGCAGCCCGCGGTT
>NZ_MSGP01000441.1:0-169 GCF_002078235.1 Streptomyces viridosporus
GCGGGCCGGGGAGGGATGGGCCCGGGAGCTGCTCTGGCCGTGACGCGGAGTGCCGCCGGGGGCTCGCGACGCGCCCCCGCGTCACGCCGGTGGAACCGGCGCGGGCGGCCCCGGGTCCGTCACGCCGGTGGGCCCGGCGCGGGCGGCTCCGGGTCCGTCGCGAGGCGGG
>NZ_MSGP01000441.1:215-678 GCF_002078235.1 Streptomyces viridosporus
GACCCGGCAGGACGCCCCGTGTCCCAGCGCGTGGTTCAGCTCCAGCCGGTGCAGGCCCCGTTCGGTCAGCGCCCAGCGCGCGACGAGCAGCAGCGCCCGGGTGGCCACCCTCCGGTCGCGCGCCTCCGGGAGCACCCAGTAGCCGACCCGGCCCAGGCGCATCACCGGGTGGATGTCGTTGACGCCGAGGTGCCCCAGCGCCGCGCCGCTGCCGGCGTCGGCTATCCGGAAGGACGCCCCCGTGCCCTCCAGGTCGTGCCGGGTGCCCCGGCGCAGCGACTCCCGGGCGGCGGCCAGGTCCGTGATCGGCCGGAGCGGGGTGTTCCAGCGCTGGAACTCCGGGTCCGTGAGGCCGCGCAGCCACGTCTCCACGTCGGCCCGGGACGCCGGGTCCCAGGGGCGCAGGTGCAGGCCGAGGCCGTGGAGTTCGGGGAGGGGCCGGGACCGGGTGCGTCTGCGGGGG
>NZ_MSGP01000442.1:0-415 GCF_002078235.1 Streptomyces viridosporus
GTGCCGGGTGCACGAAGGTCTCGCGGCGGCAGCAGCGCTCGTCGCGCTCGCCGTGAGCGGCCTCGGCCACGCGTCCGCCCACTTCGCCGACCGCGCGGCGGCAGACCGACCGGCCATGTCCCCGAAGAGCGGTTCCCCGCCGGAGCCGTCGGGGGCGACGGCGCGGCCCGTCTGCGGGGAGATCATGCCGGAGCACAGGCCGCGGGAGGCCAGGTTCTGCGCGATGCGCGGGATCGCGGCCAGGGTGTTCGCCGGCCAGTCGTGCAGGAGGATGACCTGGCCGTCGGTGAGCCGGGAGGCGGCCTGCACGATCGCGTCGGTGCTCGCGCCGTTCCAGTCCTGCGAGTCGACGTTCCAAAGGACCTCGGTCAGGCCGTACTTGGCCTGGACCGACCGCAGGGTCGCGTTGGTCTCG
>NZ_MSGP01000442.1:432-651 GCF_002078235.1 Streptomyces viridosporus
CGCGATCGCCTGCTGGGTGCGGGAGATCTCCGAGTCCATCTGCGCCTGGCTCAGCTGGGTCATGTGCGGGTGGGTGTAGCTGTGGTTGGCGACCCACATGCCCGCGTCCACCTGGGCCTTGACCAGGGAGGGGTTGGCGGCGGCGTACTGGCCCTGGTTGAACATCGTGGCGCGCAGTCCGTTCTGCCTGAGCGCGTTGAGCAGGTTCGGTGTGCTGCC
>NZ_MSGP01000443.1 GCF_002078235.1 Streptomyces viridosporus
GGCGAACTCCGCGGCGTCGGCCTGCGCGGCGACGTACGGGATCGCGATGCAGCGCATCCCGGCCGCGTGCGCGGCGGCGGCGCCCGGGGCCGCGTCCTCCAGCACCACGCAGTCGCCGGGGGCCGCGCCGAGCCGGCGGGCCGCCTCCAGGAAGACGTCGGGGGCCGGCTTGCCGCGCGCCACCTCGTCGGCCGAGACGACGGTGCGCAGATGCGCGTCCAGGCCCGTGCCCGACAGGATCGCCTCGATGGCCTCCGGCGAGGAGCCGGAGGCCACGGCCATCGGCACCCCCTCGCCCGCCAGCAGTTCGACGAACGCCCGCATCTGCGGGTACACGCGCGTGGAGGCGCGGGCCAGCTCCAGATAGCGGCGGTTCTTGACCGCGAGCAGTTCCTCCACGCCGGCCCGCAGCCCGTACCGCTCCCGCCAGTCGGCGATCGTCTCCCGCGTGCTGATCCCGACGTAGCGCTCGTGCTCGGTCCACGAGAAGTCCGGGACGCCGTACTCGGCGAGGGTCTGACGGCCCGCCTCGTAGTAGTTCGGCTCGCTGTCCACGAGCGTTCCGTCGAGATCGAAGATGACCGAGAGGGTGCCGAGGGTGCTCATGGGGTCCAGGATGCCAAGGCCGCCGGGGCGGCCGGCACCCGGTACGGGATCACTTCCGTGCCGTCCGGCCGATCGACTCCACCAGCGGCAGCAGCCGGTGCGCGACGCGCTCGCGCAGCGCCACCTCGGTGCGGGTGCGGACCACGCCGGGCAGGCCGATCAGCTTCTGGATCACGTCCTCCAGATGCCCGGCGTCGCGCGCCACGACCCGGGTCAGCAGATCGCCGCCGCCCGTGATGGAGAACGCCTCGACGATCTCCGGCACGGAGGCCAGGGCGGCGCCCACCTCGTCCAGGTGCCCCTGGGTGACCTCGATGTGCACGAACGCGAGCACGGGGTGGCCCAGTGCGGCGGGGGAGAGGGTGGGACCGGTGCCGGTGATCACGCCCTCGCGCTCCATGCGGTCGAGCCGCGCCTGGAGGGTGCCGCGGGCGACCCCGAGGATGCGGGCGTACTCGCGCACGCTGGTGCGCGGCTGCTCCAGCAGCAGCCGCAGGATGCGGGTGTCGAGCTCGTCCACGGCCATGACGCCCGGTCTCCTCGTCCTTCAGTGATCGTTTCCGACTGTAGCAACGGCACGGGGCGTGCCGGACCGCCGAGCCGCGGGCGGTCGGCCGTTGGCACCTCGGCGGACGTTTCCGCGTCACGAGTGCTGGGCCAATGGCCCAGTCGGAGAGCGGCCTGTTGAGCCAGTGGCGCCCCGGATGCTCCCATGGAGCTGTCGATGGCGCTGCGAACCCGCGGCGCCTTTTTCGTGCCACGGTGCACTTCGTTGATTCCCAGGGGGCGGTAAGCGGTGCTGAAGAGGGTGTTCACGGCCGCGGACCCGGGCCGGACCCGGCTGCGCTTCGCGGCGCGGGCCGTGCTCGGCATCGGGCTGGCGGTCGTCGTGTGCGGTCTGGCCGGCCACTCCCTCACGGGCACCGTCACCGGTGGGCTCGCCGCGCTGCTCGCCCTGTTCACCGTCACCGACGCCACGGTCCGCGGGCAGGCCGTCACGACCGCGCTGCTGCCCGCCGTCGGCCTGCCGGTGCTCGCCGCCGCCGCGGGGCTGCAGGACCATCCCGTGGCGCGCGACCTCGCCTTCCTCGCCGTGGTCGGACTGGGCGTGTACGCGCGGCGCTGGGGCCCGCGCGGGCACAGCCTCGGGGTCTTCGCGTTCATGACCTGCTTCGCGGCGCAGTTCCTGCACGCGAGGACGGACCAGCTCCCCGAGCTGTACGCCTCCGTGGTGCTGTCCGTGCTCGCCGCGGCCGCGGTGCGCTTCGGGCTGTGGTGCTACGAGCGCCGCCTGCCGCCCGCCGCCGTGCCGGCTCCGCCCGGCGGCACGGGCCTGGCCCGCGTGACCACCCGCCAGGCGATCCAGGCGACGGCCGGCGCGGGCTTCGCCCTCGTCGTGGGCCAGCTGGTGTCCGGGCAGCGCTGGTACTGGGCCGTCGGCGCCACCTGGTGGGTCTTCGTCAACACCGCCTCGCGCGGCGAGACCCTGGTCCGCGGCTTCCGGCGGGTGCTGGGGACGGTCATCGGCATCGGTCTCGCGCTGCTCGTCGTCGTCCCCGTGCACGGGGACGCCCTCCCCGCCGCCCTGATCCTCGCCGTGTCCGTCTTCGGCATCTTCTACACGGCCGCGGTGTCCTACACCTGGATGATGCTCTGGGTGACCCTGCTCGCCGCGGTGCTCTACGGCCTCCTGGGCGTGCTCGGCCCCGGTCTGCTGGCCCTGCGGCTGGTGGAGACCGGCGTCGGCGCGCTCGGTGCCGCGCTGGCGGTGACGCTCGTCCTCCCCGTGACCACCCACCGCGTCACCGACGCCTGGATCCAGCGGGCCCTGCACTGCGTCCACGCGTGCACCGCCCAGGCGGCCGCGCGGCTGGCCGGGGTCCCGGACGCCGACCCCGCGCCGAAGGCGGCGGAGCTGGAGCAGCTCCTCGCCCGGGTGCGGCTCTCGGTCGCCCCGCTGGTGCATCCGCTGAACCCGATGCGCGGCCGCAAGCGGCGCGCCCGCCGGGTGCTCGCCCTGCTCGACGACTGCGCCCGGGAGATCCGCGGTCTCGTCGCCGTCGTGGCCGACCCGGAGGCCTCGCACGACGCTCGCCTCACCGCCGCCTGCCGGCGCGTGGAGGCCGCGGTCGAGGCGCTCACCGGCGGCCGGGACGTCGCGGTGCGCACGGCTGCGGCCGCGACGGAACCCGCACTGGCCCACCTCCACGGTCTGGAACGCGCCCTCGCCGAACTCGCGGCGCCGCTGCGGGCGCCCTCCGGATCCCCCCTGGTCGGCGCCTGAAGCGCGCACGGACACACACCCGGGTCGGTGGCTTTTGGTCTAGACCTGAAGGGGGCGGCTGCTACCGTCGCTCCGGACCGGTACCGGACGAGAGGGGACAGTGGTGGCGGATGGCGAGCGACAGGCGTTCATCGGGTCGTTCACGGCGGCGGGAGGACCCGGCATCGTCACCGCGGCCGTCGCCCCCGACAGCGGCGCGCTGACCGTGCTGAGCACCGTGGACGGCGTACCCGACCCCTCCTTCCTGGCCCTGTCGGCCGACCGCCGCATGCTGTACGCGGTCAGCGAGACGGCCGAGGGCGCCGTGGCCGCGTTCCGTGTGACCGGGGACGGACCGGAGCCGGCCGGGCCTCCGGTACCGGTCGACGCGAGCGGGCCGACCCACCTCAGTCTCTTCGCCGGGCACCTGCTCACCGCGAACTACGGCTCCGGCAGTGTCACCGCCGTCCCCGTCCGCGCGGACGGCGGCCTCGCGCGGTCCGCGTCCGGGGTGTTCCGGCACAGCGGCTCGGGCCCCCACCCGCAGCGCCAGCGGGGCCCGCACGCCCACCAGGTGCAGCCCGACCCGAGCGGTCGCTGGGCGGTCGGCGTCGACCTCGGCACGGACTCGGTGCGGGTGTGCACCCTGACCGGCGGCACCCTCCGCCTGCACCGGGAATTCGCCCTGCGCCCCGGGTCGGGCCCGCGCCACCTGGCCTTCCACCCGGACGGTGCGCACGCGTACGTCCTCAACGAGCTCAGCCCCACCCTCGTCGTCTGCCGCTGGGACGCCGCCGGCGGTGAGCTGAGGCCGCTCACCGAGGTCCCGGTCCTGCCCGGCGCCCCGGCCGGCGACGCCTATCCGTCGGGCGTGGCCGTCTCGCCCGACGGACGCTTCGTGTGGACCGCGACCCGCGGTGAGGACGTGCTGTCGGTGTTCGCGGTCGAGGGGGAGAAGCTGAGCCCGCTCACCACCGTGCCCTGCGGCGGTCACTGGCCGCGCGCGGTCACCGAGTCCGGCGGCTTCCTGTACGTCGCGAACGAGCGCTCCGGGGACGTGACCTGGTTCGCGGTCGACGCGGACACCGGGGTGCCGCGACGCGGCGGCTCGATCCCGGTGCCCGCGGCGTCCTGCGTGGTCATCGGCTGACCGGGACCGGCCCGCCGGTCCCTTCGCACAGAGGCGGACGGGNNNNGACGGGGCGGTGCGAGCCGGCCGCGTCAGCGGACCGGGGAGCTCTGCGCCTGCTGCGGCGCGATGCCCAGCGCGGTCGTGTACTTGGCCAGGGCGAGCTTGCCGATCGCCGGGTACGGGCCGAGTGCCTCGGAGGCGGAGCAGCCCGCCTCCTTCGCGGCCTCCTCGAGCAGGCTCGCGTCGATCTCCGGGCCGATCAGGTACGGCGCGAGCGCGAGCTGCTGCGAACCGGAGCCGCGCAGCTGCTCGGCGACGGAGGCGATGGACCCCTCCTGGTCCAGGGCGGCGGCCATCACCGGCACCGCGAGGCGCGCGGCGAGCAGCATGCCGGTGATCCCGGCCGCCTGCACGGCCTCGTCACCGCCCACGGACGCCAGGATGATGCCGTCCGCGGCGGTCGCCACGGTGAACAGGCGGGCGCGGTCGGCACGGGCCAGCCCGGCCTCCGACAGCCGCACGTGCAGCGCCTCGGCGAGCAGCGGGTGCGGGCCGAGCACGTCGGTCAGCTCCGCGGCGACGCGGCTGTCCATCACGGCCTGGCGGACCTGGCGCAGCAGCGCGCTGTCCGGGCCGGCCAGCAGGGGCACGACGACGGCGACGGGACCGTCGGGCGCCTTGACGTCCGCGCCGGCGGCGCGGGCCTGCTCGAAGCGGGCGGTGCGCTCCTCACCGGTGTACGCGAGCACCGACTGCAGCGAGGGGAACTCCTCGTCGTCGCCGTCGAGGTAACCGATCCGGGCGTCCAGGCCGGGCAGCTCGGAACGGGCGATGCTCACGACCTCCTCGGCCAGGGAGCGAATGGTGCTGCTGGGCGCACCCGGCACGGCGAGAACGAGCGCGGGCGCGTCCTCGGGAGCCACCAGGGGCTCGGGGCGGCGGTGCCGCCCGGGCTGGCGGGGGCGCGGCATTCGTACTGGCAGGCCGGACGCGGGCCCAGTGGGGGTGCTCATGTTGCGGCATGTTAGTGGCTTCCTGGGCTCCCCCGTTCGGGGAGGGGCCGGGTGAGCGGTATCCGTCCGGATTTGTCTGACGGGTTACTTCTCGGGATCGGCCGCCCGGGTGACGTCCTCGGCCGCCGGGCTCGTCAGGCACAGCATCCTTCCGTCGCTCGGAAGGGTGAATGTGCCCGTCGTGAGGTCGGTGGCGATCCGCACCGCCCCGTGCAGTGGGTCCCCCTCGGCCGTGACCCGCCGTGCCCGCGGCAGCCGCTTCGCCAGCTCCTCGTCCAGCGGTACGAGCAGCGGGTCGCCCATCCCGGACAGGCCGCCGGTGAGACCGACCGACGGCCCGTCCACGTCCGGGCACACGGCCGCGGCCGAGTCCGCCATGTGCCGGGCCGCCGCGCGCAGCACGTCCGCGGCGACGGGATCGCCGTCGGCCGCGCACTCGGCCACCCGGGGGGCGAAGGAGGCGAGGACGGCCGGCCGGTCGGTGCGCGGATACAGCCGGCCGGGCAGCCCC
>NZ_MSGP01000444.1 GCF_002078235.1 Streptomyces viridosporus
CCCCTGCTCAGCGTGGTCGAGAGGTCGGGGGAGGGGGCGGGAGGGGCGGCTGAGGACGTTCCCGCCGTCTAATGCGCGAGGAGAATGGCCATGCGAGCCATTCTAACGGGGCCGTGCAACCGGTTTTCCCGTGCGCGGCGTTCGGCCGCGCCCCGCCCGCCCCCTTCCCGCGCGAACGGTCCGGGGCACTGTCGGTGACCGGTGCCACACTGAGCGACGCAGGGAATGTCCGGTGATGTCCGGCTACGACACACGAGGAGGTGATCGCCATGGCAGGCACGGGCGGCGGACGTCTGAGCGTCTTCCCGACGCTGCTGTACGCGGACGCGAAGGCGGCGATCCGGCAGCTCACGGAGGCCCTCGGCTTCACGGAGCTGTCGGTGTACGAGGGCGAGGACGGCACGGTGGTGCACGCCGAACTGGCGCAGGGCAACGGCGCGGTGATGCTGGGTTCCCGGGGCCGCGGCGGGGTGTTCGACACCGCGATGAAGGGCGCGGGCCCGGCCGGGGTGTACATCGTCGTGGACGACGTCGACGCACACCACCGGCGGGCGGTGGAGCGGGGCGCGGAGATCCTGATGCCCCCGACGGACCAGGACCACGGCTCGCGGGACTACCTGGCCCGGGACCTCGAGGGCAACGTCTGGGGCTTCGGCACGTACGCGCCCGGGGCCGGGACCTGAGAGGAGGCCGTCGGCGGCGTCAGCCCCCGGTGTGCACCTGGAAGGCGGCCCGGCGGACGGCCTTGGCCAGGGCGGGGTCGGGATGCGCGGCGGCGAGCGCGACCAGGACCTGCACGGTGCGCGGGTGGCCGACGGCGCGCACCTCGTTGAGCAGGGCGGGCACGGTCGGCTGCACCGCGGACTCCAGGTGCCGGACCAGCAGGGGGGCCTCGCCGTGGTCGGCGACGGCGGCCGCGGTGTCCACCCAGAGCCAGGTCGCCTCCTCCCGGGTGAGGACCGCGGGGGCGTCCTCGGGGTCGGCTCCCTCGTGCTCGGCGAGCCACAGCAGGGCGTAGGGCCGCAGCGTCGGCTCGTCGAGCACGGCGCGGACCTCGGGCTCGGCGGGGGCGCCGACCAAGCGCAGGGCTTCGAAGGCGAGACCGCGCAGCAGGGCGTCCTCGCCCCGGGCGGCGCCGATCAGCTCGGTGACGGCGCTGCCGACCGGGCGGGCGGCGAGCCAGGCGCGGTACTCGGCGCGGGCCGCGTTGGGCCGCAGCTGGGCACAGCCGCGGAGCATGTCCTCGGCCCCCTGCTCGATGTTCCCGGCGGGGCTCTGCGCGGCGACGCAGATCTGCTCCAGTTTGACCCACACCGCCCAGCTGCCGAGCGGGGTGAGCGTGGCCTGCCCGTCGCCGTAGGTGAGGGCGCCGACGGAGGCGAGGGCGCGCAGGGCCCAGTCGAGCAGCGGCTCGAGCGGGGCGTCGGCGCCCTCACCTACGG
>NZ_MSGP01000445.1 GCF_002078235.1 Streptomyces viridosporus
CGCGGCTTCCGGATCGAACTCGGCGAGATCGAGTCGGTGCTGGTGTCCCACCCGGACGTCGCCCAGGCGGCCGTGCTGGTCCGCGAGGACCGGCCCGGCGACAAGCGGCTCGTCGCCTACACCGTCCCCGACACCACCCCCGCCCCGGACACGGACGGCGGCGCGCTGCGCAGGCACCTGGCGGCCGCGCTGCCCGAGTACATGGTGCCGTCGGCCTTCGTCACCCTGGGCGCCCTGCCGCTCACCCCCAACGGCAAGCTCGACCGCAAGGCACTGCCCGCCCCCGAGGTGCAGACCGGGGAGCCCGGCCGTGCTCCGGCCACGGCGCAGGAGGCCCTGCTGTGCCGCCTGTTCGGGGAGGTCCTCGGACTCGACGCCCCGGCCGGGGCCGACGACAGCTTCTTCGAGCTCGGCGGCCACTCCCTGCTGGGCACCCGTCTGATCAGCCGGATCCGTAGCGAGGTCGACGTCGAACTGCCCATCCGGGCCCTGTTCGAGACGCCCACCCCGGCGGGGCTCGCCCAGTTGCTCGGCGACGCCCGACCGGCCCGCCGGGCCCTGTCCCGCGTACCGCGCCCCGAGCACCTGCCCCTCTCGTACGCGCAGCAGCGGCTGTGGTTCCTCAGCCGGCTGGACGGCGCGGAGGCCGCCACGTACAACCTGCCGGTCGCGGTGCGGCTCACCGGTGTGCTCGACCCGGCCGCGCTGGCCGCGGCCCTGCACGACGTGGTCGGCCGCCACGAGGTGCTGCGCACCGTCTTCCGGGAGGTCGGCGGCAGTCCGGTCCAGGTCGTCCTGGACGGGGCGGTGCCCCGGCTGGACCTCGTCGAGGTCGACGAGGAGGACCTGCGGACGGCGCTCGGCGCGACCGCGGCACGCGGCTTCGACCTCTCCACCGATCTGCCGCTGCGGGCGACGCTGTTCCGGGCCGGCGAGCGGGAGCACGTGCTGCTCCTCGTCCTGCACCACATCGCCGCCGACGGGTGGTCCATGGGTCCGTTGGCGCGTGACCTGTCGGCCGCCTACGCGGCGCGGTGCCGCGGCGAGGCGCCAACCTGGACCGAGCTGCCGGTGCAGTACGCGGACTACGCGCTGTGGCAGCGGGAGGTGCTGGGCAGCGAGGACGACCCGACGAGCGTGGTCTCCGGCCAGCTGGACTTCTGGCGCCGGGCCCTGGCCGGACTGCCGGAGGAACTGCCCCTGCCGGTGGACCGGCCGCGCCCGGCCCGCGCCTCCTACCGCGGCGACGTGGTCCCGTTCACCCTGGACGCCGACGTCCACGCCGGGCTGGCCGCGCTGGCCCGGGAGTCCGGCGCCAGCCTGTTCATGGTGCTGCAGGCCGCCGTCGCGGTCTGGCTGGGCAAGCTCGGCGCCGGCACGGACGTGCCGCTGGGCACCCCGGTCGCCGGCCGCACCGACAGCGCCCTGGACGACCTGGTCGGCTTCTTCGTCAACACGCTGGTGCTGCGCACCGACACCTCCGGCGACCCGACCTTCCGCGAGCTGCTGGACCGGGTCCGGGAGAGCGACCTGGAGGCCTACGCCCACCAGGACGTCCCCTTCGAACGCCTCGTCGACCTGGTCAGCCCGGAGCGCTCGCTGGCCCGCCACCCGCTCTTCCAGGTCATGCTCACCCTGCAGAACACGGGGGGCAGCGACCTCGAACTGCCCGGTCTGACCGCGCGGAACGAGGAGGCCGACACGGGCGCCGCCAAGTTCGACCTCTCCCTGAGCTTCGGTGAGCGGTCGGGCGGGGACGGCTCCCCGGCCGGGCTGGACGGCTTCGTGGACTTCGCCGTGGACCTGTTCGACCGGGCCACGATCGAGGCGTTCACCGGCCGGCTGGAGCGCGTGCTCCGCGCGGTCGTGGCCGCCCCCGACGCCCCGGTCGGCACCGTGGACGTCCTGTCCGCCGACGAGCGCACCGACACCCTGACCACCTGGAACGACACCACGGCCCCGGTCCTCACCGGCACCCTC
>NZ_MSGP01000446.1 GCF_002078235.1 Streptomyces viridosporus
GCAGGGCGGTGACCAGGTCCGCGGTCCGGGGCAGGGCGAGGCCGACGAACCGGCCCGGGCCGGCGCCGGTGGCGAGCAGGCGGCGGGCCAGCCGGTTCGCCGAGGCGTTCAGTTCGCGGTAGGAGAGGGAGTGCTCGCCGCAGGTCACGGCGATCGCGTCCGGGGTGGCGGCCGCCCGTGCCTGGAACAGCTCGGCCAGCGACGGCCCGTCCGTACCGGCCTCACCCACCACCGCACCCGCACCGGCGAGAGCGGCTTCCCACTCGGCCGCGTCCAGGACGTGCACGTCGCTGAGCACCCGGTCGGGCTCCTCGGCCCACGCGGACAGCAGCCGGACGAAGCGCTCGGCGAGACGGCCGGCCGTGGACGGGTCGAAGAGGTCGACGGCGAACTCCAGCGCACCCGTGATCCCCGCGGGCGAACCCCCGGGGGTCCGCTGCTCGGTCAGGCTCAGTGCCAGGTCGTACTTGGCGACGGTGTGCTCGACCGGGTGACCGCCGAAGGTCAACCCGGGCAGTTCCAGGCCGTCCTCGGCGGGGGCCTGGTTGTGGAACGTCAGGTTGACCTGGAACAGCGGGTGCCGTGCCGCGGAGCGCTCCGGGTTCATGACCTCCACGAGCCGCTCGAACGGAACGTCCTGGTGGGCGTAGGCGGCGAGGTCGGTGTCCCGGACCCGCGCCAGCAGCTCCCGGAAGCTGGGGTTGCCGGAGGTGTCGGTGCGCAGCACCAGCGTGTTGACGAAGAAGCCCACGAGGTCGTCGAGGGCGCTGTCGGTCCGTCCGGCGACCGGCGTGCCGATCGGGATGTCGTTGCCGGCGCCCATCTTGGTGAGCAGGGCGGCGGTGGCCGCCTGGAGGACCATGAACACGCTGGTGCCGGTGCGGCGGGCCAGCGTCGTGATCCGGGCGTGCAGCTCGGCGTCGAGCTCCAGCGGGACCAGGCCGCCGCGGTGGGAGGAACGCTGGGGCCGCGGCCGGTCGGCCGGCAGCGTCAGCTCCTCGGGGAGGTCCGCGAGAACGGTACGCCAGTGCTCGAGCTGGGCCGAGACCTTGCTGTCCGGGTCGTCCTCGCTGCCCAGCACCTCCCGCTGCCACAGCGTGTAGTCCGCGTACTGCACCCGCAGGGGTTCCCAGTCGGGGGCCTGCGCCAGACGGCGCGCCGCGTAGGCGGTGGACAGGTCCCTGGCCAGCGGCGCCAGCGAGGCGCCGTCGGCGGCGATGTGGTGCACCAGCAGGTGGAGCACGTGCCGGTCGGGGGCGAGGGCGAAGAGGTCCGCCTTCAGCGGCACGTCGGTCGTCAGGTCGAAGGCGTGGCTCGCCGCGGCGCTCAGCGCGTCGGGCAGTTCGGCTTCGGTCACCTCGGTGACCGGCAGTTCGAGGCTGACGGCGGAGGTCTCCAGCACCCACTGGCGCGGGCGCCCGTCGGTGTCGGGGAAGACGGTCCGCAGGCTCTCGTGCCGGTCGACCACATCCCGCAGCGCGGCGGCGAGAGCCGCCCGGTCCAGGTCGCCGGTCAGACTCAGCGCCAGCGGGATGTTGTACGCGGCGCTGGGCCCGTCGAAATGACCGAGGAACCACAGCCTGCGCTGGGCGAAGGAGAGCGGAACCTCCGCAGGGCGTTCGACCGCGCGCACCGGGGGACGTACCCCGGACGCCGAGCCGAGCTGCCGGACGAGCTCGGCCACGGTCGGGTGCTCGAAGACGCTGCGCACCGGGAGCTCCACACCGAGCTCGTCCCGGACGCGGGCCGCGAGACGGGTGGCCAGCAGGGAGTGGCCTCCGAGGTCGAAGAACCCGTCGTCGATGCCCACGTCCTCCACACCGAGCACCTCGGCGAACAGGCCGCACAGCAGCGCTTCCTGGACGGTCCGGGGGGCACGGCCGGTGGCGGTGGCGGCGGTGTCGGGTGCGGGGAGCGCGGTGCGGTCGAGCTTGCCGTGGACGGTGAGCGGGAGGGCGTCGAGGGGGACGATCGCGGCCGGGACCATGTGCTCGGGCAGGGTGGTGCGCAGCGCGTCGCGGAGGGTGGCCGGGTCGGCGGTGCGGTCGGTGTCGTGGACGGTGTAGGCGACCAGGCGGCGGTCGCCGGGGCGGTCCTCGCGGACGACGACGGCGGCCTGGCGGATGCCGTGGAGGTGCCGGAGGGCGGTTTCGACTTCTCCGAGTTCGATGCGGAAGCCGCGGAGCTTGACCTGGTCGTCGGTGCGGCCGAGGTAGGTGAGTCGGCCGTCTTCGGTCCAGCGGACGAGGTCGCCGGTGCGGTACATGCGTTCGCCGGGGGTGCCGTGGGGGTTGGCGACGAAGCGTTCGGCGGTGAGGTCGGGGCGGTTCAGGTAGCCGCGGGCGAGGCCGGTGCCGGCCACGTAGAGCTCGCCGGTGACGCCGGGGGCGACCGGTCGCAGCCCCTCGTCCAGGACGTAGACGCGGGTGTTGGTGATGGGGGTGCCGATGGGCACGGTGTCCGGCTGGGTGCCGGTGAGCGGGGTGCTCATGGTGGCGCAGACGGTGGTCTCGGTGGGGCCGTAGGCGTTGATCATGCGGCGGCCGGGCGCCCAGTCTTCGACGACCTGGGCGGGGGCGGCCTCGCCGGCGACGACGAGGGTGGTCAGTGTCGGCAGGTCCGA